>CAUZEG010000059.1:0-18537 GCA_963578775.1 Myxococcales bacterium
GAGGCTCTGGTTCATTGTCTGCATACCATACTGGAGCTGGCCCATCTGCATCTGCGAGTAGATTTGATGGGTTTTGTCTTCACGGATGAGGTTTCGAATCGCGGCGTTAGGGATCATTATTTCGGTGCTTAAAGACCTCCCGCGACCATCATGATTAATAATCAGATGCTGGCTGATCACAGCCGCGAGCACGAATGATAATTGGGTGCGAACCATCTCTTGTTGACTGGATGGAAAGAAATCAATGATCCGGTGGATTGTCTGGATGGTATTGTTGGTGTGCAGCGTTGCGAGAACAAGGTGTCCAGTTTCGCTGATCCGTAAGGCGGCCTCCATGGAGTTCAGATCCCGGATCTCACCGAGAAGAACGAAATCCGGGTCCTGGCGTAGCACATAACGTAGGGCCTTCGTGAACGACTCGGTATCGGACCCGACCTCCCGTTGATTGATGATGCAATTTCGGTGCGTGTGCACGAATTCGATCGGATCTTCTATGGTCAGAATATGCCCACGTTGGGTGCGATTAATCTGATCAATGATAGCTGCGAGAGTCGTCGATTTTCCCGATCCGGTTGGTCCCGTGACAAGAATGAGGCCATTGGGCCGTTTTGCCAGTTCTTCAACGACCGGTGGTAACCCAAGGGTGTCCAGGCCCGGAATATCATTAGGTATCTGGCGAATGGTGCCCGACATAGCGCCACGCTGCATGAAAAAGTTGGCCCGAAAACGGCTTCGCCCTTTCCATGAAAACGATAGGTCGATTTCATGGTCCTTCTCGAACGTTTGTCTCTGTTCTTCGTTGAGAAGATTGTAAGCCAGGGCTCTGGTCAGTTCGGGAGTCAGAACCGCCGCTTTGAGCGGATAGATCTGGCCGTTTATTCGTAAGACAGGAGGCGAGTCGGCCGAGATATGCAAGTCACTTGCACCCATCTTCAACATCGTATTGAGCAGTTGATGGATGTCCATGTACTTTCCCCTCTACGACCTAATCCTGGCGGCTGACGCGAATCACTTCTTCCAGGGTTGTCATTCCTTCGGCCACCTTTGTAAGACCGGAGGCTCGAAGGGTTCGCATACCGAGTCGGATAGCCTCACGCTTAAGTTCAATAGCCGAATATCCCTGGAGCACTGCTTCTTTGAGCTCTTCGGACATCGGCATGATTTCGTAGAGAGCCACACGGCCCTTATAGCCGGTTTCATTGCATTTGTGGCATCCCCTTCCCATCATCGGCGTGCAATCCTCGAGAGTGGCCTCTGCCATCCCCGCGGCGACCAGGGCATCGCCCGCGACTTCGAGAGGTTCTGCACAGTTCGTGCAGATCCGTCTAGCGAGACGTTGTGCCAGGATCGCGTTGAGTGACGCGGTGACCAAAAAGGGTTCCACACCCATATTCAGCAAACGATTGACTGTCGATGGGGCGTCGTTTGTATGAATGGTAGACAGCACGAGGTGCCCCGTAAGGGCGGCTTTTACGGCGATTTCGGCGGTTTCGAAATCGCGGATCTCACCGACCATGATGATGTCTGGATCTTGCCGTAGGAACGAACGGAGGGCCGATGCGAAATTCAAGCCGATCGTGTCATGAATAGCCACCTGATTGATGCCCTCAATGACCATTTCGACCGGGTCTTCGGCTGAGGAGATGTTGTCACTGACCTTATTAAGGTCCATTAGCGCTGAATATAGAGTTGTTGTTTTCCCAGAACCCGTCGGGCCCGTAACGAGAACCATGCCATATGGTTGGTAGATGGCCTCCTTGAACACATCCAACTGAATTTCCTCAAACCCCAGATGGGTCATGTCCAACTGCAGTGCGCTCTTATCCAGGATACGCATGACGATCTTTTCGCCATGAATGCAGGGAAGAACGGACACACGGAAGTCGACTTCTTTTTGCCGACCCATAACCAGCTTGATACGTCCATCCTGTGGGAGGCGTCGCTCGGCGATGTCCATTTCGGACATGATCTTGAGACGACTGGTGATCGCGTTCCTCAGCTTTACAGGTGGTGTCATAACCTCAGACAGCACACCGTCTACCCGGTACCGTACGCGAAAGTTCTTTTCATAGGGTTCAATGTGAATATCGCTGGCACCACGGGTAATGGCATCTACGAGAATCAAGTTCACCAGCCGGACGACTGGTGCTTCTTGCGAGGCGCTCTCCAGTTCGTCGATGTCCAGCTCATCGTCGTCCGTCAGGAACTCGACTTCGGTTTCCCCGAGTTCTTCCATCATCTCGGCGTATTCGTTCGTGCCGTAATGTCGCTCGATGGCGGCCCGGATCTCTGTGTCGGCAGCGCAGACCACTTCCACGCTAAGCCCGGTGAGGAACTTAACATCATCGATGGCGTAGATATTGGATGGGTCACTCATCGCCACAATTAGTGATGAGCCCTGTTGTCGGATAGGCAACAGGCAATGTCGTTCACAGACTTCGCGGGGAATCAGATCGATTACGGTGGGGTCTACTGCGGCTTCCCCGAGTGATACGGAGGGCACCCCGTAGTGGCGACTCATAAAGTCGACCAGCTTGGTCTCCTCCACGAGACCAAGCTTGGCAAGCGTACCGGTCAATCGGCCACCGCGACGCTCAACTTCTCGTTTCGCCTTGTCCAGTCTTTCAGGATCGACAATCTTCTCGCGCAGAAGAATGTCTCCAAGACCTTTTTCGTTTAAGACGGCTGGAAGATTCTGTACACCACCTTTACCTTTTTTCCCCTTCTTTCCGCCGCTACCAGTTGTCTTTTTCTTCGCCATATTGAATCAATCCTGGCTATCAAATACCTGACCGGGGCAGTTGTGGACATTACAGGCCCCAATGGAATGGTAGAGTTGGTCTGATGAACCGTCAAGCTTGTGGACGGCCAATGTACCTGGAGATACCGTTGCCAGAGGCTGGTAATCGATGAGATGCGAGCCCGCGGGTTCAGAATATGGCGGTGCTATCCTGCAAGGTGTCGGTTACGGTTCTACGCCAGATATCCAATGCAGCCAGCGAGCGCTCGGCCATCATGCCGCGTCGTTCGCGACGGCCGCGACGGCCTCGAGGTAGATCACCCATAAGCGGTGGGAAATGTCCCCAATGAATGTTTGAAGGCTGAAAGTCATCGGTGACAGTCGATCGTAAGTGGGCCAGCATGGAGCCCAGGGCGGTCGTGGATGGGGGTGGGCTGAGGTCCTTATTTAAGAGTTCCGCAGCCGTATAGAGACCCTGTAAAAGTCCACAAGCGGTGCTCTCAACATATCCTTCGACACCAGTGATCTGGCCTGCGAATCGTATTCGGGGCGTGCCGACGAGTCGTAAACGGTCATCCAATAGACGAGGGCTATCAATATAGGTGTTGCGGTGTACCGAACCCATGCGTAAGAAAACGGCGTCCGATAGACCCGGGATCAGAGAAAGGACCCGCTTTTGTTCTGGATATTTCAGACGTGTTTGAAATCCAACCAGATTATAGGCGGTACAGGCCGTATTTTCGGTTCGAAGTTGCACCACCGCAAAGGGACGCTTACCAGTGCGTGGGTCTGTCAGTCCTACCGGTTTCATCGGCCCAAATGCGGGGGTTAGGCGACCTTGGCGTGCGATCTCTTCGATTGGTTGGCAGCCTGGAAAAAACCTGGGATCATCCGTGTCGTGTAGTGGCACTTTTTCAGCTGCCAAAAGCTCATCAATAAACTGGTTGTATGTGCTTTCGTCCATGGGACAATTCAGATAGTCGTCTCCTCCCTTGCCGTATCTGGACGCTGCGAAAACGATGGAATCGTCTATGGAGTCTGCCTCCACGACCGGGGCGATGGCGTCGTAAAAGTAAAGACGCTCTTTGTCGGTTCGTTGAACGAGGTCGGCCGCCAGGCTTTGCGATGTCAGCGGTCCCGTTGCTACCACGATGGCCTTGAACGAGGCGAGTTCTGCAGCCTCTAAAGTCGTTATCTCGGAGCGATCCACCCGGATGTTCGGGTTCGTATGAATGGCCGAGGTCACTCCTTCTGCGAATCGATCTCGGTCGACCGCATGGGCACCACCCGCGGGCACAGTTGAGACGTCTGCCACCTCCATAATCAAGGAACCCAGTCTCCTCATTTCTTCCTTGATGAGTCCCACCGCGTTCTCGGTGCTGGCAGCTCGAAAGGAGTTGCTGCAGACGAGTTCGGCAAGATTATCTGTCTTATGCGCACGGCTTCGCTTGCCCGGCCTCATCTCGAACAGAGTGGTGCCTACGCCCGCTTTGGATAGTTGATACGCACATTCGCACCCTGCCAGCCCGCCACCAATAACCGCGACTGTTCCCGGGGCTCTGGTATTATTGGTTCCGGAATTCATATCTTGCACGATCGGGTCAGGCTTGTTTCGCTTGCTTTTTCCGACCCCGACGTTTGGGGGCCTTTCCCTTCTCTTTCAGGTAATTCAAAGCAAACTCAAGAGTGATGTCCTCGGTCGTTTGATTCTTGGGTATGGAGGCGTTGAGTTCACCGTTGGTCAAATATGGACCATACCGTCCGTCCATGAGGCGAACTTCTGCATCCGTGGTCGGATCTTTGCCCAGGACGACACCCTCTTTCTTTCGGACTTGCTCGTCCAGGGCTTTTATGGCCTGTTCCAGCGTGACATCAATGGCGAAGGCGATGTTCTTTAGGGAGCGCGTTTGCTTACCGCTTCGGACATAATCTCCGTATCGGCCGACGTTTGCTGTGATCTCTTCATCGGTACTCGGATAGACGCCCAGGGTTTTGGGGAGGCTCAACTGGCGGATAGCCGTTTCCAGATCAATGGCTTCGGGATCCATCCCCTCGGATAGACTGACACGCTTGGGTTTCTCCGCTTCATCGTCGCCTAGTTCTACATACCAGCCGAAGCGCCCATTTCGTAGGTAAACGGGATGTTCTTTATCGTCATGGCCCAGAGGAGTTTCCCCACGTTCTCGAGCTGCAATCAGCTCAGCCACAACTTCCAGGGTTAATTCGTCAGGGGCCTGATCGTCTGGGATGGGAGATGTGGCATCACCAACCTGTACAAACGGGCCGTAGCGGCCGATGCGTACTTGTACAACATCTCCAGCGTCGTTTTCACCGATGGCTATTGTACAGGCCTTTCTTGGGTCGATTTCATCTCGTACCTGATTCAGAAGATCGACAAGGCCAGGCACACTGCTCCCGTCCTTATCCTTGCCAAAACCATCATTGTAGAACTGGGACAGATAGAGGGTCGGATCGTATTCACCGCGTGCGATGGAATCGAGCTGTGATTCCATGTCGGCGGTGAAGTTGTAATCCACAAGATGGGGCATGAATTCCTTCAGCAGATGAACAACTGCTATCCCCATAAAGGTGGGTACAATCATACGGCCACTGCGTCGGAAGCAGTAACCCTTGTCCAGGAGATTCTGGATGATCTGGGCATAGGTACTCGGTCGACCAATGCCCTTTTCTTCGAGTGTTTTCACCAGCGAAGCGTCATTGAACCGTGCTGGAGGCCGAGTATTTTGTTCACGGAGCTCCAGAGCTTCTCCATCGGCCCAGACGACGGGCGTGCCCGTGACGACATTTGGTAACGTCCGCTGTGGTGTTGGACTGTCGTCGTCTTTGCTGAGGGTCTTATACGCCAGCGTATAACCAGGGACTCGAACGGTACGCCCGGAAGCACGGAAGACAGTATTGTCTACGCCGATCTGAAGAGTTGTCTGATCCACATGGGAATCGACCATCTGGGATGCCACGGTTCGTCTCCAGATGAGCTCATAAAGCCGGTATTCATCTGTATCGAGCGTGCGCTTCATGTCTGCGATGGACGGGAAGACTTCGCCCGCTGGCCGAATGGCCTCGTGCGCTTCCTGGGCATTTCGGGTCTTGGTCACATAGGCCCTTGGAGCCGGTGGAAGCAGTTCTGAACCAAACTCATTCGAGATTAAATTTCGCGCCGCCTGTATCGCCTGGTCCGACAAGGTGGTCGAGTCGGTACGCATGTAGGTGATATAGCCTGCTTCATATAGACGCTGTGCGATTTGCATGGTTCGACGTGCCGAAAAGCGGAGACGTCGAACGGCCTCCTGTTGCATCGTAGATGTGGTGAACGGAGGGGAGGGGCGTAGGACCTGAGGCTTTACTTCAACCTTCAGAATCTCACCGGATTTATCCTTGATGCGGTCAAGCAGGTTCTGGGCTTCCTCTTTGGTGAGGGCCCAGGATTTTGTATTCTTCCGCTTGCCTGTTGTTGCGTCGAAATCCCGAAGACTGGCGATATTTTGGTCTTCAACTCGGACGAGTGTGGCATCGAAGGCATCGGACTTGGAGCCGTTTTCGGTAACGCTGAACTTGGCTTTCAGATCATGAAAGCTCGTGGATTCGAAGGCAATACGTTCGTCCTCGCGCTCAACCAGGAGTCGTAGCGCTACAGACTGTACGCGCCCTGCACTCAGTTTAGGCTTTATCTTTCGCCATAAAATGGGGCTGACATCCCAGCCGTAAAGACGGTCTATGGTGCGGCGGGCTCGTTGCGCTTCCACCAGATTCATGTCGAGCTCTCGGGTATTGCCGAGGGCTGTCTCTATGGCTGATTTGGTAATCTCACGAAACACCATTCTTCGAACGGGAACCTCCGGCTTCAGTTCGTCGAACAGGTGCCAGGCTATGGACTCGCCTTCCCGGTCCCCGTCCATTGCGAGGAGGATTTCATCTACGTTCTTGGTGGCGGTCCGAATATCCTTGAGTACTTTATTCTTGCCCTTGATTGGGATGTACGTGGGGGCAAAGTCTTGTTCCAGGTCAATGCCTTTGGTGCCATCCGGCAAATCGCGGATATGCCCCATCGAAGCTTTCACTTCGTAGTCGTCGCCGAGAATTTTCTTTATGGTTCTCGCTTTGGCCGGGGATTCTACAATAATCAGTTTTGGCATGCCTTCTCCGATTCGAGACGGGTCTCAAAGGTGTCGTCGCGTCGCCTACATACAATGTTGGCAAGCTCGAGGTCCAGCATCATCTGCATCACGTCGGTCACTGTCAATCGTAGTATGGCGGACACCGTGTCTATTGTTGCGGGTTCCCGTTCCAACAGTTTTATCACCAGATGGTGTTTTTTTGTCATATCGGGCGGGATGGTCGAAAACCTGCGGTTCGGGATTTGTGCGTTACAAAGATCTTCGAGTCGGAACAGAGGTTTGGCCTTTTGGGCGTCGAAGGCTCCATGTAGACCATGCCATCCAGGATCATCGATCGGACCAGGCACTCCAAAGACGGGTCGACCAATTTTGACCGCGTGTTCCAGAGTATTCAGGCTGCCGCTGTTTTCGGCTGCTCGGATGACGACTACTATGTCCGATAGCGCGGCAATAAGGCGATTCCGATCGGGAAAGAGGTACGGAAAACACGGAGTCCCTGGAAATGCCTCGCTGATGAGTGTTCCATATTCGAGGATCTGGTCGAACAGGGGGGTCAGGCTCCTTGGGGTCGGGCGAGAGAGATCACCGGCCAGACATGCGACCGGATGAAGCCCGACACGTAGGGCCGTAGACAATGCTACCTGATCAACGCCAAGCCCCCCTCCCGATAGGATTGCGCCCTGGGGATGGATTGTGGCCCAATGACCCACTACACGTCGACACATTCGATGTGTAAATGGATCTTCGGTTCGACTTCCAACAACTGCTAATCGCGGGCCGACTGGAAACGGTCGTCCGCGGGCATATAGCACGACCGGAGGATCGGAGAGATCATCGATGCTCTTTGGCCATTCAGTATCCCCTGGTGCGATCGCCCAGATCTTTTCTTGCCGAGTTCTTGCCTCCAAATCCTTGTCAGAAATCCGAGGAGATTCATCGTCCGGGCCGTGCGTCTGGTACCAACGCCGAAACGAACGTGGTGTACCATGAAAGCAGGCTTGTAGCCGAGCGCGGTCATGCGCGTTTACCGACCAGGCAGAGGGGGGTTGGGGGTCGATTGCTTTCTCCACTTTAAGGACCTTTCCGGCTTGACCTGTTGCGACGGAACAGGGATGTTGAGTCGATACGAAATAGGTTGTTTTTGTTTATCGTCGTGGAGCGAAAGTTGATGTCAGCAAAGCGAAATTTCTTTGGTGTACTACTGGTTGTTATATCTGTAGTGGGGTTGGCGTGTAGTTCAGGAGGCGATGCGGTGGATACCTCCGACACCCAGCCGATTGACGATAGTGTTGCCGGTACCGATCTGGGCCCTCTGCCAGTGACGGTCGATGTGTCCGTTGAACGACCGCTGTACAACAACCTCAAATTCTACATGGAAATTCACCGCCCTGTGACCTGCCAGGCGGCCAGCCCATGCCCAGGCCTGGTATTGGTGCCGCCGGGACTCGAAAGTGGGGAAGAATATTTTGCAGACATCGCCAGCGAACTGGCGGCAGAGGTTCCCGCGGTGGTATTTGTGTACAATCCGCCCGGTCGAGGGCTGGGCTCAAACCAGACCGGTGGTGAAGAAGATTATAATGGCAAAGACCATCAAGGATTGCTTTCGGAGGTCTTGCAGCGTGCTCGAAACAAACAAAGTGTCGATGAGGAACGCCTTGGTGTGGTCTCTTTTGGCTGGGGGCTCTCCGTTGCGGCCGGGGTTATGAACGCCAATCGTGGGTCAGCCGGGTACGTAGGAAAGTTCCTGGTTGATGTGGAGGGCGCCGTCAGCCGGTGTGACATCACGGTGGCCCCCTTCACCCCGTCCGGAAATGTTATCAATCAGGATGGGCTCGGACCAACACCATCTCGATGTAACCTTTGTGGTGGCGACTGCGTCTCCGGCACTTTCCCCGGATATTGTGAATGTGAGCCGTCCGGAGCGGTGGATTGTGGGCTGCGGGAGTTTCCCAGAGACTGTAAGTACCCGGTGAATCCAGATATCCAACAACCGCCACCTGCCTATGTATGTGCGGAAAACTCCGATCCGATTCTTCTTAGTGGGCACGATTGCACGGATGATCCCTGGTGGGCTGAACGTGAGGCAGCTGCCGTACTTCCGACCCTTGTAGCCACGTATCTACGGCTTCAATTCCGGTTTGACCACGCGCTACCGTCGGCCCTGAGCGGACGCGAGGCCTATCATCTGGTCATGACCGGACCAAGCGGAATCTACCGACAATACAATGATTTGCCGCCCAGCCAGCCTTTGCCCGATGTTCAAGATTGTGGCTCATGCCAGCTTGACTACGGCAGCAGTGGGAACGGTTTTGGCTTCAATATTTTTGCGGCCTATCACCCGGAATATAAGCCCATGAACATGAGTGTTCTTATGCGTCAGGTACTACCGTTATACATCAATTTCATTCTCGGGAAATTGTAATCTCTGGTACGAATTCACTGTGTCTTTAGAGATGCACAGATCAACTCAAAGCCATCGATAAATCGTCCCGCACGCCCCTGGACGCCTACCGCGACATAACCTCGAGGACACATGACCTCGAAAGGTTTCTTACCACCGACTCCTCCGGCGTGACCCGACAGTTCCAGACTCTTACTGACCAGAACTGTGCGGCCTCCGATGCTGGTCTTCACATATCTTACGACCTCGTCCAGGGTTTTTCCTTCGAGACGAGTCGCGTTGGCCGCAACCTCCGCTTCGTTTGCGAATTCAGCCCGGTCTGCCTCGGCCACAAAGTCGGTCCGCGGTGTTCGCTTCGTCGCAGGCTTTGTCGGTTCTCGTCTGGCTTTCGATTGTTGAGCGGCGGACTGGATAAGAGGTTTAAGCGGTTCCCGGACCAGTTCTGGGCCGTCGACCATTGCTACGGACAGGTACAGTTGCTCCAATTTGAACCGCTTGGGAATCGGTTTCAAGGCCCCAAGGGATATACGATAGAATCCGTTGGTTACAGCAACCTCGTGTTTTTCTTTCCAGATCGAATTCCGCGCCTTTTCGGAACGGTGCAGCGAAAATTGGAGCTGGTAGATCCCCGAAACAGGGCTATTGTCCGGGCCGATCATCTGCCCGTCGTATGTTACCGTATTGCCGGCCTTAGCGCCGGGTTTTGCAGTAGCCACCGTGGTGCACAGTAGAGCGGTGATGGTCAGGATAATCAGGCTTTGTCGTTTCACGTGAACACCCCTCGGGTTGGTGGAGCTGGGGTTTCCTGCCCCGGGTAGACCGGTTGCATTGAACTCCAAAGAAACACGGCTAACCGGGTCCGCGTCAAGGTACAATCCGATTTCCTGGTAAATTTCAACCGGCTGAATTCATCTTTGAAGTAGCATTTCCAACAGCACAAAACCGACCAACAGAAGACCAGATATAGACGCGGTAAGCACAAACGCACGTAGAAGATCTTCACGGTTTATATGCTTGGGAATGTCAGGCAGCGAAGAACGATCATCAGTCCGCTCGTAAAGGATGACGGTGTCGACAACCTGCACACCAGGGGCTGTTGTAACGAGGCTCGGAGCAGTATCACTTTCTTGGCTATCCCACCGGCATTTGGGCCGTGGGATGGGGTGGGTCTTTTCGGTTGGAAGTCGAACCATGGGGCCTTGATTCCTCACATACCATCCTGTCTTTGCAAGAACCATGCACAGTTTTGACCAGAAAACCCCAAAACTAGTACAGACAACTTGTCAGCGGCGTGACAAATTGTCTATACTGTTGTCAGTTTGTCCCGTTGGGGCTTTAATTGGAGCCAATCGAATGATAAACCACGAACCGACACGACCGACCCTGCTCATCGTTGAGGACGACGATAGTAATAGGAAGACTTTGGAGCGGATCTTTGCCAAGGAGCCGTATGTGGTCTGCATGGCGAGCGATGGCCAGGAGGGGCTGGACATCGTGCGGGAACAGGTTGTGAATGTTGTGATTTCGGATCTGATGATGCCGAGGATGGATGGTCTCGAACTTTTGAAGACCGTGAAAACGCTTCAACCGGATATCGACTTTATTCTAGTCACGGCCTACGGAACCGTAGAGCGGGCCGTCGAGGCGATGAAGGAGGGAGCCTATGATTTCATTACGAAGCCGTTCAAACGGGCCGATGTGCTTGGGCGGGTCCGACGTGCGATGGAAAAGCAGTTGCTCCTGATCGAGAATCGTCGGCTACGAGAGCAGTTGGCGGGTGTGGATCGCGAGACGACAATCATTGGCCGAAGTTCTGCGATTCGAGGTGTGCTTGAGTTGGTCGAACAGGTGGCGCCTTCAAGTGCGACGGTGCTCCTGCTCGGAGAGAGTGGAACGGGAAAGGAGTTATTCGCTCGTCAGTTACATGCCCGCAGCGATCGCAAGCAACGTCCATTTATCGCGGTCAATTGCGCCGCGATTCCTGAAACCATCCTGGAGAGTGAGCTTTTCGGGTATGAGTCCGGAGCGTTTACAGGTGCAACGCGGCGGAAGCAGGGGCGGTTTGAATTGGCCCATACGGGTACGCTGTTTTTTGATGAGGTGGGCGAAATACCTCCGTCGATGCAGGTAAAGCTCCTTCGAGTTCTACAGGAGGCGACGTTTGAGCGTCTCGGTGGGACACAGCCGATTCACGTCGATGTTCGGGTGATAGCGGCGACGAATCGAGATCTCGAAAACGAGGTGCGTGAAGGCCGCTTTCGGGAAGACCTGTATTATCGGCTCAATGTAATCCCGGTCGAGATTCCACCATTACGGGACCGCCGTGAGGATGTGGCACTTCTTGCACATCACTTTCTGTCGAAATATGCAGAGAAAAACCAAAAAGAAGTAGCGTCTTTCTCCAAGGAGGCCACGTCATCCTTGATGGACTATGATTGGCCCGGCAATGTACGTGAGCTCGAGAATGCGATTGAGAGAGCCGTAATCCTGGCCAAGGAGGTAGAAATCGGTCTCTCCGAATTACCTCCCAATGTTGCTCGTGGTCCGGCAGAACGGCAGACACTGTCGGTGCCCATCGGAACGCCGCTTGAGGATGTGGAGCGATTGTTGATCCGAGAGACCTTACGAATGACCAAAGGAGACAAGACTACTGCAGCTCGCTTGTTGGGAATCGCGACACGGACCATCTATCGTAAGCTTGATCGCGAGGAACTTCGTCGACTTGGTCAGTCCTCATAGATCCTACGAAAGCAGTGATGGAACGGTGTTAACAGGTGATAGGGGATGCATAGGAAACGCGGACCTGATAAGGATTGCGATGGAAAATCCGTCTACAGGAAGAAATGATGCTTGAAGGTTTAACCAGCGGGTTTCGAAACGCACGTCAGCGACTCCAGGGCAAGAAAACCCTGGATGAAGCGACGATCGATTCCGTTTTACTGGAGATTCGCGATTCTCTGTTAGAGGCGGATGTTGAATTTGGAGTCGTTCGTGATTTCCAGGCCCAGGTCCGCGAAAAGGCCGTCGGCCAGGTGGTTCAAACCCGCATAAAGCATGCTGGTGAGAAACACGAGATAACCGCGGGTGAGCAGTTCATAAAGATATGCCACGAAGAACTCGTGGAACTGATGGGTGGAACCCAGGATCTGGACCTGAGCCCAGGTGGTGACGGTCTAACCCGCGTCATGATGGTCGGCCTACAAGGATCGGGTAAGACCACCACAGCGGGGAAATTAGCCAATCTATTGAAGCGAGAAGGCAAGAGTCCTCTCCTTGTGGCGGCCGATGTGTACCGACCTGCGGCCGTAGATCAGCTGCAGGTACTTGGGGAACAACTGTCCGTTTCTGTTTATCATCGACCCGGAGCCAGTCCGCCGGACCTCTGCTCTGAGGGGGTGGACTACGCGAAGGCGAACGGTCACGACGTTGTGATTTTTGATACCGCGGGTCGTTTGACCATCGATGAGCAGTTGATGGGCGAACTGGGTGAAATCCGGGCGCGTACCGATCCTGAGAACGTTCTACTGGTGATCGATGCGATGATCGGCCAGGACTCGGTCCGTACGGCACGAACGTTCCACGAACAGGTATCTCTTGACGGAGTGGTACTTACCAAGCTCGACGGGGACGCTCGCGGCGGGGCCGCCTTATCGGTTCGGGCGGTAACAGGATGCCCCATTCTGTTTATTGGTATGGGAGAAGGTCTCGATCGCCTGGAACGCTTCCGTCCGGAAGGTATGGCCGATCGGATCCTGGGCTTTGGCGATGTCGTCAGTCTGGTCGAGGATTTTGAGCGGGTCGTTGATACGGAAAAAGCCGAGGCAGATGCGGCCCGCATGTTGAGCGGTCAGTTCACGTTCACGGATTTTGTTGAACAGCTTAAGACCATCAAGAAGATGGGGCCTTTGAAGGACGTATTCGAAAAGCTCCCCTTCTTTAATGATATGATGCCCGCTGGTGCCATGGTTGACGACCGTGAGTTGGTGCGAGTGGAGGCCATGATTCAATCGATGACACGGGGCGAGCGGGATACTCCAGAGCTACTACAGAACACTTCCCGCTGTCGGCGCATTGCGAAGGGGGCTGGGCGTTCTGAGAAGGATGTGCTCGATCTGTACGGCCGGTTCAAAATGATGCGTAATCTAATGGGGGCCGTAGGCAAAGAGCCCGGTCTTCTGGGCAAGCTTCCGGGTTTCAAGCAAATGGGCCAGTTGGGCCGAATGAAGAATATGGATATGTCGGCGTTGATGGGAGATATGCCCGGCATGGATGCGCCCAGGCGCAAGGTCAAAGTAGCACCGGTAGCCATGCAAGGTGCCAATCTGGATGCGGTCCGTAAGGCGCGTAAACGAGCGAAGGCAAAGATGAAGAAATCCAAGCGCCGGAGACGCTGATGGGGCCGTTTGTTACTATAATCCGTACAACGATCACCCTATGTGGAATGGCGTTGATTCTTAGTCATTGCGGTGGAGCGACCGAGGCCCAATCAAAAGATGTAGGTGATGTCTTTGATTTGACCGCAACCGATCTGGCCGAAGACACGACCCCGGTAGATGCTGGAGAGGTCTCGGACATTGTCGTTCCGGATGAAACGGAGACGGTCGCGTCCGGAGTTGGCGAATCCTGTAGTGCGAATGAAGACTGTGTTACGGGCCTGTGTTACACCCACCCGCCGGGGGGCTACTGTACTCAGCTTTGTGATGAAGCGTCTCCTTGCCCATCGGACTCGTCCTGCGTTCTGGCGACGGGCCTGGAAACGACTTTTTGTTATAAGATCTGCACGACTGGTCAGGATTGCCGCGAGGATCAATGGTGCGGTGAAGGTATCTGCAATCCCAAATGCAAGTTGGGTGATTGTCCCGAAGGGTACATCTGCAATTTCGATACGGGCGAATGCGACTCGACGTCCACCGAATGTGTGCCATCGGACGAGGAATGCAATGGCATCGACGATGACTGTGACAACTATGTGGACGAGGGTTGTTTCCTATCCCTGGATGTTCCACCTGGAGTCCAGCTTTTGGATCTGGGCGTCGTCGGGACGGGAGCCGGACTGACAAGCGTTGACATTGAATTTGAGATTGCGCCGGATGTTGAGTCCTTTGCGTTGATTGTCCTGGGAGCGGACGAGTCCTATCTTTTACTCACCAAGTTCTTGGATCCGAATAATCTCTCTCTTGTGAATATGGAGCAGCCGTTCCAATCGATAGTCCGGGTATTGCCTTCGCAGGGAGCGGTCACGGCCCTTGTTCCCAACGCACCGTCAACCTACCAGCCCGTCGCCGGTACATACACCGTGTCTGTACTTCGAGAGGGTTCCTACGTTCAGGTACCAGTACTCGTCTTGACCAAGGGAGAGGTCTCGACTGTTGAGAAGGTTGCCTCCGATTTTGATGGTGGAAACGCCGATGGTTGGTTGTCGATATTGGAGTCCACCTATGGAACGTTGGCCTGGGGTACGGATGACGTGGATACATTTACCGGAAGTCTAAATACGGCAGTTCCCTGGGACCTGCGAGATCTTCCGCATGAATCACTATTGGTTCGGTCGTCAGCCTTTTCATTAACGGGCACGGAAGTGATTGTAGGCGCTATGGGTGGAGGACGTGGTGGTGCTGGATCGCCACGCAATGCCATGGATACGAATCCCATAGATTCCACCGAAGATGACTTTTTGGGGCTGGCCTTACGGCGTGTTGGTGATGGAGCGTATCTTGACAGTCGACGGCGGCCCGGCAATGGGAACAGGTATCGATTTGTAACGTTTCAACCCGGTGAACTCGCGGAGCTCATCGCTTCGGACTCGGACGAGGAGACTTACACCATCGATTTAATTGATGAATACCATGGTAGCTGGGGTTTCTCTGTTATCGGAGCAGTACAGGTTTTTGAGACGCCCCAACAACTGGATCTCAACGTTCATTTTGTTGGTATTCCCGGGCTCACAGCGGACAACTACCAGATGCACGTCAAGTTCTCGAAGACCCTGGAACGGTTCTTCAATGTTCTTGCGCAAGCGGGCATTGTCCCAGGGACCGTCACCGCGTACGACATCACCGGGGACGATGCACAAAAATTCACCTATCTGGATAAAAGCGTAAACGGCCTTGGGGAGCTACCGGAACTTCTTGCTCTCAGCGAAATGCATCCATCCAGTACAGGACTGAATCTCTTCTTTGTGCAGGACATCTCCAATATTGATACTTTCCACACCCTGGGCATTGCAGGCGGTATACCCGGCCCACCCCTATTTCAGGGCACCCAGTCCAGCGGTGTTGTGGTGGCATTGCCGGAGGACTTCTCCACGACGTTGGTCGCCCATACGATTGCCCACGAAGTGGGACATTTTCTCGGTCTGTTTCATACGACAGAGAAGTCCGGCACCCTGCACGATCCCTTGTCCGATACGCTGGAATGTACCGATGAGAATGACGATGGCCTTGCCGGTTCCGACGATTGTCAGGGAATCGATGTCGACAATCTAATGTTCTGGAGTGCAAGTGGGAGCACGATTCTAAGTGGGGAACAAGGAATTGTAATCCGGGGAAATCCACAGACACATTTTTCCGAGGAGTAGAGACCGTGACACAGAAAACAGTATTGCTTCGGTCCATAGCCGGCCTGATAGGGCTGATACTTTTTATCAGTCTTTCGAGTTCCGTTGCTACGGCCCAGGTAGATAAGAAGGTTCTTCGTGGTCGTATCATGACGGTCCTCAAGGCCTATGAGTACAAGCCAAACCCTGAACTGTGGAAGCGGTGGGGATTGGAAACCGTGAATGACATTCTCTCCGAGATCGCGCTCGATGTTTCGCTCAAGAGTCGCCTGCGGGCGCGCGCCGTGTTGGCGCTGAGCGAGATCCCAACGGAGCGAACCAAGATAACCCTTCGCTCTGCTATATCTCGTAAACAAACGCCTTTAGCGGTACGCAGACAAGCTCTCTATAGTCTGGCAATTGCGTTTCCCAAAACGTCGTTTGGCCTACTCAAAGATCAATTGCTTGAGGGGGATGTCCATATTCGTGAGGCGGCGGCTCTGGCCCTGATTCAGGTCCGTGACCCGCGTGTTGATCTGTTGCTTCGAGATCGTCTTGAACGCGAGAAGAACCTGACGGTTCGAACAGCGATGGACCGCTCGTTGAAGGTGAGGGCCAGGTTGCGCAAGAAAGAAAATCCATCGAGTGATTCGAATACGGATTCGCTTATCCGGCCCGACCAGCGAGACAAGCTATGAAGTGTGCTTGCCCGATGTTGTATCTGGGCATGAAGAGGAGCGAGTTGCTCGATCTTGCCGAATCGGGCACAACGTCGTGAAACGACTGGAGTGAGTCATGGTACAATTATCCTTTGATGAAGGTACGGGTTTGTCCGGCAGCCTGGTGGCCATCGTTACCCCGTTTGATAGCAAGGGAGCAGTGGATAGAGCGGCTTTCGAGGTCCTCATCGAGCGGCAGATCCAGCACGGCACGGACGGAATTGTGGTCTGTGGTACAACCGGTGAGGCGGCGACACTTAGCGATTCGGAGTACCGTGCAGTGGTCCGCCAATGTGTGGAGAATGTGGCCGGGAGGGTGCCTGTCATCGCTGGTAGTGGCAGCAATAATACCGGTCATGTCGTGGAGACCTCCCTGGTTGCAGAGGAGCTTGGCGTCGATGCTCTATTGGTTGTATCGCCGTACTACAACAAGCCCACCCAGGAAGGGCTGCGGCGGCATTATGAAACCGTAATGGATGCCGTGCATATACCGGTTGTGCTGTACAATGTTCCGGGGCGTACGGCTTCGAATATTTCCGCGGCGACTACATTGGCCTTGTCACAGCATCCGAACTGCTTGGCAGTAAAGGAAGCGAGTGGCAATCTGTCGCAAATTCAGGAGATTATCTTCAACGCTCCCGAAGGCTTCTCTGTCCTGTCGGGAGATGATGCACTCGCCTTTCCGATGATGGCATTGGGGGCTTCGGGTGTGGTCGGCGTGGCTTCCAACGTTGTGCCCGGAGAGATGAAACGGCTTGTAGAGGCACTCGCAGCTGAGAATATGGCCGAGGCTCGCGTATTGCAGGCTCAACTCCTTCCCTTGATGGAAGCGATTTTCTGGGAGTCCAACCCTATCCCCATCAAGGCTGCACTGGCCCACCTTGGTTTGATAGACGAAGTGCTTCGTCTCCCACTGGTACCTGCAAACCCAAAGACACGTGCTCGTCTCGTGGAGATTATGGACGGTCCCTGAGGGGTTCTAAAAGTGGTAGCTAGCCGAATAGAATCCAACGGCTCGTTCGGTGCACGATCCGCCCTCAGTGGGTACAAACCCACGCCTGGCCGCCGGACGTGGGTTCGTAGGAGCACGTATATCCTTCACTGGTTCGGCAATCGTCCGCCGCAGCACAACTCTTGGCACAATAGGAGAAAAAGTCCCCTTCGAAGACACATGTGGTGCCCAATGGGCAGGGGTTGCTGAATCCGCAGTTCGCGACGGAACAATAGCCCCCATAACCCGTAAACAGGCACATATCCGCAGCCGAACAATTCGAGAAATTATAACAGCCATCTCCAGGGGACGCTGTTGGCGTGCTCAGCCCACAATAATGTCCATAGGTAAAGCTTTTACATCTGTAATTAAGGGCCGTACGGCAGTCGGAATCATCGTTACAAGGGTTGACGCAGTAGGTTTCCAGACACATATGGCCGCTTGGACAACCCGCATCGTCGACGCAGTAGTCTGACACGCACGACGAGGCGGGATCGCAGACCTGGTAGAGGAAGCAGGAGAGGTTTGTACAGCCCGAGGGTGTTCCGCCACCCGTGGTATTGGCCAGGACTTGATACGTGGCCCCGACACTGGTTCCACTGACCCGGATATAGGCTGGTCCGGTCTGTGTGGCAGTCCAATCAAGTAGGATATTGGAGCCAATCTGGGTCGTGACCGGCGAGGTGTTGAGCCCTTCGTAGAGTTCCGCAACGCCGGCCCCCTGGAAGAATTGAATCGAGACGTTGAGTTGCTGCCCTGATTGGATGGGTATCTGGTAATAATCATCGTCGCAGCAAAGGTTCTGGTTACTCAACGCGATTCCAGATGTCAGATATGTGGCCTGGGATACAGAATCGTTCGGTTCACTGGCATCTGCGAAACAGTTGGCTCCGGCATTTGCAACAATACTCAACGAATAATTGCCGGACGCGTCGTTCGGATAGCTATGGACTTCGGCCAGATAGAAACTACTCTTAGGCACGGAGGGGATCGCGATGGTTTCGTTCCCCGAGAA
>CAUZEG010000060.1:0-18247 GCA_963578775.1 Myxococcales bacterium
ATAGACATTCATCTGACATCCGAAGGTGTGAACGTATACGTAACGACCGTGACTCATAAGTGCATCCAAGCGCCGACTCACGCCTCGGTAGAGACGATTGATTGTACAGCGAAACGAGAGTGGGCTTGTAGCCCAGTCGTACGAACAGTGCAAGCCAATGTAGTTCAGAGGCCCGTTTCTTGGGGAGGAAGCTCTTCTGGGCTTGCATGCCTACAACCTGTTTTTACGAACTCTGGGCGAGGTATCTCTTGACACCAGCGCGTCGATTCTTACAATTTCGCCGCTTACAATTTTTCGGCCTTTTTCAATTACACCAGTCTCCGGGGTCATATGGCGGTACGCATTCCCGACGAATTTGTGCGGGAGGTTGTAGATCGTACGAATCTATTGAAGCTCATAGGTAGTTATGTTGAGCTGAAAAAGGCCGGTGCGAGCTATAAGGGCCTCTGTCCGTTCCACCAGGAAAAGACACCGTCTTTTAATGTCCACCCGGATCGCGGTTACTACCATTGTTTCGGCTGCCAGCGGGGCGGGGATGCGATACGTTTTGTAACGGAATTGCATGGATACTCCTTTGTAGATGCGGTTACCGATCTTGCTGGCCGCGTGGGTCTACAAGTGCCGACGCAAGAGGCTAGCAGGCCGTCAAAGCCTGGAACCGGACGTCGAGAACTTCTTGAGGTTCACCGTGTAGCACAGACGTTTTATGAGCATTGCGCGGCGCAATCTACAGAGTTTTCCGATTTTCTTGAAATACGTGGGCTCAGCCGAGAAACCGCGTCTCAGTTCCGACTGAGTTTGGCGCCGGCGGGCTGGGATGGCTTGATCAATCATTTAATGAAGGGTCATCGCCAACTGGTTCCGGCTGCTGCTGCCGCTGGACTGATCAAGGAGAAGCAGGCTGGGTCAGGGTATTATGATCGGTTTCGGAACCGGATTATGTTCGCCATACAGGATCCTGCGGGCGAAGTGGTGGCCTTTTCGGGACGCACCCTTGAAACGGATACCAAGGAAGCGAAATACGTCAATTCGCCAGAAACGGGGATTTATCGAAAGGGTCGCGTTCTTTACGGAATGCCACAGGCTCGCGATGCATGGCGTGCTGATAGCCGTGCCGTATTGGTCGAAGGAAATGTAGATGTTGTTCGGTTGCACCAGAGCGGTTACGTCGCCACAGTAGCTCCTCTTGGCACGGCAATGACGACGGAACAGGCCACGATTCTGGCGCGTTTCGTGTCTGAGGTGGTCGTTTTCTATGATGGTGACAGCGCCGGGGAAGCAGCGACCCTACGGGGGCTACCGTCCCTTTTCGCGGCCGGGCTGGATGTATTTGTAGCGCGGCCACCCATGGGGAGCGATCCCGATGATCTTGCGGGTCAAAATCCAGAAGAATTACGTGCTGTCTTGGAGTCGGCCCAGCCAGCCGTTCATTATCTTGTGGGAGCTTTGAGAGAAAAGCATGGCACATCACCGGCGGCGTTGGGGCGTATTATCCCAGAAGGGATGGACATAATTTCGCGTTTTCCTGAGGAAGCTGCGTGCATGGCCGCCGCCTGGAATCTCTATCGTCTACTCGGTATAGAAGACACGGTCACAGATCGCGATCTACGAGCTCGTCTTCGCCAGGAGCGCGCTAGTGGAACGAGACGGACTAAGCCGAATCAGGACTTGGAACCACTACCAGACGAACAGGAAGTCGTGACTCTTTCTAGAGATGAGATCTTCCTGGGTGCGCTTCTTACTCGGCACCCAGAGCTTGCCAGACGATTTCTCGATGACGGCGGCGCGGGATTGATCGAATCGGAGGTATTAACCCGCGTATTTTATCACCTCGCTGAAACCGAAACGGATCAAAAAACAGACGCGGCCGCAGAAAAACTTCACCGAGAGCTTCTGTTTGAACAAACAGTTCCGGTTGAGAATATTGAAGCAGAAGCGATGTATCTTGAAATTCTTTTTCGCCTGGAGCTGGCCAATGTGGAGCGGGAAAGTCGACGTGTTCAGGCAGAGATCGATATTGCCGAACGGACCTCAAACGAAGCCCAGTTGAATACGCTCCGAGATGAGAAATTGCAGCTCATGCTGCTTCGTAGGGAACTTCAGACTGGTGGGCACCGGGAATGCGAAGAGCTCCCCCTCGGTTCGGAACATGCAGTCAAAGAAGGAAGTTAAGAAATAAATTTTGGGTGTTTTTATTGGAAATAGTTTACCACTTCCGTGTTTTGGCTATTGATTTTGATGCAAAGATTTGGTTTAGCCAATCAGCTCGCGTATGAATTAGCGGTGTATTACGCAAAAATTTCATACGGACTCCCGCCTTCGGCCCTTCCGCCAGGAGAAGCCACATGACGAAATCCACTAAAGGCTCAAAGCCAGCTCGAAAGTCGAAGACGACGACGAAGGCGAAAGCTTCGGCCAAGGTTGCCAAGGCGAAAGCTTCGGCCAAGGTTGCCAAGGCGAAAGCTTCGGCCAAGGTTACCAAGGCGAAAGCTCCGGCCAAGGCTGCCAAGGCGAAAGCTCCGGCCAAGGCTGCCAAGGCGAAAGCTCCGGCCAAGGCTGCCAAGGCGAAAGCTCCGGCCAAGGTTGCCAAGGCGAAAGCTCCGGCCAAGGTGAAAGCGTTGGCAGAGGTGGCCAAGGCAAAAGCATTGAAAGCGCGCGAACGGGTGAAAGTAGCGAAAGAGCGTGAACGGGCCAAGATAAGGGCAGCCAAGGAGCGTGAACGGGTCAAGCTGAAGGCAACCAGGGAGCGTGACCGGGTCAAGGCGAAAGCGCTCAAAGAGCGCGAACGGGCGAAGGCTACGAAAGAGCGCGAACGGGCCAAAGTGACCAAGGAGCGTGAACGAGCCAGAGCGAAAGCGACCAAAGAGCGCGAACGGGCGAAACTGACGAAAGAGCGTGACCGGGCTAAGGCGAAAGCGATCAGAGACCGAGACCGAGCCAAGGCGAGAGCAGCCAAGGAGCGCGAACGGCTCAAGGCAAAATCAGCCAAAGAGCGCGAACGGGCCAAGGTCAGAGCAATCAAAGAGCGTGAAAAGGCCAAGGCAAAAGCAGCCAAAGAGCGCCAACGGGCGAAAGTAGCCAAAGAGCGAGAAGCGGCCAAGCAAGAGGCAGCGGCAAAGGCAAGAAAAGCAAAAGAAGAGAAGCGGCTTGCAGCCAAGGCCGCTGAAAAGCAGAAAAAGGATGAGGCCTTACGAACCAACGACCCGGTTCGGATGTATCTTCGGAAGATGGGTTCTGTGAATCTCCTCAGCCGGGAAGGAGAGGTCGAAATTGCGCAAAGGATCGAGGAAGGCGAACTCAAGGTTCTTGGATCCATCATGGAAACAGAGTTCGTGGTCCGTCAGATTCTCGCCCTTGAGGAAGAGATCAATGAAGGACGAGTGCATATCAAGGATGTAGTCAAGTCCGTTGGACCAAAGCCAGAAATACCCGAATATGGCGGGTTTGAGCAGCTGGTCGCGAGTCAGCTCGAAGCGGAAAAAAAATCGCAGGCCGACGATTTTGAAGAGCTGGATGCAAAAGTAGAAGCTGCAGAGGGCGAAGAAGTCGAAGAAGGCGAAGAAGGTGTAGAAGGCGAAGAAGGTGTAGAAGGCGAAGAAGGCGAAGAAGGCGAAGAAGATGTAGCCGCCGAAGAGGAAGAAGAACAAGAAGAACCGTCGGATCCAATTCAACCTCTCCGCGAACGAGTATCGAACCATCTTTCCGATGTACGGAAAAAGTATCGCGATCATGAGAAGGCGAAACTTCTACTCGCTCAGAAGAAGGCGGATGGTAATGAGCGAAAGAAAATCGAACGCAAAATTGAACGCCGCTGGGAAAGTGTGCTTGAGCTGATTGGAGAGATCGAATTCAGTAAGCGGCAGATCGGTCTATTTGTTCAAGCCTATAAGGATGAAGTTCGTCGAATTCGCCAACTGGAGCGGGAGGCGTCTCGAATCTGTCGTCCCTTTGGCATGGATACAGTCGAATTACGTAAGATGGTTCGGACGAAGGAAGGCGCGAAAAGTTCGGACCCCAAAAAGAGAGAAAGATTCGCGAAGCTGGTCGAGGCCGATAAGGAAACGCGAAACATTAACCGTCGAATCAAGCGGTTGGAAGCTGATTTACGTTTGTCTCCAGGCAGCATTCGTCAAACCTACCAGGACATCGTTTCCGGTGAGAAACAGGCAGAGAAGGCCAAGATTGAATTGGTCGAGGCGAATCTTCGTCTCGTTGTTTCGATTGCCAAGAAATACACCAATCGAGGTCTTCAGTTCCTTGATCTGATTCAGGAAGGAAACATTGGCTTGATGAAGGCTGTCGAAAAGTTCGAATACCGACGAGGCTACAAGTTTTCGACGTACGCGACCTGGTGGATACGCCAGGCGATTACACGTGCGATCGCCGATCAGGCGCGAACCATTCGAATTCCGGTGCATATGATCGAGACCATTAATAAGCTTATCCGGACCAGTCGATATCTGGTGCAGGAGCTTGGTCGGGAACCGACCCCAGAAGAAATCGCCGCGAAGATGGAGATGCCGGTAGAGAAGGTTCGCAAGGTGTTGAAGATCGCCAAGGAACCGATCAGTCTGGAAACGCCAATCGGGGAAGAAGAGGACTCACATCTTGGTGATTTCATCGAGGATAAGAAATTTATCTCTCCATCGGATACGGCGGTGCAGCGAGACTTGAGTCAACAGACTCGGAAGGTCTTAGCAACGTTGACACCACGCGAAGAAAAGGTCCTTCGGATGCGATTTGGCATTGGCGAAAAGAGTGACCACACTCTGGAAGAGGTGGGTCAGGACTTCTTTGTTACTCGTGAACGAATTCGTCAGATTGAAGCCAAAGCTCTTCGGAAGTTGCGTCACCCATCGCGATGTAAAAAGCTAAAGACGTTTGTCGAACAACAAAACTGATACTCGACTTATGGGCAAGTGACGTCGGGTGTGAGCAGTTGACGGATACGGGTAGCTAACCTGGGGCCAATCCCACGAACCTGTTCCACATTGCAGATGACGTCGGGCTGGTCTGGAGATGACCGGATCCAAAGGTCGATCCGGTGCGCAAGCTTTTTGCCGATACCGGGTACGAGTCGAAAGGTGCTTTCCGACAGGAACAACCTGGGAACCCGCCGATGAAGGGCGATCAGGACGACCGCATCCAAGGGGGTTGTCGTACATGTTCCGTCTTTCTTTCGAATAAGATTGGACGAAAGATCTGCTGCCCGTGAACTCGATACGGTTTCCAGGCAGGGGCCGGTCAATGTTGCAGAATTACGCAGTTGTTCCAGGGTATGAATGGAAATCCGGGATCCTGATTGTACCCGGACCAGAACCTCCTGATCGGGCATCTTGAACAGGAAGTCAGGCCGTTCTTTCGTTCCCTGGTCCTGGTGCCAGCCAAATAGTGTAATACACGTCGCGAATAGCACCGTTGCCAGTGCGGTGGTGGTCATTTCGCGGCTTCAGCGGATCCCAGATGAAAGGCCCCATGTAGGACCTGAACCGCAAGAGGAGCGTCATCTTCCGCAACAACGCAGGAAATCTTGATCTCGCTGGTGGAGATCATCTGGATGTTGATATTGGCTTCGGCTAATGCATCGAAGGCCTGGGCGGCGACACCAGCGTGACTTCGCATTCCCACGCCTACAAGAGAAACCTTCGCAACTCTTTCATCCACCCTGGTGCCCTGGGCGGCCATTGTTTCTACGATCTCCTGGCTGATAGTTCGCGCCAGTTCAAGGTCTTCACGGGATACGGTAAAGGTAACGTCTGTAACACCGCCTTCACTGACATTCTGGATGATAACATCAACATTGATGCCGGCGCCTGCCAGGGGTCGAAAGATTTTCGCGGCGACGCCCGGGATATCGGGTACGCCTCGAATCGTGATTTTTGCGGCTTTAAGATCGCATGCAACTCCGCGAACTCGGACCTTTTCCATTGAGACCTCCTCGGGAATCACCCATGATCCTTCCCGCTCCTCAAAGGAGGAGCGGACGTGAATCGGAACCCCGTAGTTCATTCCAAACTCAACGGAGCGTACTTGTAGGATCTTTGCACCTAGCGATGCTAGTTCCATCATTTCTTCGTAGGCGATTCGTTTAATTTTTTTTGCATCCGCACAGAGAGACGGATCGGTTGTGTAGATACCGTCAACATCGGTGTAGATTTCACAGACGTCGGCATGCAGAGCGGCGGCCAGGGCGACAGCGGTGGTATCGGAGCCTCCACGTCCCAGCGTTGTAATATTTCCTTCGGCGTCGACGCCCTGAAATCCGGCAACAATCACGACCTCACCGTCCTCTAATGCCTTTCGTACTTTCTTATCGTCGACGGATAGAATTCGTGCTTTGCCATATAGATTATCGGTTCGCATTCCCATCTGGTCTGCAAGGAAGGAACGAGCTTTTCCACCGAGGGCCTGAATGGTGATGGCGAGCAGCGAGATACTCACCTGTTCTCCGGTGGATATCAACATATCCATTTCACGTGGTTCCGGGGAGTTGGTGATCTGTCCCGCCAATTCCAGCAACCGATTGGTTTCTCCGGCCATTGCGCTGAGTACGACCACCAGATCATGTCCTTTTTGTTGGGTTGCAAGACACCGATGGGCGACAGCTTTAATTCGTTCGATGTCTCGTATCGACGTGCCACCGTATTTTTGGACGACCAAACTCATGCCTACCTATCTTGCAGAACATGATTCGCTGCGCAAGCACAGTATGCTTCAACTCCCCAATCAGTCTTGACGGGAACTCCAGCAATATTCGATGCTTGTCAAATGCGTGTATTACCAATCGTGGTTTTGGGTCTACTCCTTATGGGTTTAATGGTCGGGATGTTTCGGGCCATGCCCGATCATGAGGTTGGTGCGGAGAGTCAGTACCATTATCGAATGGCTGAGACCGTCGCAGCAGGGGATTGGACGCCAGACCCTGGTAAACATCTCCCTTATATCGTCCCCGGGTCTAGTCATCCAGTCGACCATGATTACGGGTTTCATCTGGTGATTGCCCCGTTTACGGATCTCGAAAATATTGCTGGCGGAGATCAGGAAGCAATGAAGCTCGCTGCGATCTGCTTTGCGATGATTTCTGTTCTTGGCTTGTATGCTCTCCTACGGGTAATGGGTGCTCCCTGGCCGCTCGTTTTGGCAGTTGTACCGTTGGCCCTTCCAGGAGTGTTCGGGCGTTTATTACAGTTGGCAGGTGGGGCACCAATGGCTCTTGGGCTTATGTACTGGGCATATCTCCTATTCTGGAAACGTCGACCTAGAGCCTCGGGATTGACCATTTATCTGTTGATGCTCTGTTATCATGGGGCCTTTCTAGCGGCGATCTTCTCGCTGGCGGGCTTGGGCGCAAGCATGCTTCGTCCGGGAGAAAAACGCCTGGATCCCGACCTGGTCAAAGGCGTGCTATGGACGTTTCTGGGGCTTCTTTTGGCCCTCATTATCAACCCATATGGTCCGAGGAGTCTTGGTTTTCTTTCGTCCCATCTTCAGACAGGCTGGGGTGATCCAGCTATCTACTACGCGGCCCGATCCGAGTTTAACGTGTTTTCGATCGATCGGCTAGCACAAGTGCCTGAATATGCTGCGGTTTTCACCTTGCTTCTTAGTCTTATTGTGGTGTCCATTCGACATCGAGCCAATATTACAAAGTCCCAATGGGCATTGCTTGGAATAGCGCTGATGGCCTGTATTTTGAGTTGGACTTCACAGCATATGGTTGCGTATGCGGTGCCATTCTGCATTTTGGCGATTGGTTGTTTTCTGGCGGGGCTACACGCCGTTCAGATACAGCGGTGGGCGACAGCGGCGATTATCGGGTTCTTGGGCTTCTTCCTTATTGGCCGACTTTTTGTATTTGTGTACGGGGAGAGTGTAGACGGCTTGATTCTCTCCGTGTTTTCCATGGTGGGTTGCATGGTTGTGTACGTGAGCCGTGGTCCCACCCCCAACATCCGAAATTTCCGGGTGTGGGCAACTGCGGGTCTCCTTTTGCTCTTATTCCAGATCGCAACACAAGCCATTCAGACGACAAGACAATTGGGGCATACAGATCCAGTACCACCGGAGAATGTGCAGGCACGGGGGCTGATGGAGGAAGTCGAAGGCGATGTTGCATTGCGAGACCGGGGGGATCTTCGACTCCGATCGGACCATCTGCTGTATTCAGGGGTTCCGGTTATCGGGCCCATTAAGAAATCGGCGGAGTTGCCCTGAGAAGATGTGACGAGTATCGTCCGGATCATCATCATGCTGTATTCCATTCAACATCGGTATAAACGCGGGTTGCTCTCAGCTATGGCTGTGATGTTGATTCTTCTGGGGTCGATAACGTTGGCTTCAGCCCGTACCTATGGGCCGGCAATGGATCGATTCCTACAGGACTATCAAAAGGCCTGGGAGTCTCCCTCTCCTGCGCGCTTGTTACTATTGTCTGATGATCCGGCGATCTTTTTGGACCTGGTGGCACTGGATCGATGGGATTACCTCTTATCCTCGAAGGTCGTAATCAGTGACGTCCAATATGAACATCATGTTCGTAACGAGTTGGTCCTCAACCTCACCCGTGAGCAGCATGATCTCTTTGTACAGGGCACATTTTCGTCTGGACAGGTACAGGAACGTCTTGTGCTTCGGCCCGTCCGTGGAACATTGCGTGTTGTCAGGTACCAGGGAGCGCGTCTCGGAATACGCCAGAGTGCGGTCGCCAAGACATGGACGAGCAGGCGAGCAGTCGAACGGACGCTCATGCAAGCTATGAATTCATTGGTACGTCATGATGCAAGCGGCTGTTTGGAGCGATTGGCGCAGATCTTTACGAAGGGAAATACGCAACTGGATGCTCTGCCTGAACCCTTTGAAAGTGAAAACGTGGTTCATGCCAATGTGTATTACGTTCGAGCCGCTTGCCGGACACTCAAGCGACAGGAGAACGGTGGTGAGGTTTCCAAATCGGCTCTTAAGGATCTTGGCCACGCGATCACCCTTTATCCGATGCATTTGTTGGCCCGCCTACTTCGGGCGCGATTGCTCATGGAACAGCCCAATGCAACGGATACGGACGCGACGGTCAGTAGGCTTGTTCAGGCGAAGAGCGATTTGGCAGTGATAGGGAAGAGGTATCCGGACCTTGAAGATGCGGCTTCCCTGGCCACCCTGGCAGAAGCACTTCTTGCGTTGAGCACGAAACAAGACCTTCCAGACCATCAGAAGGCTCGGAACAGAATCCAGGGGTTGCTATTCAACGCCCAGGACGAGCTCGCCGGTGAGTTGTTGACCAAGATGGGTGAACCGGCAGAGCTCCGCCGGGTGGCTCCCGAGATCCTGGGGTATGCCAGTGAATTAGCGATTGTCGAAGAAAACCTGACGAAGGCTGGAGAATTACTTTTTCTCTACGGGGAGTATTGCGGCGGCTGTGTCGGTGATCCCTATCTACGAGCGCGCCTTGCGGAGCTCGGGAATAATAACATGGCGGCGATGACCCTTT
The DNA here is from genome assembly GCA_963578775.1 of Myxococcales bacterium. GTDB lineage: Bacteria > Myxococcota_A > UBA9042 > UBA3505 > UBA3505 > UBA3505. Next base: position 9,485 of record CAUZEG010000060.1, read on the forward strand.
ATTCCGATATCATAGGGAGCGAACCCGATTACCGTGATGCGGTTTGGCGTTATGTCAAGATTGCCTTCGAACAGTCGGAAGAGGTGCGCAAGGACGCGTTGCGCCGGCTGTTGTCCATTTCCTCTCGTTTACCGCGATACGAGCGGCGTGTATTGCGCCTGATCATAGCGTTAGCTACACATAGCCGGAAGCTGCCCGCGCTCATCGAGCTCTTAGCCGAGCGCTTCGCAGACGTTCCTCTCCCTCCCGGGGTTCGTTTAACCCTTGTGAGCGGGTTACAGAGGCATGCGTTGAAAGCCCATTAAGATTGTCGGGACATGATCGGAAATATCGACGCATCGTGGTCAGCGGCTTCCGGCTGTTCCAGGATTTCCTGGACCTGGGCGACTATGTCGAGTTCCGAAACGCTGACGAACTCGACGCGGACGAAGGTGCCTGGTACCAGCGCCGGTCCATCCCAGTGTAGATAGGTACAGCCATCGATTTCGGGTGCCTGTCCCCAGTGTCGTCCCAGGTATAGCCCTGGTTCCTCACATCTACTTTCGACAACGGCCTCATGGATCTCACCGATCCGCTGGCTTGCCCTCGTGGTAGATCCGTCGCGCAGAACCTCTCCCAGGCGATCGGCCCGGCGTTGCCGGGTTCGAACGGTGATCTGGTCGGAGCGTTTGCCACTGGGGGTGAGATCTTCGTAGGAATAGGCGAATGCACCTGCATGATCGAACTGGAACTCGGCGGCGAACTTCCGGAGCTTATTGGACTGCGCGATCGTCTCGCCAGGAAATCCGACCAGAAACGTCGTTCGAAGGAAGATCCCGGGGTCCATTATCTTGATCTGCTTTAGCAGTGTGAGCGTCTCCTGTTCGGAGAATCGTCGTTGCATGGCCGTGAGGACTTTGTTGTCGATATGCTGCAACGGCATATCCATATAGGGAACCACCTTTCCTCCCGGCTTCAGATGCTTCAGGAGGTCGGGACCGATTCCATGAGGGTAGCAGTACATAAGACGAATCCAGCGCACATCCGGGATGGTTGTAAGCCTGTCCAACAGACGTGCGAGGCTCGTCTGTCCATCGTCCTTCTGATCGGAACCGTAATGGGTGAGATCCTGGGCAATGAGATTAAATTCTCGTACACCTTGCTGGGTCAGGCTTATAACTTCCGCAGCGATGGCATCGATGGAGCGACTTTTCGCCTTTCCTCGTAGTCTCGGGATGATGCAGAAGGAACACCTTTGACTACATCCTTCCGCTAGTTTTACGTACGCCGAATGAGTCGGTCCCATCTTCAAGCGTGGGGTATCGGGGTCGTAAAGTGTACCGGGTCGGCCCACCTGGATACGTGGCGGGTTAGAGTCGGATTCCGTTTCGTTGGTCCTTAATTGTTCGAGCCATGCTCCGGCATTTGTGGCGTCTCCACTGCCTAGAAAGAGATCGACCTCCGGTATGGCCTCTGCAAGATCTGGAGCGAAGGTTTGGCTCAAACAACCCGTGACGATCAACCGGGTTGATGGGGCCTTTTTCTTATGCTCTGCCAGCTGAAGGATGGCGTCAATGCTGGCTTGTCGCGCTTCTCCGATAAAGCCACATGTGTTGACCACGAGGACATCGGCTTCCTCGGGTGTAGCGACGATTTCATGGTCGGCGTGCTGAAACGCTCCAAGTATCAGCTCGCTGTCGACCTGGTTCTTGGGGCACCCCAGGGTTTCAAGGTGTACGCGTATGGATTTCGAGTCGTTCATTGGGTTCAGGTGTAAAGCCTATAACAGTGAAACGAGCGATTATGGTTGGTCGGAGCCCAGCTGTTCAACACGGACACCTTTGGGAGGGGTGAACACGAACGCTTTTGTCGAGGGCGGTGTCGAACGAAAATTCGAATACATAGTGTACACGGAATTACCGTCGGGATCTTCGAGTATCGAAACATATACCTGGCCAGTCTCTGGGTCGGCCCCCAGCAGAAGACGGTGAATCGTTGTCGATCTCTGCTTCGGTATAAGTTCGACAAAGGCCCATTTTTCATACCCTTTTTGAGCGGCGATATCACGAACGGTGAACTGCTCCTTTATCGGTGCGGTTCCCGCCAGAAAACGGATCGCTTCGTCTAATTTCGAGTTCTTGATGTCCATACGATAGGCCAATGCGTCGGCGGGTTGGTACACCCAGAGGCTTTTACCGTCCGCTACGTAGTGTACCGGGGTTGGCGCTGTATAGTCCCAGCGGATACGATCGGGTCGAAGGACACGCACACGACCGGAGCGCAGCTTTGTACGGTTGAGCCGAGAACGTACGGTCTTTTGCTCGAAGTCTGCATCCAGGGTGGGGCTTCGGTCATAGAATGCCTGAATTCGTTCAAGTAATGCCCCACCCGTAGCGGCCGAAGCCGGCGTTGGGATCAAGGCCATACATAGCAAGAGGGTGGATATCAGGAAACGAAACATGGCGGTTCATTGGACTACTTTATACCGAATGTCAACGGTTTGGACCGGATCCTTATTCTTCTCAACCAGATATATGGAGTTGGAAAATCAGCGCCGGCCTGTTTCCTCTTCTCCACTCCGAGTCGGCGTTGTTTTCCGAACTGCTTGCCTCAAAGGCCCGGATAGCCGTATGTTCATCGGCCTGCGTGGTCCAATGGTTGGTATTATAATGTTCTCGAAGATTTTCGACTCCTCAGCTCCAGACTTTGATTCTCGGCTGAATGACCTCGTGTCGGGTCGCCGTACCAGCCTTGTAGATTCGGAAATAACCGGGGAGGTGGCCGCCATAATCAAGGACGTGGCTAGCCGGGGTGATGAGGCCGTCTGTGATTGGTGCGAAAAGCTTGATGGGTATCGTCCGGCCCTGGATACGATGGAAGTACCCACCGAACGGATCTGGGCGGCGGTGGAGCAAGCGGACCCGGATGTTGTTCTGGCGCTGGAACAGGCGCATGAGCGGATTGAGCAATATCATCAGGGCGTGGCCCCGGAAGGATGCCATCCCCTGGGCCCGGATGCAGGGATCCGGCAACGGATTGTTCCAATTCAGAGTGTTGGAGTCTATGTGCCAGGCGGTAGAGCGGCATATGTCTCCTCGGTGCTTATGAATGTGGTTCCAGCACGTGTTGCGGGGGTAGAGGAAGTCATCATGGTGACACCGGCCCCCCGTGGCGTGGTCCCGGAGGCGGTTCTGGCGGCCGCTGCAATTGCAGGCGTTGATCGTTTGTTTTCAGTGGGCGGTGTTCCGGCCATTGCGGCATTGACCTTTGGAACGGAACATATCCCTCGTGTCGACAAGATAGTGGGACCCGGGAATCGATACGTGGCGGAAGCCAAACGGCAGGTCTTTGGTGCCGTGGGCATCGACATGATCGCGGGCCCAAGTGAAGTGCTGGTTCTTTGTGACTGCGATGATTATGTTGGTTTTGCAGCCGCAGATCTTATCGCACAGGCTGAACATGATCCCTGTGCTGTACCCATGCTTCTTGTTCCCGACAGCTCTCTCTTCGACAAAGTTGTTGAGGAGATAGGGGTTCAACTGGATGAACTGCCTCGCAAGGATATTGTGACCCAGTCCATCTCGGAGCAGGGCATTGCCTTTATAGTCCCTGAACGGGACCAATGGAGTCATATCCTCAACCAGATCGCCCCGGAACACCTGGAGTTGCTTTCCGATGATGCCGAAGAGCTTTCGCTCGAAGTCCATGCCGCAGGGGCTGTTTTTCTGGGTCCGTGGTCACCGGAAGCGGTTGGCGACTACGCGGCGGGTCCGGACCATGTATTACCCACATCAGGAACGGCTCGTTTTACAAGCGTTCTGGGTACGGCAGATTTCTGTCGTCGTATGAGCGTAATACATCTGGACCAAAAGCAGAGCGCGGAATTAGGTCCTACCGTGATCACCCTGGCCCGGTCCGAGAAACTTGAAGGACATGCGCGTAGCATGGAAATCCGGTTGCGCGATACGAACAATTGAGTGAGTGATCGAAGCGCATGGGTGGAACAAGCAACAGACAACTCGAAGCCCTCGCCCACGAACATCGGCAGAAAGATCTAGCCGTTGAGTCCATTCGGGCGACTCGCCTTATAATGCCCGAGGATGTGGAACCCGTGGTCGATTATTATGAGGCTGTCATCCGTACGGCTGAAGCCACCGATGATCGGGATCAGATCCGACGTATGATCTCCCGGCTCGAAAACGATATCGACCAGATCGATCGAGTTCGTCAAAATATTCTACTGGGCACTGTTGGGACGAAGAACGAGGGAATGGTCCATCATGCCCAGATGTTACAAGCTTCTCTGGAGCGTCTACTGAAGAAGCTATGGCATATACACAAGCAGTTAACGGATGCGGCCTGGACCTATTTTTTGACCCAGCGAAATCTGGCCAAGCTCGAATCTACGGCACCAAGGAAACCGGATGATGAGGACAAGAAGCCTACCGAGGTGGTACCGGACAAACCGAAGTCCAAGTCCAAGTCCAAGCCCAAGCCAAAAAAAACATAGCGGACGGGGCTCGAAACTACCTTCGATCCGTCGATATATAGTCGTGATAGGTACGATTTCAGATGCGAATCCTCGAACTGGCGGGCTTTGAACTCTCCCGGCAGGAGTTTCTGTGTGAGACGATTCGGGCGAAAAACATGGCTACTACTTGCCGCCTTTCTTGTGTTTGGCGCGGTTGTATTGGCGTTTGCGTTGCGGGCGAGTCTGGAGAGCAAACTGATTCGCTCCCTCCACGCACGTTCGGCGGGGCTGGGCTTCGATTCTCGGATTGAGGATCTCTCTCTGTCCTGGTCCGGTGACATCATAATTGATGACCTTGAACTTCGTGGACCAGACCAGGCGGCAAACCAGATACGTCTTCCGTGGCTACGTATTTCGTTAGGAAATTTTGGTATCTTTGAACGCCGAGTTTCGATTCAACAGATCCGGCTTCGAGATCCGGTCTTCAACATGCCAGACTTCCAGCAGCTATATGATGCCGTTCGCTCGTATCGTCGTCGTGGCGGTAACGGGTCTGCTCGTCCCCAGAAGAAATCACGCTATATGCGATTTGGAGGTTTCAAGCTGGATCTTCGGCGTCGACCGGACCTCGTCCTGGAAAACATGTCTATAGTGATACCTGCGGGTCGATTAACCAGCTGTAACGGTCGCGTTCTGGATCAGTCGCGGGTTACGGATGTCTGGTGGCCCAAGATGACGATGATCTGTGATTATATGTACGAACACCCACGGCTAGGCGGTGTGGGACAGATCGATCTGGCAGCTTCCTGGAACTCCGGGGAAGATGGCTGGGATGTTCATTTAAAGATGAATCCAGCAATCGAAGTGGAACTGCAGGGCCGAACTGTGTCTGTTGCTGGCCTGCATCGAAAACCGAACGGCCAGGTGGAGGTGGTGGACGCTCGCATTCGACACCCTGGGCTTTCGGTACGGGCCGATAGGGTTCATGTTCGTACCAAAGAAAATACGTCGGTCCGATCGATCATTGCTGACTTCCGAGCCGGCACATCGATTCGTACGATTCTGACGCGCTATTTCGAGGTCGTTACATTACGTGATGTTGTTGTATCGGGACCGGCGGATGGAGGCCTTACGGCACCCGTACGCCGTACGCTGGAGGAGCTTCTTCCGGCAATACTACGGAAATTCCCCGTGGCAGAGCCGGAAGATGACGAACCGAATACCGTAATCCAATCGGGAGGTAGTTCGGCGATTCACAACGTTGTGATCAAGGGTATGACCGATATGTCGAATCGATTCCAGCGGCTTTTGAAGTTACCTAACAAGATTATTGGTGCAATGGACGTACCCTGTATCGAGATACAAAACGCACATATCCTTGACGGTCCCATCAACCAGGAATCCCCTCTTGTCTTATCTCAGATCGATGTAAAGGTGTGCCGAGAACATCTGGCGTCAGGTGTCCAAAAAGTGGTCATTGATCTTCGTTCCAAGTCCGCGACCAGCGATCTGGCTACCGAGAAGTTGATCGTGACGGCCACGAATCATCCAACGGAACCGATGATCGAGGGTAAGCTTGAGGTGCATACCTTGAACTTGAGCAATTATAGCGCATTCATGCCATCGTGGATTGTGCTGGGACCCGAAGCTTCTCTAGAGAAAGTGAGTGTGGATGGGATAATCTCTTCGGTCGACGACTTTGCCCGCGTTGAAGGGAGCATGACGATTCGAGATATAAGTCTGAATGTCCCAGCCGTAAGTGAGAAGCCGGTCTACTTTGAGCAACTTGGTCTGCGGGGTGTATTGGATTACGGGCGAACCGAAGGACGGTTGACTATACAGGATGGGCTCCTGAATCTTGGAGTTGAGCCCGTGAGCTGGTCGGTCAAGATATCGGATGTGCCGAAGAATCCTCTGGTTCAGCTGGATCTTGGGATGAATATGGTTTCTGCACAGGAGTTCTTCCTTTCCATTCCGGATGCGTTGGTTTCGACCCTCCGGCCGCGGCAGAGGGGGGCTTCGGCCCAGTTTGTTGGCAAGGTCGGTGGCGATGTGAAACTGGAATTCCGAACCCAGAAGTTGAGCAAGCTCAGTTTGAACTTCAGGCCACGCTCTGACCGATTCAAGGTCGAATCCCTGGGCCCGCGAGTTCGTCTCGACATTATGGATCGCCCGCTGCTTCACGAATTCAAGGTTCGTCGGAAGGTAAAAGGAAACCGGCGCAAGCAGACTCTTAAGACGGTTCAACTGGAGCTTGGGCCAACCAACCCCTACTTCGTGCCGTACGACGATATCCCACCCCTGTTGATTGCTGCGATCACGACGACGGAAGACGCTCGTTACTTCAAGCACGACGGCTTTTATGGCAGGGCAATACGTCGCAGTTTGATACGAAATCTCCAGAAAGGACGCTTTGTACGTGGCGCATCAACGATCACACAACAGACCGTTAAGAACCTCTTTTTGTCCCATGAAAAGACCATCGCGCGGAAACTTCAAGAAGCCATTATCACCTATGAGCTGAATAGACGGGTTTCCAAGGAGCGAGTACTCGAGATCTACTTCAACATCATTGAATGGGGGCCAGATGTGTACGGTCTGGGCCATGCCGCACGACATTATTTTGATAAATATCCCGAAGAGTTGAATCTGGCGGACATCCTCTTTCTCGTGAGCATTGTTCCTTCCCCTCGATCCGATCGTTGGAAAGATACCAAGAGAGAGGGAAGAGTCTCCGAGCGCTGGCGGCGAAAACTGGAACGGTATGCGCGCCGAATGCTCGAAAGAAAGAAGATCTCCAGGGCGCAGTTCCAACAGGCGAGCCCATTCAGGCCGCGGTTTGACGGGGGCGACATTATCGACACCCTGCCACCACCGGTTCCATTGGGACCTTGAGGTCCTTTGTCCACATACTTCAATTGGTGGTAAGGTCTCTTTCTTGAGGCTTCCGCCGTACGGGGCCTCCCTGAGGCCGGGCTATGCCACGACGTTACAAACCATATTACAGCACCCATCTCGCCAACAGGCATCGGAATCGAAAGCGGATTGCATGGCTGGTGTTTACACTTCTGGGGCTATTTAGCTTTGCTACGGTGCTATGGTTCTCGGCCGTTCTTCTTCCCTTCATTCTTGGAATTATTATTGCCTATGTGTTTTCGCCAGCAGTCAATTATCTGGGGCAGAAGCGCGTTCCGAGAATCGTTGCCATCTTGATGATGTATGTCCTTCTTCTAGGCAGCATATACGGTTTTCTTCACTATATGTTTCCGAAGATGCAGTCCGAGTCTCGAAGGTTTGCCTCGCGGTTTCAGGGTGCACCAGAAAAGATTACCGAGTGGATTAATTCGGGTGGAGTTTGGTTAGAGAGCTGGTTTGGAGAAGAAAAAGACCAGGTTTCCTCTGAGAGAAAGGAGAGCCTGACTACGTTGAGCCGGTACGGCCTTGGACCCGACACCTATCGGGTAGGAACTGGCTATGAACGAGGGCATCCAGGATTGTCGGAGCAGGGGCCCAATACGCTCTTTGGGCCGAGCTCGGAACTTATACATCAACTTGGTCTTCCTGGCGGGCATGATACCATCCATGATGAACGGCTCCAGGGCAGTCAGATCCTTGCAACGGTTCACGGAAACCAGGTCGGCTTACAGATCCGAGACAGTATGTTTGAGTTCCGTCGCCTTGGTGATGGTACGTACCAACTTCGCCCGAAATACAGGGCCGTGGTGCGCGGGAGCCGTACACCATCGGACCTGCGAGTTGTGCTTCGCGACACGGTCAATTCCGTAGCCAACGATATGAGCGGAAGTATGGTGATGGGGACTGTGAAGTTTGTACGAGGTCTTCTAAGTATCCTGACCAAGGGACTAGTGGGTCTTATCGTCACCTTGATGGTCGCAGCCTTCATCCTTTTGGATACCGTCCAGATCAGGCGCTTTTTTCGGGGTCTGGCGCCTCCGCGCTACGAACATCTGTATGACGAGCTGCTGTGGAGGTTTGATACCGGTCTGTCGGGCGTCATCCGTGGACAGCTTATCATCTGTTTGATCAACGGGGTTTTGAGTGCGATAGGCTTCTTCATATTTGTGCCGGAATATGCACTGGTTTTGGCATTACTCGCCACCGTGATGTCCCTTATCCCAATCTTCGGTACAATCATAAGCACTATTCCGGCTTGTATATTGGCGCTGTCGGTAGGGGGGTGGAGTACGTCCATGGCGGTTCTAGGCTGGATTCTTGGGATCCACTTTGTGGAAGCCAATGTGCTAAATCCGAAAATCATCGGCCACGCCGCCAAGATCAATCCGGTCGTTGTG
>CAUZEG010000061.1:0-18174 GCA_963578775.1 Myxococcales bacterium
TTTATTTGTTTTCACCGAAACACCCATATCTGTTTCGTTATATTTTTTTTCTAGAGAAAGTTCCACGCTTTACGTTTTAGATTTCCCTGCTATCATGCAGGTCCTTCGAGTCTCGGCAGCACATGCTTGCAGGGGCCAATTTCGTTTCGTTAATCGTTTCATTCAATCGAGGACAAAGTAGATGGATTACATTGCTAAATCGTTCAGCGATGGTGGCGTTTGGATGTATTCAATCCTTGCGGTTTCAATTATCGCCATCGCCATTATGATCGAGCGATTTGTTACGCTCTACTTCCGGTACAACATCAACGCGCAGGCGTTCATGGCGCAGATCCAGAAATTGGTCCTAGCCGGAAATATCGACCGAGCTATCAAGCTCTGCAATGCCGCCCCGTCCGCGGCCCTTGCACGAGTCATAAAAGCTGGACTCACACGCGCTAACAACGGTGAACTGGAGATCCAGAATGCCGTGGAAGAAGCCACTCTTGATGTGGTTCCGCTAGTCGAAAAGAGAACCAACTCGCTACTCTCGTTGGCAAATGTCGCCACCCTCCTTGGATTGCTGGGTACGATCGTTGGTATGATCAAGGCCTTCCAATCCTTGGCCAAAGCGAGCCCGGACGAGCGGCAACAGCAACTTGGTAAAAACATTGCCCTCGCCATGAATACGACGGCTTTTGGTCTCATCGTTGCTATCCCGTGCCTTCTAGCCCACGTTCTGTTGGCTGGCGTCACCAAGAAGATTATCGAGGAGATCGACCTCTATTCGGTCAAGCTCGAGAATCTCTTGATTGCTCGCCTTCGTAGTGGTGCGACCGGAGCAGCGGGTGACCGCGATTCCTAAACCGTCCGTATACTCAATCACGGAAGGAACAAGCTGGTCCCTTCGTGAGTTGAATTCATGGCCGTCTATCCCTGATGACTAGACGCGCATCAACGGTCCCAACCTGAACGAGAACAGCTCATGGCACGTAAACCATCGGAACGATCCCATAGTCGAAAAGCCCAGGGGGGCGATCTGAATCTGGCTCCTATCATGTCGATTCTGGTCATTCTTATTCCGATGCTGATCTTTGTCTTCCAGTTCTACCAGATTGCCGTCCAGCAGGTAGCTGCTCCGAAAATGGGTATGAACAAACCCAAGGAAACAAAGGACAAGGACGATAAGCCCAAGCTGAATCTCACCGTTATGATCAGCAATTCCGGTTTCAAGATTAAGGAGCAACAGGCTGCGGGTAATCCAGATGTGGATATCAAGCGTCGGGATGTGGAGATCTGTAATCTGCACGACTCCTCGAAAAATACTCCCCAATCATGTGGTAGCAACAAAGGTGACAACCGTCGTACCATCAAAAACGAATACGACTATGCCCGGCTATATGGGGTGGTATCGCAGAAAAAGGCTCTACATGGGGATTCCAAGGAGAATGAAACGATTAACATCGCGCCAGATTTTGACGTTCCATGGAAGGTCGTGGTTCGCACCATTGATGCGGTAAGTGTCAAACTTACAACCGGTGAAACGTGGACGAAAGACTTCAAAACATTTGACACGTTTCGACAGGCTGCTCCTCTGATGTTGGAGCAAAAGATCCCCAACGAACCAGCCGAGACTGAAAAGCGCCCTGCGGCGCTCTTCCCCCGGATCACCTTTGTCGTAGCACAATAAACCAGACGATGTGTGGACAGGAGTTATCGTATGACTGAACAGAACACGGGCGATACACAAACGGGGTTCCCGGCGGATCCAACGGGCTTCACGAAGGCCAAAAACGCTCGCCGCAAGCGGGAAACTTCGACCACGCTGAACATCAACTCCCTGCTCGACATCTTGACGATCCTCCTGGTTTTCCTCCTCGTGTCGATCTCAAGTGATCCCTTGAACGTGCAACAGAACTCCAAACTGCGACTGCCGAAAATGTCGCACGGCTGTGGCGTAGAATGCATTCAAGAGAAAGGCGTTAAGCAAGCTGGCGAATGCAAAGCAGAGAATCAGGTCGTCGTATGTCGCGACGCCTACCGTCCGCCGGAAGACACGGTCCCCATTACCATCACGAAATCTGCGATTCTACTCGACAACAAAGAAGTAAAGACAAGCAACGGCACAATACTGGAACTTGTCTGCATGTTGGAGGGTAAACAATGTCAGGAAAAGGATATCCAGGATAAGTTTACCTGTGGTCAGCTGGACGAAGAAGCCGGTACAAAGGACCAGCAACTTCAGGCGGCCGGTTGCACAAGAAGTAAAGTGCGACGACTCGCAAAGATGGAGTTCAGCTTCAGTGCGACAGATAAGGGCGGGGATAAGGGTAAGTTTCTTATCCTGCCTCTGCAAAAAGAGCTAGAGTCCAAGAAAAACGAGATTGAAGAGAGGCTCAAGCGAGACGCACAGACTAAGGGGGGCAAGGCTCGTAAATGGAAGCCCATGGCAACGATCATTGCCGACGGGGATATTCCCTTCCGACCGATTGCAGAAGTCATTTACACAGCAGGTATGGCTAAACTTCATGATCTCCGCTTCGCCACAATTCAACGCTCGACGCGTTGAGCATAAGAAACGGGTTCTAAAGGTTCTGCCCATAATTACCGAATTTCCCCTTAGCAACTGTCCTATAAACCAAGAGCCCGTCTGATGGCGAAGCAGGAACCGCAGAAAATCCTACGCGTAGGGATTATTCAGGCCGATACGGTTCTTGAAGAGCGCTTATTGCGGCGACGCCAGACGGTTACGATTGGGACAACGCCAAAATGCACCTTTATAGTGCCATTGGCAAAGCTGAAACGGCCGATCCCGCTCATCCAATACTCAAAGGGTATGTATTGGTTGGCCTTCGTACCCGGAACCCGGGGACGTGTCTCTTTGAAAGGACAGGTTCTTAAGCTGTCGGAAGCCGAGAGCTTTCCTGGAGCAGAGAAGCGCGGAAACATCACTCTCCTCCCCCTTGATGGAGACAGTCGGGGCAAAGTACGGTTTCACGATTTAACGGTCTTATTTCAGTTTGTAACCCCACCACCAACATTACCCAAGCCACAATTGCCGGCATCGGCCCGCGGGAATTTCTTTCGGCAGTTCGATTTGACCCTGGTTACAATCATGCTGATATCGCTCCTGGCCCAGGGCGGAGGAATCGGTGGCGTCGAGTACTGGTGGAATAATTATCGCCGCTATGGGGTCGAAGAATTCCGGGTCACTGGCGAACAGTACCTATATGAGGAATTATCGTTCGAGGCCAAGGTTTTACAAGTCATCAAAGAAGACAAGAAGGACGACGAAGAGGAAAAAGAGGACGAGAAGACCGATGAATCAACGACCACTTTTGAGAAAAAGAAGGTCAAGCCCAAAAGAAAAGATAGACGCACAAAGGTCAGTAAAGTCACAGCTGCCGACCGCGATAAAGGAAGTCTGAAGTCCCGTGAAAAACGCACACAAGAGATCCGACGGAATACCATTCTGAAGGCCTTTGGTTCGCGCTGTGACGGAGATGACTGCGACCAACAGGATTTACTCGCCGATGGCGTGGATGCGAAAAGGTTGGCCGATGCGTGGGATTCCAAATCAGGTGTACGCGACGCAATCGCAGGGGAAGGGACTGTGTATGAAGGAGGCCCAACGGCTGACGGGCGCCGTGATGTCGCGCGGCTTTCCAGCTCCGAAGTGTCCGGGGGGCGCCTATCGGACGAGAAAGTCGGTAAAGCCGACAGAACAGGAGGCGAACGGGAAATTCGTCTTCGAATTCGTGGCGGTGAATTGGGTGACCGGGGAGGTCTGGGGACTGTAAACCGGAGTGATGTGGCAAGTCGAATTCGACGCCGAAAGAGTGCTATCCGTACGTGCTACGAACGCACGTTGAAAAAGAACCCTACTGCTGAGGGTAAGATCACCATTCAATTTACAATCGGGATGGCTGGCCGTATCACCGATATCAGCGCCGTAACGAATAGCACAAATGATTCCGGGCTCCAGCAATGTATTATGGGCAAAATGAAAACCTGGAAATTCCCTCGTCCGAAGGGGGGTAGTGTCACATTCCAGTATCCGTTTATTCTCCGTAAATCCTAATGAATTTGCTGGCTAAGACCAGACGGGGTTTGGTTAATCATTTTCCAAGTTTGACTTTGCCTGTTTGTTCCCACTATTTTTGGTCGTTCAACCTAAGTAAATTGATGCAATGAAATACCGTCGAACCATATTGTTTTTTGTGCTTACCCTTTTGTTGTTTTCTGTCCGAGCGGCTGCGGCTGATAACCAGCCTCGTGTCAAAAGCCTGTCAGGCGTGTCAAACACCCTGCTTAGCAAGAAAATGCAATCCCTGGTCGGTGAAATGCGCTCGGAGCTGACGAAAGCGTTCGAAACACTCAAAAAACAGCGGAAGAAAAAAGATCTGGTGCGCATCAGTGCGATCCAGTCCGTGATTGTGTCCATGAAAGGACTGCTTCGCTTGTCCGAACAGACTCTAATGCGCGGTATTGAGGCTTCTGCAAATGGAAAACGAAATGAAGTGGAACACAACTATATGATCATCCGAGTTGCACGCGATAAGATGCAGGAACTGGTCCTTCAGCTTCGAAGTACCAGTGGTAATACTCAATACTCAGACGATGAGCTTGGACAGAGCGAAGTCGAAATCCTTGAAAAGCCGATCACCATTCTAGGACCAAAATATGCCTGGGACGGTAGCCCTATAACGGAGGCCACAGCTACCCCAGGAATAGATCCGAGTCTTCCCCTTGAAGAATCTCCGCTCTGGGACGTTCTCGTGCCCAGCTACAAAAGACCATGGACACTGAGTCCAATCCTGTAAGGGGTTGGGCATCGGCCTCTTGATGTACATCGAAAACCGGAAATATATTTTGTACGGTTGGTCCAACCTACGGGGCACCAACCGAGCAGAAGGAGAACATCACCCTTTCTTGCAAGGGCTTCTTATATTCGTTTTCGTCCTTCTATCCACTGTTGGTGGGTTCAAAGAGTCAAAGGCCGCTGACACCTTACCCGAACAAAACCTTGCACGAGGTATCCGCTCCGAAGATGTGACTCTCTGGCCCGCACTGTTTCTGGAAGGTCGGTACGACTCCAATATCTACCGAAAAGCACTCGGTGAAGGTGCACTGGTCGACGCATTTTACCTCCGTATTCGGCCGGGGCTGGCCGTCAAGAATCGTCAGACCGAAAACCTGGCCCTCCATTTTCGGGCGATGGGTGATTTTCGTCGTTATTTTGCGTCCCCCGGCACCCTGAACGAGCAAAGCCGATTTGGTGGAATGGCCAATCTGACGGCCGACTTCTTTCCCAAAAGTGTATTTAAATTTACCGTATCGGATATTTTTCGGAGGGAATTGGAGTCTTCCGATCTCTCCAATCCCAGCGCATTGCTCAGCTTTGTACAAAACGAAGCTACGGCACGGATGGCCATCCGTCCCGGTGGAACCATCGAACGTCGTCCCCTCAGTTTCGTCCTTGGCGGCACATATCGTGTGACGCGACATAGCGAAGGCTATTACTCCCGCCTTGATACGGATGAGCTGGAAACGTTCTTTAAAGCCGTCTGGTTATTCTATCCCAAGACAGCCCTGGTCGGTGACGTCCGCTATGGCCTCCACACATTTCCTGACAAATCGTTGGTCTCCTCAGTTCCAGGACTTACAAACTTCGACTCTACGCCCCTATATGCAACTCTCGGGCTCGATGGGTTGATTACCAGCAAGCTTGGTTTTGTAATCAATGGGGGATACGGTGCTAGCTGGCATGAGTCGGGCGCATCGTATTCCGGGCCTGTCTGGGAAGCGAAATTACTCTTTAGTCCAGCGACAAACCTCGTTTGGCGGGTCGGTAATCGGCATACCTTCGAACTCAGTTACATCGGGAATTTCTACAATTCCAACGAAACCTACCTGGAGATGGAGACTCGCTTCGCCAACCGCTTCGATATTATCGCGTCAGGCCGGTATGTACGTGTCGCCTTTGGTGCCTTTGATCCTGGGGCGAGCCAGTATATCGTTTCAACAACCAATCGGGTCGATAACGTGTTCGGAGCCAATATAAAAACCTCGTTTCACGTCTACCGAGTATTGGGGATCACCCTTGGATACGACTTCGAAAGAGTCAGCTCCAATTATCAGGTTTTGAACACTTCTTGTTCCAATGAGATATGTACGGACTTCGCAGCCTACATACGCCACATTGTATATGGAAGCTTCAATCTGCAATACTAGAGCGTTGCCTGGGGAATGATTTATGCGTTTTCAGCAAACAATCGCCTGCATCCTGATCGGCATGGGACTCATCGCATGTGCTTCTATACCTCCGCCTCCACCGGCGGAACTGGTAGAACTGAAAACCCAGGAACGCATTGAAGCGATCTCTCTGAGTCCTGGGGATATCTTTGATATCCGGGTCTTCCGAGAAAAGGATCTGACGGGAACATACCGAGTCGGTCCAGACGGTAGTATTCGCTTCCCACTCATCGGATATATACATGTTACTGGGCTTACTCCAGAACAGCTCTCCGACCAGATCCGCGAAAAACTCGTAGCAGGGAACTTCCTAAAAGAGCCCCACGTCTCCGTGTTAATTTCTGAATATCGTTCGAAGAAGATCTTTGTAATCGGTAAGGTAGCAAAGCCCGGCACATTTCCCTATGAGCAGGGTATGAATATTGTGCAAGCTATTACGCTCGCAGGAGGCTTCGCTCCGCTCGCGTCCGGAAATCACACCATCCTGACTCGGCTACGCGAAGGTAAGGAACAACGCATACGGATACCTGTCCATCAGATAAGCCGAGGAAAACATCCTAATGTTTTGTTGAAGCCAGGCGATATCATTTACGTACCGGAATCAATCTTATGAAGTTGTTGGGGTAATTAGTGACCTTTGGATCGATATCACCGAAGGGGACAAGCCGAAGTGCGGATAACGCACCGATGGTCATGGTGCATCCACCTTCACCCGAAGAACGCCCCCTTGTCGAAGAGGTCCAACGCTTATTTGGAGTGATCTGGAAACGTAAGTGGGTCGTCCTGTTATTCATTGTAGCAAGTACAGTCGGCAGTTATCTGCATACACGTAAGCAACCCAAAATCTACCGTGCAACGGCGACTCTTGTTATTGACCGAAGCTCACCGAATGTTCTCGCGGGTATCAAGGAAGTGGTGGAACTCGGCTCCAGCGGCTTCCTGGGACTTCGCCAGTACTTCAAGACACAATACCGGATCATCACAAGCGAGAAGCTCGCAAAGCGCGTGGTAAGCAGACTGAGTCTGGACCGAAATTATCATTTTCTCGGAATCAATCCCAAGTCGATGACTAAGGAACAAATCGAAAAAAAGATCGAGAATGCGGATCCGGCACGTATTCTCCAGCGAAAAATTGAGGCCGAGCCTCTCGAGGAGTCCTTTATCGTATACGTCCATGTTCGGGACACCGACCCGGCTTTTGCCGCCAATCTGGCCACCGAGGTAGCAAACACCTACCGGGATGAAAACCTCGCCTTTCGACGGAAGGCGATCAATCTCGCGCAGGATGATCTAGAGAAGTTGGGGAAACATCTCCAGACCGAAAAAGAGACAAGCGCCAGAGGTCTCCTGGAATACGAGCGGCAAAATCAGGTGGGTACACTCTCGAAACGAATCAAAGATACGGACATTCGACGCGAAAGTATGACTGGGGAGATCACGAAGCACGAAGTCCTTCTTATCGAGTTGAAGGCACGGCTGAGCCAAAAAAGGCGCTACGAGCGCAGTACGGATCCATATGCCATTGCGGATGGGGAAATCTTGGATTCCGCTTTGTTCCAGGATCTTATCGCCAAAGCGATCGAGGCGGATAGCCAACACGATGAGACCCGCTATCTCGACTCACACCCCCGTCTGAAAAAGATGGATAATCTCAAAACCAAATATGAACAGCGCGCACTTCGAGTGGCAAGAAACAAGATTACAGCCATTCGACATCTCGTTACTGAGCAGAAACAGATCATCAAGAGCCTTAGAGAAAATCTTCATGACGTTCGTAGTGAAGAGCTTGAACTGGCGGCTCAGGAATTGGAATATAGCTGGCTCAAACAACGCGCGGTAGAGGCAAAGGGGGTCTATGACCAGGTCTCAAAACGCCTTTTGGAGACCCGTATCAGTAAGCAGGTAGAAACAAATAACGTTTGGGTACTAGACGAAGCCAAGCCGCCCTCACATCCCATCAGTCCAAGAATGCGGCTGAATCTTTTCATGGGCCTTCTATTCGGCCTGATCGGTGGAATCGCCATCGCCTTCCTCTTTGAACTGGCTGATAAGAGTGTAAAGACCGACCATGATCTAGAGTTGTTGGCCCATGCTCCCGTACTCGGTATCGTACCCATGGTTCTTCATTCTGGACCGACCGACGAGGACAACGATGAGAGCGACAGCGAAGATGATCCGGCGCTATTTGTCTTCCATCACCCAAAAAGTCAGGCGGCCGAATTCTGTAGGTCCATTCGAACCAACCTTATGTTCATGTCGCCAGACGCCCCTCTGAAAAGCCTGCTCATTACTTCCGCAAACGCTCGCGAGGGTAAAACCACCGTTAGCGCAAGTATCGCAATTACCATGGCTACCAGTGGAAGCCGGGTTGTTCTGGTCGATACAGATATGCGCCGTCCCCGCTTACACAATGTCTTCGCGATCAAGGAACGACACGGAATATCTACCGCATTAATCAATTCCAACTCGATTCGTGAATACTGCTATCAAACAGATATTCCCAACCTGGATGTAATCCCCTGCGGTCCAATTCCGCCAAATCCTGCCGAGTTATTGCATACCCGTCGATTCCAGGAATTACTCGAAGAATTGAAGGGTACCTATGACTATGCTATTTTTGACTCCCCACCTGTTTTGCCTGTGACGGATTCTCTGGTAATAGGTAAACATGTGGATGGAGTTTTAATGGTTGTTCGAGCAGGAGTAACGTCAAAGAGGGCTGTTTCCCAATCCAAGCACAGTATGGATAAGATTGGGGTACGACTATTTGGCTGTGTTATGAACCACGTAGATGCACATCAGAAAAACTACAGGTATTACTATCATTATTATGGTGGTAAGTATCAGGCTTCTGAGACTACGGATGAATCGTTGGTATAGGTACTGAAGGGCAGGCGAAGGAATGGGTAAAGTCATAGGGATTGACCTGGGAACCACAAACTCCTGTGTTTCCGTTGTTGAAGCGGGTACTCCGGTAGTAATGCCTAATTCGGAGGGATCACGTATCACTCCGTCTGTTGTAGCATTTTCGGAAGATGGTCAACGGCTTGTCGGGCATGTCGCCAAGCGCCAGGCGGTGACCAATCCGGAATCTACAATTTTCGGTATTAAACGACTCATGGGCCGAAAAGCAGAGATGCCTGAAGTCCAGAAGCTCAATCATGTTGCTCCATACCATATTGAGGCCCAGGACAACGGAGACGCGTCCGTCGTTATTCACGACCGTAAGTACGCTCCTCCCGAGATCACTGCGGTCATCATGCAAGAGGTTCGCACTGTAGCGGAGACTTACCTTGGTGAAACGGTCACACAAGCAGTGGTGACGGTACCGGCCTACTTTGACGATACCCAACGCCAAGCAACGCGTGATGCGGGACGAATCGCGGGTCTAGAAGTACTTCGTATCATCAACGAACCTACGGCTGCCGCACTGGCGTATGGGCTGAATCGCGGGGCAAAGGGTCGGGTTGCTGTCTATGACTTTGGTGGAGGCACGTTCGATATTTCGATCCTGGAAGTTGGGGATGGTGTCTTTCAGGTAAAGGCGACCCATGGGGATACATTCCTGGGTGGTCGTGACCTGGACAGCCGCATCGCGGACAGATTACTCCATGAGTTCAAAGAGGTTCAGGCGGTTGATCTGCGCGAAGACCCCGTCGCGATGCAACGCATTATCGAAGCCGCTGAAATCGCGAAGATCGAGCTGAGTTCATCGCAAGAAACCGAGATCAATCTTCCCTTCATTCATTCTAGTGATGACGGCCCCAAGCATCTACAGTATCTGCTTACACGAGCCGAACTTGAGGAATTGGTCGAGGATCTCATCGATAAAACCGTCTGGCATTGTGAAGAAGCGCTAGGCCTGGCAGAGATGAAAAATAATGAGTTGGATGAAGTGATTCTGGTCGGCGGTATGACCAAGATGCCCATGATTCAACGTAAGGTTTCAGCATTCTTCAACGCCGAGCCACATCGGGACGTAAATCCGGATGAAGCCGTCGCTATTGGTGCCGCCATTCAGGGCGCCATCCTCACAGGTGAAATCCAGGATGTTCTCCTGTTGGACGTCATCCCGCTGAGTCTTGGTATTGAGACTCGCGGAGCCGTCTTTACCAAGCTCATAGAGCGAAATCGTACGATTCCGACTTCGTGCACCGAGGTGTTCACGACGGCGGAAGACTACCAGACCATCGTTAACATCCATGTCCTGCAGGGTGAACGACCAATGGCACAGGACAACAAATCCCTGGCGAGGTTCGAGCTAGTAGGCATGCCTCCAGCGCGTCGAGGGATCCCAAAGATCGAAGTGACTTTCCAGGTCGATGTCAACGGTATCCTTCATGTCCACGCAAAAGACCTGGGTACGGGTAATGAACAGTCCGTTCGTGTCCGTCCGACCAGTGGTCTTACAGAGACAAATATCCAATCCGCTATCGAGGAATCGCAACAGTTCGACAGCGACGATTCGATGAAGAAAGAGCTGGCGGAGATAAAGAATCGACTCGAAGGGCTCGTCTACACGACCGAGAAGTCTCTCACTGAGTTCGTCAATTATCTCACGGATGAAGAGCTTGAGCAGATCACAAAGGACATGCAGGAAGCCCGTGCAGCACTGGACACTGATGCACAGGACAGGGTGCGTTCAGCGATGGCCCAACTTGAGAAATCCTCGTACCGAATCGCTGAAGTAATGTACCAAGGTGGGGAATAGCTCCCTCTGTGATCAATGACGGCGTGGTTACACCGCGTGCTTGGCGTGAACCAATCGGACTCACGAGACGTATGCCGAGTCGCGTACGCTCGACTTCTTAAGAATTTCCACCCAGATCTTTGCCCAAATACGCCAACAAATCAGCTTCGGCTGGAGTTGATCCGGACCGCCTTTGCCGTTATGAGCGACCCGGACCTGGTTAGAGAACATGAGCGGACTGGGAAGATCCCCCGAAGTATATCGGTCAGCGACAAACTCGAAACACGGTTAAAAAAACCCGGTCTGGGCCACCTTGCACGTGGCTTCGTAAAGAACTTCCGACGGGAAAACCAACGAAACGGTAAAGACATCGTGCGGATCATCTACCTCGACTACGAGGAGTTGATCGATGGGTCCTCACGAATCGTGGAGTTGGAACGCTCGGAACGCTGTAATGATTGCAATGGTTCGGGCTCCCAGAAAGATAGTCCACCGGAGCGATGTCACCTCTGTGAAGGGAGCGGTATTCTCAGCTATCGAAAAATTGTGGCCGTCGGACTCCCCTGCCCGTTTTGCGACGGGAACGGCGCCATTATCATCTTCAGCTGCAAGAATTGTGATGGAAGTGGAACAACAGACGAGCTGGTACCGTGCCGACTCACCTTTCCGGCCGGCGTCGAGGAGGACCATCGCATTCTCTTGAAGGGAGAAGGGGAACGTGGAGTTCAAGGTGGACGTCATGGGGACCGGGTATTCGTCGTACGAATGAGGCCCCAGGAAGGCGTCGAACGTAGCGGGCAGGATATCGAGTTTCGTGTCGGTGTCGCTGGAAACGCAACGTCGGTCACAGTACCGTGGCCCGGAGCGGCCCCTCTTCGGTTTGAGCTTCCCGATGGGGACTCTACAATGCTATTTATTTCGGAAGGTCTGGGGTTTCCGGTGCCGGATTCAGACCAACGTGGCGATGTTCGCGTATTTGTTACTCGAAACAAGGACCAGATGTGAACTGGAGTTCAGGAAAAAACATGGTGGGCGATGTCGGTGAAGATCAGCTCTTGAGTCTGATTTCAACACACGCCCAAACCCATAGTGAGCTAACCATCCCAATTGGTGATGATGCAGCCTGTCTCACAGTCGGCTCGGAGTCCATGGTGGTCACGGTCGACGCACAACTCGAGGGCCAACATTTTCATCGAGAATGGCTTAGTCCGAGCCAACTGGGCTACCGTGCCTTTCGTGTCGCGGCCTCGGATATTTCGGCCATGGGTGCTCTCCCCAGATGGGCCTTAATGTCACTCCAAATCCCCCCGGACCTCAGTGTACAGTCCTTTGAAAATCTTATGGCTGGATTCCAGAAGGCCTGCAAAGACGCATCCACTACACTGGTCGGTGGCAATCTAGCCAAGACGAAGAATATCGGCGTCCATATTACCGTTATCGGCCAGTCCTCGTCCGCTCCGCTTAGCCGTGCGGGGGCATCGGCCGGGGACTCTTTGTGGGTAACCGGGGCTCTCGGTAGTGCCGCAGCGGGTAGACATCTACTAGCGGCTGCAGAACCACCCGACTACAGCCGACCCCTGATTGAGCGGTGGCAATGTCCCCCAGCCCGGTGGAAACTATGCGACCAGCTCTGTTCCGAGGGAATCGCTTCCGCCGCCATGGACATCAGTGATGGACTCTATACAGACGCATCACGGATGGCACGTGCCTCAAGCCAGTCTCTGGAAATCGACCTGGATCACCTGCCCATTCATCTCCTCACCCCTCGTGCGGCAGACTTTCTTGAAACCACCCTCTACGAACTTGTCGTACGTGGTGGCGAAGACTACGAGGTGCTTTTTGCCGGCCCGGAAACCCTGCCTGAATGGGCCATGGCGACAGGTGTCCGGAAAATCGGACGTTTCAAGCCAGGGGACGGCCTGGTGACATTGAAATATCGGGGAAGTGAATTTCGAGCTGGAGACATACCCACGGGCTGGGATCCCTTCGAGGTCTCCGATCCGGTGATCTAATCCCCCGTCTTGTCGCGATGGGAAATATGGACCGAATATCCGTCCGACTCCAGAGTTTTATTCATCTCTTCGGTAATATAGACCGAGCGATGTTGACCGCCTGTACAGCCTATGCCAATCGACAGATACTGCTTACCGGCCTGCCGCGACAGACGAAGAATCCGACGTACGAAGGTCGCGACAAAACCCAGATAGCGTTCAACGTCCGGCTGCTTCTCCATGAATTCTTGAATCTTGGGGTGACAACCGCTGTAGTCGCGCAGTTTTTCATCCCAATACGGATTCGGCAGAAAACGTACGTCAAAGACGTGGTCCACATCCGTAGGAATACCGTGGCGAAAACCGAATGATCTGATTCGAACCGTGTAGTTTCGTTCTTTCTCTGTCGCGACGAGAGATTGCACCGCGACCTTCAAATCATGGGGATTCATACCGCTGGTATCCAACCGATCCGTCGCACGCGATTGAACGTCATCGAGAAGATCTCGCTCGGCAGCGATGGCTTTGAAAACATCTTCACCGAGAGGATGGCTCCGTCCCGTCATCTGAAAACGATTCGCTAAGACCTTGTCCTGCGCATCAAGCCAGACAATTCGGAGCGGCCAGCGTGATCCGAGCAAATCCAGTACCGCCGCCACATTCTCAAGGAACGGACCTTCTCTAGCGTCTACACCGATGGCGACATCTTCAATCTCTTCGTTACCATCACAGAGCGATAATACCGACTCGATTAGAATCGCCGGAACATTATCCATGCAGTAGAAGCCAAGGTCTTCCAGAGAGCGTAAGGCTGTACTTTTTCCGGAGCCGGATGCACCGGATACAACCACCAGCTGGCGCACACCGCTAGCTTTCGGAAGCACAGCCAAAAAGAAGACCCCCGCCCTCAGTCATGACGGATCCATAGGATACCCTGAATCCGGTTCACTCCTCGGCCGGTACGGCCGACCGCCGTTCACGCCGGCGCTCCCGCGTTCGACGAATTTGCCGCTCGAATTTATCGATGGCCAAATCCGTGGCCGCGTACGCGTCGGCACTACGTTCCACGACCTTTATCGCATGACCGTGCAACGTCGCCCGAAACTCAACTTCGAGCTCTAATTTTTCCTGATTATAGATCACCTGTACATCAAGAATCTTGTCCGCCATTCGACGAAGACGACTCAGTTTTTTCTCCGCGTATTCCCGCAGTGAAACCGAAGGATTCATATGTCTGAAAACCACCTGTACCTGCATACTCGCCACCTTACCCGCACACCGGAGTGCTTGATTTATTCGAGATGTCTAAAAACTTTTTCTGATTGCTCCACAAATTGCCTACACAAGTTTCTTTCGCTCGGATGAGGATCCTATCCCCATCTGCTCACGATACTTCGCAACGGTTCTCCGTGCAATTCGAATACCCTCCGACGATTTCAGTAGATTCGAAATGCCCTGGTCGGACAACGGTCGTCGCCCATCTTCCTCCTGAATAAACCGAACAATCTTCTTCTTCACAGCCTCACTTGCCAAATCGCCACTCCCGGCCCGCTCGATGCGGCTGTTGAAAAAGTACTTCAATGGGTAAATTCCCTGCGGAGTGTGCATGTATTTATTACTGGTCACGCGGCTGACGGTGGATTCGTGCATTCCAATATCCGTAGCCACATCACGTAGGACCAGGGGGCGCAGATATTCCGGGCCTTTCTCCAGAAAATCGTGTTGAAACTGAACAATAGACTCGGAAACCTTTCGAATGGTTTGTTGGCGCTGTTCAATGCTCTTAATAAACCATACGGCTGCACCCAACCGCTTCTTGATGAATTCTCGAGCATTCTGATTCTGTCCCTTTAAGCCCTTCCGATAATGCTGACTGACACGTAACCGGGTCATTCCATCATCATTGAGGATAACGACATATTCCTCCTCAATCTTATGAACCTGCACATCGGGCACAATATAGGGATTATGCTCTCCCCCGAACCCACGTCCCGGCTTCGGTTCCAGATTTCCCATCAGGTCTATCAGGCGACCAAGTTCCTCAACGGACACTCCGAGAGCGCGGGCCACTTGTTTCACGCGCCGACGCTCCAGATCCTCCAAATGGGCATCAATCAATCTCTGGAGGAGCGTTTCCTCCGGGTAGTAATGCTCCGCCTGGACGAGAAGACACTCCCGCAGATTACGCGCACCAACGCCAATGGGGTCGAGTCGCTGGATCTGCGTTAATACACCATCGACATACTCAGTCGGGGCTCCCAGGTCCTGGGCCACCGAATCCACCAGATCATCACCGACTTCATTACGGAGATAACCAATATCATCTATATTTCCTATCAGTTGGGTTGCAACGGCTACCTGCAACTCATCTAGATCTGCCATCCGGATCTGCCAGATCAGATGTTCCTGCAACGAGATAGGGCTTGCTACAAAATTCTCGAACGATGGGGTCTCATCTGCATCACGACGCACCACATGTCCACCATCACGAAAGGAGTCGTAATGTTCGACAAAGCGGTCCCAATTCAGATCGTTTGCTTCCTTTTCCGCCGAACCCGTCTCTACGGTGGGTTCGTTTACACCGCTTTCGGTCGAAGGTGACGCAGCGTCCGAAGAGTCCGGCTGTTCCTTACTAAAGGTCTGTCGGTCTTCAATCTCGTCCAGAGAGGGTTTTCGGTCCTCCATACCCTGAAGCACCTGGTCCGGAGCTGTATCATGCTGACTCTCCAGATCCTCCTCAAGACATGGATTTTCAGTGAGCTGCTCGCGAATCTCTTGATCAATCTCAAGTCGACTCATCTGAAGAAGGCGAATTGCCAACTGAAGCTGTTGCGTCATAACCAGCTTCTGTTGGAGCCTCAGCTCTTGTCGCAAAAAAATCTCTGCCATTGGGCCTAAACAGCCTTCCTCTGGTCAATGTTCACCAGGGAGCTCACCGCACCCCCCAAAAAAATAGATTTATAGACTCCGATCCTCTGCTAAAAGATTATAGGGGGTAGGCAAAATGGTGACAAGCTAGCTATGCTGTAACCATAATTACTTTTCTTTGCGTGGTATCTTTCCGGAAGAGGTGTGTATGAGATTACGTGTCTGGTTTCCAGCTCCTGTTTTCTGCATTGGCCTTGTGGCCGTTCTTCATCTTCTGAGCTGTGGTGGTGATGGTGATCCGACCTGTTGTTCTGCGGGCGTGACCGTCTGTGAAGATGGGGTGCGTCGTGTGTGTAACGAGACGGGAACCGACTTATCCATCGCACATTGTCCAAGCGGAGCATGCCTCGGTGCAGAATGTATGCCCAAGCAATGTGAGGGGGTCGGACTGATCGGAAGCAGCCGCTGTGATTTGAGTGATCCCAACAAGAAAATAGTGTTGCTATGTACGGAGAGCGGCACCGAATTCCCGTCCAAATGCGGGGATGATTCCGAATGCGTCGATGGAACCTGCCAACCAGCCGAATGCTCCGAAGGCTCGTCTACCTGTGGATTCAATAGCGTTCTAACGTGTGTGTCCGGAACAGGATTTTCCGTGTCGGACGCCTGCGATCACGGTTCCACCGTCTGTGACGAACAAAGCTCGGCCTGTGTGGAAGTTAGTTGTAGTCCAGGAGTTCGCGACTGCTCTGGCGGCGATCTTCTTGTCTGCACTGCCAACGGTGATGCGAACGACACCGTATCCTGCGGATCGGGAAAAACCTGCAAGGAGGGCGCCTGTGTAAAGTCCGCATGCGTCTGTGAAAATCCGCCCTGCGGTCAAACGGGTAATACGGACACACTGTCCGGTGATGGAACCGGGAGCGATGGGGGCATCCCCGACTCGATTGTCTTCCAGGACATCCCCCAGGAGGATACGGGTTCTGTTTTGAAGCCACCATCCACGGCTAGTGTAACGATAGACGGGACCGCCTTGACCTTTACCGCTGGCAAGTCCGCACGCTGGATCCCTGTTTCAGGGACCGAAACCGGTCCGCTGGAAGACACGCTCCAGCTCACAATGGCAAAAGGAGCGAAAAAGATAGAGATCCTGCTGGTCGGGATTACTGTCAACCAGGCCGGCCAATGGACCGAGGTAAATACCGGTAATGGAATGGCGGAGATCCGTTGGTCGGATGGCTTCACCGAAAAACAACCTCCTGAGAGCGGATGCTCGAATTATGGGTGGACGTCATGCGCAACAACCTACACTTTCAACATGACGACCTTTGGGGCCGTCGGAGAGCGGGTGGTTGGATCCTTTAATTCGGTGCAGAGCGATGGCGCCGTCTTTACCGAAGGCACGTTCGACCTGGAACGTAAGCAGTAGAATCGCCTGGGAGTAACCCATCCGTGCCGAGTAAACTCCTCATTAACAAGACCTCGCTCTTTACACGGGTCGCCTGGGTACAGGACGACCGGGTGCGCAAGGTTCTTGTGGAGCGTCCAGAAGAGCGAAGTCTCATCGGAAATATCTACCGAGGCCGTGTCACACGTATTCTTCCCGGTATCAACGCAGCATTTGTCGAGATCGGCTTGGCGCAACCAGGGTTTCTCTATGTACGAGACCTTGAGGGCCTTCTCAACGGGCCCGATCGATCTCCATCCAATCCTCCGCTGAACACCCGGACGACTCCCATCAAGGATCTGCTCCGCATTGATCAACCCATCGTTGTTCAGATTACAAAGGACCCGGTAAAGACCAAAGGTCCCCGCGTGACCACCAACCTCTCTGTCGCGGGCCGTTTACTGGTGTATGGCCTGACCACATCACCGGGAATTGCTGTCTCGAAACGAGTGGAGTCCGTCAAAGAGCGGGAGAGGCTTGAGAACCTCCTGGGTAGCCTGAAAAAAGAGGATGAGAACATCGTTGTACGTACGGCGGGAGAGGGAAAAGTCAAAGCAGACTTCGCCGCCGACCTTGCATATCTGCGGGAAATCGTAGAGGCAATCCGCGCCCGCATCAAAGATGATCCACGAGAGGGCGGTATCTACGGAGACCTCGACCTTCCCCATCGCTGTATACGCGACATGGTCGATGCAGACTTCGATGACATCATCGTCGATGACATCGAAGTGTACGGACAGTTGGCGTCTTTTACCGAACAATATCTACCCGCCATTCGCCCCGTCCTGCGCCTGGCCGATAGTGGCCCTCCGCTATTCGAGCGTTATGATGTCGAACGGACATTGATGGGCGCGATCACACCACGCGTGTGGCTTGAAAGCGGCGGCCATCTGGTTATTGAAGAAACCGAAGCCCTTACATCTATCGACGTAAATTCGGGTCGG
>CAUZEG010000062.1:0-18046 GCA_963578775.1 Myxococcales bacterium
ACCGATGTTGCGGATGAGGGTACCGATGTCGCGGATGAAGGACATATTCCTCCGGATATTCCGGCCGTCGATCTCTGTGCGGATGTTGTATGTGATGGTTCGGGGGATGACCTATGCCACTACACGGCCTGTGATCCGGATCAGGGGATCTGCGTGCCGGTGATCCAGAATAATGGGTTGTTTTGTGACGATGGCGATCCATGCACAGTTACCGAGTGCCACGCTGGGACGTGTCAGATCGTTTCGGGTTGTAATGACGACAACCCTTGTACCGAGGATAGCTGCCATGAGGTACTGGGCTGCCAATACGAGCCCATCGATGGTTGTTCTTAAAGCCACATCTTAAAACGGATGGTCAGGATTCGGGCTTTTTCGTAGGCGTGCGCTTCTTTTCAGCTTGTACCCAACCGGTGGTTCTGGTAGACCGTCCTGCGGAGAACGATCTCTATACGTATTGATAAGTTGGATAGGAGACATAATGAAACGCCTCGCTTCTGCATCCCTTGTAGTATTACTTACCCTGATGGTCGGGTCCTTTGGGCTCACGGCCTGTGGTGGTGCCGCCGATACAGCTACTGATAATGGCAGTAACGGCCAGGACACCCTGGAAAACGATGTTTGCCAACCCGCTTGCGATGGCAAGGTCTGTGGTGACGACGGATGTGGAGGCACATGCGGCGACTGTACCGGTGATCAAGAGTGCTCTGCGGCCGGTCTCTGTGAGTCGACCTGTGTACCGGACTGTGGCGATAACATATGTGGTGACGACGGATGTGGCGGTTCCTGCGGACTTTGTGCCGGTGAGGACGAAGTATGCCAGGAGGGTGCCTGCGTGATTCCACCTCCGACCAGCTGCCAGGACCCAAGCCAGATCGATATAACCTCTGTTGGCATTACCCATCGTATTCACAAATTCGGTATCGGCGGCTTTGATCCCGAGGTAGAAATGGTCTGCGATGAGAGCACCGCCGGCAATGTGGATGCGGATCCCAATACAAGCTTCCCCGATGGTGTTTGTGAAAATGGTCTAGAGAACGCCCTTCTTGGCCTTGTTGAGTTGGCTGCTGGGCTTGCTCAGACCGACCTTCGAGCCGAACTCGCCAAGGCGATTTCCGAAGGTTCTGTCAATATCATTACGGACATTCACGACTACGCCAACGATGGCACGGCATTCACCGTCAGCTTGTTCAACGCGTCCACCGAGGAGACCAATACCTATAATGAGGAAACGGCGGAATGGTCCGAATGTGACATAACGAAGTCCGATGCGGCCCCTTGTAACTATCTGATCGATCCCGAGTCCTTTACGCCGGATTGCGATCCACTGGTTGTCTTTAACGACGCCATCGTAGTGGAGGGGAAATTGAGCCTTGGTGGCCCAGGTACGACCTTTGTATTATCACTTCCGATATCCGCTCTTGATGGAACACTCAACCTCTCCATCATCGATATGACTCTGAAGGCGGATGTGGTCGAGGATGAAAATGGCGTGCCCGTGCAACTCACCAATGGGCTCATCACGGGTATTCTGCCGGAAGAAGGTATTATGGACATCGTCGCCAATCTGGGTGGTTCGTCCCTTCCGGCTGGCTTTGATCCCTCAACCCTTATCGGTTTCCTTCAGCCCTATCTTGACATCGACACCGATGGTGATGGGGAGACCGATGCTTTGAGTGTGGGCGTTGGCCTTGAGACGATACCGGCCACGATTACCGGTGTGAAGCAATAGGCTTCGTCTCTAGTCTGGATTTTTCGCAGACGGCCGGTCGCCAACAGGTAGCCGGCCGTTTGTCGTTTTGGTTCGCTATATTGCGATGCCAGCATTATGTTTCTCTTGACCAGCGACCACCGCTTATCTACTCTCTGGTAGATTCAGACCCTGTCGCCCTGGAATGGTGAGGTAGAATATGTGGAAATCAGGCCATTGGATTCCCATCGTCTGTACGCTGATAATGAGCATGCATATCAATGTGGCGGGGGCTACCACGCCCGGATGGGATAGCTGGTTGAAGCTAGGCCCTGATGCAGCCCAATTGGATATCCAATGGGATTCCAAGACCCAGACACCCCGTGCGATTCGGGGGCCTATGGCAACGGTACAGGGGAACCAGAAAATCTCTGACGTCGTGGAGCAATTGGCCCGAGACTTCAGCTCTTTGATGGGATTGGGGAGCGACGCCATGAGTCCCAGTACGGTCGAGCGGTGGCGGGGGCAGACGGTATATCGATTTAACCAGATGCTCGAGGGCATCCCGGTCGAGGGACATCAGTTGGTGATCGGGGCAAAGGCAAATGGGGATGTAGTCAGCCTTCAGAATGGACTTGTCGTATTGCAAGGGGGGCTTGGCCCTCGTTCTATTCGTCCCGAGCAGGCCCGCGAGTTGGCGAAAACCGGGTTTAAAAAAGATGTCATGGTTCCGTCCGAGCCGGTTGAGGTTGTGCTCGCCCATGGCACGGTGCCGGTTCGAGCCTATCGGGTTCCGGTCCGGGGGGCATCAGGGGGAATGTGGTTTGTATTTGTGCGGGCTGATGACGGACGCGTTGTCTGGATCCGCGACGCCGCGATTCATTGAGCAGGAGGGATGAAGCCGATGAAATTATCTGTATCTTCTTTGCTGTTCACTCTTTTCTTTGCGGCCTGTAGTGGGTCTGGGGCCGATCTTGGTGACATCCAGGATAGTGGCCAGGATCCTGGGGAGGATACGCTCGCCCCATTGGATGAGGGACCTCTGGAACCAGAGGGGCCGATTGCGAACGTATTTATGCAGAGTCCGCTGCAGGATGAGGGGTTGACTCTTGTGTCCTTGCCAGCGCTTACGGATCCGGATGGTTTTCTTAGCGGCACGAACGCAATAGTGAGGAACTGTATTAACGAACCGGGCGGACCGTTTATACTCTGCAATCTAAAGCAGACGGCGCAGCCTGGGTCCGACGGTAGCTATCTTCATATATTACCGTCCGACGACACGGACCCTGACGATCCTTTCGCCGAAGTGATGATGTACTACCATATGACGACGGCACACGAGTATTTCACGGCCACTCTTGGAATGAATCCGCTGCCGGTGCCTCTATTGGCTATCGTAAACGTCCAGTTGAATTTCTTTGGATCCTGGCAGCCGTTTGATAACGCCGCATTCATGCCTAAGGAAACCCTTCAGCAGTTTCAGATTGAAGGGATTGACGAAGACGCGATTGTGTTTGGCCAGGGAACGAATATCGACTTCTCCTACGATGCAGCTGTCATTCGGCATGAGTATACCCATGCGATGATCGGTGCGACCCGTTTGTCGGGTACAGCCTATGACGAACATGGCGTTGATAGTGCTTCTATGGCTATGCACGAAGCCCATGCCGATTACTTTGCGGCCACCATGTCCGATGATCCCGTTATAGGCTCCTATGCGCTCCAGGTCGCGGCAGGTGTCGATCTGTCTCGGGATCTGAGTCGTTTCCGTTCGTGTCCGGAGGATATGGTCGGTGAGATGCATGCGGATGGGGAAATCTACGGTTCGGCCTTATGGGCGATACGGGAAGCGATTGGCGCGGAGTTGGCAGACCGAATCATCTTTGATGCGTTGTTGAACTTTACCCCTGCCATGAATTTCAAGATCGCAGCCGAGATGGTTTTGGCGCGCGCCCAGCAAGAAGGACCCGAAGTCAGTAGCGCGATTACGCAGGCCTATGCGGAGCGAGGCTTATTGGATTGCAAGCGCATAAAGGCTTATGAGGACTTTACTGTCTCCCAGGATGGAGATATGCCGACATTCATGGAAGGGACCCAGTCTACGGGGATCCTGGCCTTCTCTGATTTTGTACCGGGATATCTTCAGTATGCGGTCGAGATACCAGAGGGTACCAAGGCCGTACGGGTGATGTTGGTGGTGCCGCAGCAGCAGGGGTTTGGATTTGGCGGTGGTGGTGTTGATATGGATGTCGTATGGCGCCACGATGGGCCGATTACCTATAATTACCCTGCCGGGGGGGCCGCGATCACGCAGGCGGATGCCATCATGCATCTGGAGCCTACTGGCAATTCTTTCTACGAAGTGGTCGTCTCCGGATCCTGCCTGACTGCTGGAACCCATTATATGCAGTTCCAAAGCCGAACCGAGGGGCAAAACCAGATCCACGGGATGATTCTGGGTTTCCTGGAGACCGATACCGGCAATGGTGAGTATATCTGCTCTGACTGATTCGGAGTCCCAGACAGCGTGACCTTCGTCCCGTTTGGGTTCCAAATCGTTCGGTCATGGCGTTGAAGCTCTGAAAGATCAGTGGGTTATGAATTGGCACGCGTCCTGCTCCAGGTATGGGCATGCATACCCGAACCCTTTTCTGTATAGCCGTTATGGCCCTTCTAATCTGTGATTGCGCGACCGTCCCTTCTGGGCGCCCAGCCAATAAACCGATCTGCCAGATAGCGGTCGGGTCTGAGGTCCTGGAGGTGGACCGCCTGGAAGGTGAATGGGCGGTCCTGGTCGATGCCTGTGGCGAGGAACGAGCGGTTCCGTCCCAGACGGGCTCCATACGCCTGACGCCCGGTATGGTATGGGTGCACGGTCGACGAGACCAGGAACGAGAGCGACGAGCTCAGATTGAAGTCCATCAACTCATGGAGTCGTTTCGAGGTGCAGCTAGAGTATGCCGTTGAAAGACTAGGGGAATTGTCCGGCCTGGTAGAAATTCAACAGGTCCTGCAACGCCTCTTGTTGTGCCAGCGGCACGGAGTCTGGATCCGTTATGCCAGAGACGCCGCTACATCCTTCGGAAAGGAACTGATGACAGGTGTCCGGATATACCTTCAGGGAGGAACGTTCGGGGGCCGAGCCGCTATGAAGTCTGGTCCAAAGGGACATGCTACTGTCATAGGATACGGTGGTATCCGCGCCAGCGATCTGTACGAATAGTCTTCGGTTGTTTGGAGCTGTATTCATGATGTCCAGAACCAGCGGGGCGTATTGAATAGGCTCTGCGGAAAAAATCCCCCATTGGAGCAGGTCGTAGATGGGAGACAGATCATGCTCTGGAATATCCAGATTGAAATCCGAGAAACCTGCCACGAGTGAATGAATCCGAGGATCCTCGGATTCCAACATGAGTTGAATAAGCGGGGCTCCCACCATGGACAGAGCACAGCGCGAAACCAGAGAGTCCAATCCAAGAAAAGGAATCCCGAACAAACCACCCAGACCATGGCCATGGAAGTAGACTTTGGTGATGTTCAGACCCTTGTAGCCAACGTGAAGCGTACCTTGCTGGTAGAGATAGGTCTTTACCAATGGCGCCAGCCCGTTCCGGACGAAGCGGGCAAAGGCCATAAGGTCGAGAGTGCTTTGCCGAAGATGGTCACGAAGCGCCAGTATCGTACCATCGAAGTAGAGATCACCGTCTTGCTTTGATTCGGGGGTCCGGGCTCCATGGAGGTATGCGTCCATGGCCACAACGGCGATCTTCTGCTCGGTATATCGATGGGCGAACTCAAACAGACTCATGGCGTTCATGCCGAGATCATGTTGATAGATGAGTATCGGCCATCCTTCCTGGGGCGGCATACCCTGGGGCAGCGCGACAACGAAGGGCACGTCATCAGGAGACCAGCTGGGCGTGCCGTCTTCCAGGTATTCAAATTCAGGGAATGATAAGACGTTACCGTCGTCGCCGAAGATGATCTGATCGGCTCGAATCATGGCGCGACTTTCATATCGCCCGTCGAGCATGACATGACCGATCCCGCTCAGATCATAGCCGTCCAGCTCCGATGACGGTGGATGGATCTGGATGTTCTTGAAGGCGCCTCCCTTCAATGATGTGTCGACGCTATCCAGAAGCATCTGAATATAGAGCTCATCCAGCTCATCCATGGGCGGTTCTATGGTCTGGAAGGTCCAGAACAGAGCCACATCTTCGATGTCCAGAATGCCGTTTGTGGCGACCGAGAGAAGACTCGAGTAGAAATTATTCTCCAACCGGCGCATTTCGAGCGTGTTGGCTTCGGCGTCGGATAATAGAAAGACGAGACTTTCACCGCTGTCTGGATCCACAAGAGGGTGTTCGAGGGCAGACAGGAAGAAGTCTGGTGTTGACTGCAGCGGTCCGCTGCCAACCGTGGGCAAAGTCTTCAAAAGGATCGCCAGAATGCGCCGGGTTGTTGGCCACCCCCCATTCGTCGGAGTCAGGGTCAACCGTCCCGAAGAGTCGGAATCAATGGTAAAATTGGCGAGTGGCGGCCGATCATTCAACAGCATCAGATCGGTGGGCGATTCAATATCGGTGATGTCCATGAGCAGGATATGCCCCTGGGCTACATTCATTGGATTATGGGCTTCCTCCACAATATGAATGGAGCTTATATCGAGGGCTCCGCTCATCGGGATCTGCAAAATGGTATTTGGCGGGAATCCACCGGCGTTGACGATCCCATCGAGAAGCCCCTGGACCATTTGGTGCGATTGCTCGGGCAGGCCCGGTGGTGCCCCGAAGGCCCCTGGGCTGATGGATTCGCGGTCATTGGGAACCGGTATGATCTCTTTTTGGGGCTGATACAGCGCTTCCACTTGTGAGAGTGTGGTCCAGCTCCAGGCCAGAAGGGTATCGTCATTGACGGGGCTTTCCTCCAGATTGAAGGCATCTCTAGCCGTCTGTAGTGCGGCGGCCTGGGCCCCGGTGAGGAATGGAACTGTACTCTGGCCGTTGAATATCAGTTCTCCCGATGCTCGTAGCAGAGCGAAATGTAGGGGAGGATGGTATAGGACTGCCGTATTGTCCGTGGGACGACGAACGACGCATAGGTAACGATGGTTTGGCATTAGTGTCTGATTTGCTGTCAACGGGGTGATTGCAAGGCCTTGATCGCGAAGCTCCTGGCTATGTGAAACGACGATTGGGGCATTCGAATCGGCGGGGACGGCCTGCCCCAGATCCCAGAGTTCGATCTCTGGCTCCTGCGATGGTTCGGCTAGACCGGCGATCGGAACAAAGATCCGGCTGGTCACACTGAAGCCGGTATTGGCGCGAACAAATGCATCCAACTGTTGTTGTGCCGTGGTCGCAGCTTGTGGGTCGGAAGGGGGCTGGCCCATCCACTGGTCGTCGGGAAAGGGTCCATTCCCTCCGATCGGATCATAGCGCAGCACGGGACCGTTCTGAATATCGAAAATTGAGAGGATCAGGATATCCTCCCGTTGCGTGGTCAGGCCGGGGATGGTTCCTGTCTCTAATTGTTGGACGACGGGGCCGGTGCTCGCGATGAGTTGTTCGAGCAGGACCGGCTCTATTTTCAGTTCTTCGGTCTGGCCGTCTCGGATCTGGACGAAGAGAGGTGAGGCCTCAATCGGATCGCCGGTCAACGTACGCGGGCCGGCGGTTACGACGAGAGCGTAGCTATGACCCAACTCCCAGCCCAAGCTGTTGGAGCCAACGACGCGAGTGGAACCGTCAAGGTCCTCTTCTATAGTCCAAACGACATTAGTAATGAGTTCCGCCTGGCCGGGATATGTGACATCAACGACATGGCTGGCGATAGGAATTGACTCGAGATCGAGGCTATTTCGAGGCGCGTTGATCCGGAACATGATTCCCGTATCTGGGGGAAACGCGGGAAGTGTGTTCAGGTAGTTGTCGATTAACGAGGAGTAGGCGGGTGAGGCCCCCTCTGTGGGTAGCTTCAACGTACCGACCTCGGGATCGAGCCAGGCGCTATTGGGGAATGGCATATTCGAGGCCGATGGGCCGAACAGAATCTGGGTCGTGGAGGTCTCTGGAGCTGGATCTGTACCACAGCCAGCCAACCAGACCGCCCCTAACAGGAAATAGCATATCCAATGCGTGGTGTTCATCACCCGATACAGCTTCTCATAACCGAACTCTAAGCTGAAGTCCGCAGGGTCTCAGGATAGGAGCGTCATCAAGTTTCCTCGCT
This sequence comes from Myxococcales bacterium, assembly GCA_963578775.1. Taxonomy (GTDB): domain Bacteria; phylum Myxococcota_A; class UBA9042; order UBA3505; family UBA3505; genus UBA3505. The sequence goes on from CAUZEG010000062.1 coordinate 7,922, forward strand.
TTCCTGCTCGTCGATGGAATTTGTTTTCGCATCTTGTACGCGGCGAAGTTCACGGGCGAAACGGACACCGACCTGGGTTCGATAGCGTCGCTCGTGTTCAAGACTGGTGGCGCGGGCCCACAGAGAGAGTCGGGGGCCGGTGGCTACGAAGTCGATCGCGACTTCGGGTCGGACTCGCGGGTCAACGTATGGGCTCATTGCGGCGACTTCGTATAATACGCGAGCGGCCTGGTAGGGATCGATATCATCGATCAGCGGGATTTCGAGTTGGACCGGCCTCGATTCTTCTCTGTCCTCATGTACCACGTGATCGGTAAGTAATGTCTGTGGGGGAATCACATGGGTCATACCGGTCGCGGATTGGATGGTTACGCCCTTAAGGCCTACGCGTTCAACACGTCCCCGGACATCTCCGATGCGTATCACTTCACCCGCTTTAACGCGGCCCTGTAATACTATGAACACTGCTGACAGCGTCTGCGTCAGTCCATGTCGTAAGGCGTATAGGAGGGTTGCCGCCAGACCCGACCAGGCTACGAGTTCCAGGTCATCAGCCGGTCCGACGAGGATATCGAAAGCCAGGATCACGGCTCCAAGCCAGACAAGGAATTTCAGTAGCGGTAAGACGCGAATGATCAGTTGTGCAATCCGACGATTCGATCGGTTGAGTCTTCTTTCGCATGGGTAACTGAGTTGATTGATCAGATACGCCACGACCAGGATGAGAAGGATCAGAGCCAGGTCGGACAGGCGCAGATATTTTTCCAACGATAAATTTACGCCCATTACGGCAGGTACCATCGGCAGTATGGGAAGGGAAAGGCTCATAGGAGCAGCCCTTTATGCTGGAGAAAGCGATAAATCTGGAACCGAACGGAGGACACCATCTGATAGGCCTGTGGCGCGGTTGGGTGCGCCATGGGCAGAGGCTCTATCCATCCCCGTTGCTGGAGTCCACGCAATGTACGTGCGCTCTTGTCGATATCCCAGCCAAAGACATGGGAATGGGATTGGGGATTAAGCCGTCGTTGAAGGAGCAGAGTGGCAAGAGTCGCCTGGCTATCGAGGTCTTCTTCCACAATCGGTCCAATGTCTGGTTGTACGGGCTGGTGTACTTCAAGGGAGCCATCTCCGCGCACGTCGAGTGAGCGCCGCCAAATTAATACGCTAAGGGCGGGATTACCGAAGCCGGCCTGGCCGAGGGCATCAAAAATCACCCGTTGCTCGGTCGAGCCTTCAATGGAGTAGGGGTTGAAATAACTGGTAACCCGGCTTCGCCAGGCCATCGGTCCATAACTGAGAACATGTCCACTCAGGCGGTGGCGCGACATGATCAGCTTTCCGATATCGGCCGGAGCGAAGGGTGCCAATTGAATGGTCTGTGTGAAGGCCTGCGGGATACGCCCGACTCGTACAAGGTAGCGCCAGAGAGGCTCACTAACCGTTGTGATCCACAAAATCTTCTCGCTGGTACTTGTGATCAGAAGGCGTAGAGCTTCCAGGGTTCGGAAGCCCCCAGGTGCCCGGAAGAACAGAGAGCCCAGATCATCCAGGATGATAGCCATGACCTCCCGTCGGTTCTGGATCGGATGGGCCAGCTCCTCCAGGGTAGATGTTGCACGGATATTGAGGCGTTGGCCGATGGCACGGGTCAGCTCAGCCTCGGTCATAGCGTGCGTGAGCGGAATGAAATGTGTGGGCAGATTTTCCAGCACCGTACTGCGAGCTATACGAACAAAACTACTGCGCCCACCGCCGGGAGGAGCGATGACAGCGATCGATGCAGGGAACCCGGCGCGGATTCGCACAACGGAACGTGCGATTTGATTCATTTCCTCGTCTCGGCCGATGAGGAGTTCCGGCGAAGATACGGGTTCTGTGGCGAATAACATCCGATATGCATGTGGAAGGGCGGTTTCTCGGGCTCGGCCGATGGCCTCCGGGTCCGAAACACCATGAGGCAGAGGTGGGAACACCCTGCGTTGGATTCGATGGCGAAGAATGCCTATGCCTCGAACCAGGCTACGTCCTGCCTTTCGAAGGCTCTCGGCGATGGTGTTTTCTATCCATTCCAGGCCGTCAGCCATGGCATCCCAGACACGCTCCAGGAGCCGACCGGCGGGCGGGGCTGCAACCGGACCCTGGGTACCTCGGGCAATGGACGATTTGAAATCTTCCAGAATATGCGACACGGAAGTCCGTAGCTCATCCGCAACGTCCATGCCCTTCTCTCGCAGAAATTCGGGAAGCTGCTCAAGAAGTTCGACGCATCGAGCCAGAGGAACCGAAACCATCTCCTCCACCAGATGTCGAGCTGCGTCGGTATCACCGGCGGCGCGGATCTCGTTTACTGCGGATTCGAGATTGAACTCCACCACGCGATTTACGTTCATAATACGTTCATGAACCTCAGCCAGGATGGCAACTTCCTTATCTCGCGCTGTGGAGATATGCCACGGGATGGTCGTCGCAAGGGCCAGATAGCCAGGCTCTCGTAGATGTATGGTGACGAGCGCCTCGGGAAGGTTTCCCGATTCCATGACATCGATGGCGTTACTGCCTACCAATTGAATTGTCTGTGGGAGTTGTTGTGCCAGACGCTGAAGCTCAAGACGAAGGGTCTCCACTATATATGGGTCGGTGATGCCTGCGTGGACCTCTTGAACCAATGTAAGTGTATCTTCTTCGATCCGTTTTCGGATTTGTTCATGTTGCGCTGCGATGGAATCGATGAGTGCATCGATGGAGTCCTCTCGCTCGGCCGCGACCAGGACCCGTTTGTGGGAGGCCTTCAGCGTTCGGACGAGGAGTTCTGCGGCTTCTGCGAGTTCGTCGCGTATTCGCTGACTTGGAACGTGAAACCTTTCATCGATCATCTTGGTCGCTTGTAATTCGATACGGCGTCCTTCCAAATCGGCCTCAATGGCGCCTGTCACACCCGATAACGCGGTCTGGTATCGTGTAACCTCCGTTCTCGACAATACGAGGGCATTGTTCATTTGCCGTTTGCTGGTTCGTGCCGGGCTTTTCCGCTTTTCGGTGTATTGGCGGATCGATTCTTTGACGGCGCTGTGGAAGCCGCCTACCCAGAAATGCACCCGACGTTCGAGAAGTTCGATTTCTCCGTCGAGGTGTTCGATGAGTTCGGCCGTCGTGTGCTTATGCGCGGTACGGTTTCCGTCTTCGTTGTCGTGTGGCCCGTCGGCAAGGGCGCCATGGACGAACCCACGGAAACGGAGCAGACCCATGAGAACAGGCAAAAATGCCTCTTGAAGTCGGTCCGGTAGCCCTGCAATTAACTCGATCGCGATGATTCGTGTCACCAGGTCTTTCAGCGGAACCTCAACCGGCTCTCCATCCATTTGTTCTTCCAGAGAGATACGGCTGTTGCTGGGCACTGGTATCGGTATTTGCAGTTGTTCAAAAAGAGTCTGAACGGCGGGATAAAGGTCCACGCTCTTAAGGGACCGATCGATCTCGGAGATCAGGTGGTCGAGTCCGTCCGGTATTGTATCTTCCCTTTGCGTGACAGGTGCCGCCTGGATGGCCACCTTCATGCGTTCAAGAATCTGGATCCCCGTGTTCTTTACGAATTCTTCTAAGTGACTCCGCAGTTGGTTCTCTGCCGATCGAAGAACGTATTCAAGAGAAGTCGTTTCGGGTGATTCGACTTCGCTCGGTCGAGGAGTTTCTTTGGGTAGGGTTTTCATGTCGTCATCTCACCGCTTTCGCCAGAGGCCCGGTAGGATGAAAGCTAACAGCGCCATAAGTTCAAGGCGTCCCAGAAGCATACATACAGTTAACACGGATTTGATGGGATAAGATAGGTCTGCGTAATTCAAGGTAGGTCCTACGGCACCGAATCCCGGGCCGATATTCCCGAGCGATGCCGCGACGGATCCCCCTGCGGTTACCGCATCCGCGCCAAGCGCTGCAACAATTATAGTGGCGACTACATAGGTGAGTAGGAATAAGGTGATGAAACCTGCGATGGATCGGAGTGTGCCTTCGGGCACCACTCGCGTACCAACCCGGAGGGCCCGGACCTCTTGCGGTCGAAGGTTGCGTCGCAATTCTCGAAGGCTTGCCTTTATCAATACTAAGATTCGACCGACCTTCATTCCACCTGTGGTACTTCCTGCGCAACCGCCAATAAACATCAGCATGAATAGCAGGATCTGCGCGACATGAGGGTAGGCATTAAAATCGTCTGTGCCAAAGCCCGTTCCGGTTTGTACGGCAGCTGTCTGGAACGATGCATACCGTAGGGCCTGGGCCGGGTTTCCGCCATGGCGGTCCAGAATCGACAATGTGATGATAATGGTGACCACCCCATAGAGGATCAGAAAGGCACGAAGTTCGCTGTCTCGTAATACGCTCCGAATTCGACCCTGCAGCGCGAGGTGATAGAGCCCAAAGTTCAAGCTGGCTACAAGCATGAATACGGTGATGATGATATCGATGGAGACACTATTATACGCACCGACACTTCCGTTTCGCGTGGAATAACCACCCGTTGCGAGTGTTGAGAAGGCGTGGTTTGTGGCGTCAAACAAATCCATACCCGCCATGAACAGCAGGAGTAGGAGTGTCGTGGTCAGGATGAGGTAGATCCACCACAATCGAATAGCGGTTTGTTTCAGACGTGGTCGAAGCCGTTCCGTAATGGGGCCTGGCACTTCATTGCTCAATAAATGCCGAGCACCAACCCCCACAGCGGGGAAGATGGCTACGAATAATACGATGATGCCCATACCACCCAGCCAATGAGTGATGGAGCGCCATAGCATGGCTGCGCGAGAGATGGTGGCAACGGTTTTACCGTTTGAAGCGGGATCCGCGACAACGCCCGGATCGTCATACAGGTTGGGAATGACCGTGGCTCCCGTGGTCGTAAAGCCGCTGAAGCTCTCAAAAATGGCGTCCACGGGATGAGAGACGCTGTTATCGAGTACGAAGGGGATGCCACCGAGAAGTCCGGCCAAAATCCAGCTGAACCCGACGATACCGATGGCTTCACGTGGGCCGACGAGAGCCCCTTGGGCTCGTTTACCGAGTTGGACCAGGATCCAACCGATGAGAACGGAGACGCCGGCGCTGGCCAGGAATGCGATGGCAGATTCACCATCGTGGTCCAGTCCCGCCACCGAAGCCGGGACCAGCATCGCAAGCCCAATACCCAGGGCCAGGAAACCGACAAAACGACTGACAAGCCAGATATTCACGACACTACGGTCCTCTCGAATTACTCCGGAACAAGGCTTCGATACTCTTACGCTGCTTGGGCGGCACTACGGCGATAAGCTGATCTCCGTCCTCCAGCAGGGTGGAAGAAGTGGCAGGGACAATACTTGTCTGTTTCACCACAAAGCACGGAATGGTGTTGGCAGGGAAGGGAATGTCTCCGACTGTATGGCCCACAACCTCCGATTCTCCATGAACCAGAAAATCGATAGCCAGGAGCATTCCATCGGCGATTTCGACGACGTCCGTTGCTTCACCTCGCCGAGCTACGCGACCCACATGATTTGCCATTACGAGGGGGCGTGACACGGTGGCTTCGAGGCCAAGATGTTCGTACACCACGACATTCTGGGGGCGGTGTACAAGGGTTACAGCATGTGGCGTTTTCAAACGAAGAGCCAACAAGCTCGCGACCAGATTTGACTCGTCGTCGTTGGTACAAGCCACAACAACATCGGATGTTCGGACTCCTTCCTGTTCCAATAGGTAGATATCCGTTCCATCCCCATGGATGATGGTTGCGTCGGGTAGGTCTATAGCCCGTTTCTTGCAGCGGGCGTGATCTCTGTCGACCAGGGTCACCTTGACCCCTTCGGCGAGGAAGGCACGACTCACATGCAGCCCGATACGACCACCTCCGACCACGAAGGCTTGTCGTAACGCTCGCTGGCCACCGGGTTGGAATCTCCGCTCTGCTCGTAGAATAGCCCCTCTTCGGCCGACGAGAATTACTCGATCGCCCACCTGTAAACGTTCTCGAGGAGCGGCCGGCACCCAGACACCGTCACGAACCAGGGCGACCAATCGAACGGAATCGGGCAATCCGATCTGATCGATTGTGTGGCCGACGACCGGATCGTCGTGATCCACAGGTATCTCTTCGACAGTGATACGCCCGTCCGCGATATGGGTTTGATTCAGAACCCGTAGGGAATGGGCAACTCGATGTGCTTCAGCGGCCGTAAGGATGATTGGGCATAGCACAAAATCTACGTCGTGAATGTTACGTGCCAGCCCGGGTGCTCCACCGAGATGATCCTCGAATCGAACCAATGCAATGGTTCGCTTGGCACCGAGCTGTCGAGCCTGGGCGGCGGCAAATAGGTTCAATTCATCGGACTTCGTGGCGTAGACCACAAGATCTGCATGTTCTGCGTGGGCCCGCCGCAGCGTATCGATGGTTCCTTCATGGGATTCAATGAAGAGGGCGTCCAAGCGCTTCTCCGCGTGTCCCAATCGATCGCCATCGCGGTCGATTGCCGTTACGTCCAACCCTCGATCTGCCAGATATACGGCGATCTCAAGTCCGATGTCCGTCATTCCACCTACGATTACGTTCATGGGGCCTCCCCCAGATTACATAAACCTATCCTCGCGCGCGTGCGCGCGCGATAGACGCCGAAAATTTGTGACTTGGAAATCAAAACACTGGGAGCTTCGCCAGTTCCAGGGTTGGCACCCCGGTGGACTCCCTTCTCCTGCCTGTTTCAGGTTGAAAATGGGCGAATTAGGAGAGTTTCTTGAGCGTGTCTACAATTTTTTCGCGTGTGCGATTCCGTTTGGGTTGAGCCGACTCTTGCGGCATCATCATATGCAAGGCTTCACGTTCTATTGTGGCCAAATGTGCTTGTACGTCTGGATTTGAATCTCCAACCATATCAAGCGGCATATTTTCAGATACCGAAATCCCATGCCTCATTCGCAGGAAAAGCTCTTCTTTCTGCGACAAAGAACCCGATTCGATGAGCTCTAAAACCTGCTCTCGCGTGAGTGTTTGTGTAGTTGTACTGCGAGTTTTCAATACGTACCCCTTTTTTGCACCGAACCTCGAGTGTACGCCCTACCGGGTCCAGCGCAAATTTTTTACAGTCGTTTTTTTTAGTCCGGGTCTTTTGTTCTGAGTCCCAACTTTTTGACAACATACTCCAGGGACTTCCTATGGATTCCAGCGGCACGGGCCGCCCCTGAAATATTCCAGCGATGTTCATCCAGCATCCGCGTCCAATAGGCTTTCTCAAAGGCTTCAACTAGATTGGTTTTCGCGTCCTTGAAGGGAAGATCATAATCAACGACCAGGTTCTCCATCTGTTCGGACGGGGATATCGCCGCTCCCTTTTGCGTAGTGGACATTTGTTCGTTCGATGACATGGAGCCGTGTGTTGTCAGAAATTTGGTTTCGATTCGATCTCCCTGGGAAAGGATCGAAGCTCGGTCCAGGTAGTTTTTCAGTTCGCGAATATTGCCTGGCCAGGGATGTTTTATGAGCTTTTCCATGGTCTCGAAACCCACATCCAGATCGCCTGCGTGGTCGCTCTGCTCAAGAAAGTGGCGTATCAGGAGGGGAATATCCTCGGCACGTTCGCGTAAGGGTGGCAGTGATATCTCAATATGAGCCATGCGGTAGTAGAGATCTTCGCGAAAGTCGCCATTCTGCACCATTGACAGAAGAGAACGGTTGGTCGCGGATACGATACGAATGTCCACCGATTCGTGGCGTTCCCCGCCGACAGGCTTGACCTCGCGGCTTTCAAGGACGCGAAGGAGGCGGGGCTGCAACTCCGGTGACAACTCTCCAATTTCATCCAGAAACAGAGTTCCTTTATGGGCTTCGCGAAACGCGCCTGTTCGCGCTGCTGAGGCACCGGTGAAGGCCCCCTTGAGATGGCCAAAGAGTTCGGATTCAATTAGTTCAGCCGGTACGGCGCTACAATCAAAGACAACGAATGGTCCCTCGGCTCGTTTCGAGAGTTGGTGCAGGGCTCTTGCTACGAGTTCTTTACCCGTGCCGCTCTCTCCGGAGATAAGAACCGTAACGTCTGTAGGTGCAGCGCGTGCAACCAGGCCAAAGACTTCTTGCATGGCCGTACTCTGCCCAACCATACCCGCAAGATGTTCGCCGGTATAGAGATCCACGTTTACCGACTCGTCTTCAAAGCTGATTTTTAGTTCCGTATTGCCTACGCGTAAAACCCCGGGTAGTTGCATATAGGCGGCTTCGACGCGGACATCTTTGATGAAGGTGCCATTTGTACTGTCCAGGTCTCGAATCAGCAGGCCCTTGGGGGAGTGTTCGACCACTGCATGACGGCGTGACACGGTCCCATCAGTGAGGGCAATGGGGAGTTCGGGATCAGTTCCCAGTACGATATGACGGTTCTTGACCGTAAACCGTTTCCCTTTCTCTGGACCGGTGCGGACGCGGACAGACAAAGGTCTGAAGGTCACGGATTTCAGTGCACTCGGATCGTATAGGGTGGTGGTCTGGCCTGCCATCGACGGCCTCATTGGCTTTTGGGGTCCAGATTGATTTCCTTGAGGTTGGTGATCTGGTCGGCTTTGATTCGAAACCGTACTTGCCGTGTATCGCCTGTTTGGGCATTCCGCAACACCAGAGTGTGTTTTCCTACGGCTATCTGGGTTCGAATCAAGTTGGTTCCACTAGGCTTTAAGGCCTTTCCGTCAATGAATAATTCTGCCGAATAGGGGTAATATCTGAATATGACGGTGCCCTGGGCTTTGGGACTGAGCTTGATTGTCTGGCTGCGTACTCGTCCCGGGATCAGACGTCTTTTGGCGGTGATAAAACCAGGGGCCGACACCTGAATGTTCATGCTCTTATCCGACGGTCCGGTCAGTCGTACGGAGCCGGTCCCCATCGATTTGCCGTTCACTCGGATCCTGGCGTTTTTCGGTTTGGTGATAATACGGGTCGTCCCTGTCTCTACGACGGACGTGGGTACCGAGGTGTCTGCTGCAGTGTCGACTTTGTCGCTATTGGCCCCATCGGCTCGCATGCTTTCGGTATCTTTGACATCTCTGGTCTGCTGTTCCGCTGCGGTGGGTCTGGGTCGCTGCACGGAGACGATGGGGCGCATATAATCGAGAACGTGCTGGGATAATAGGCGCTTGGAAAGGCGCCAAGCCGTGCGCGCGGCGGACTCAGGAAGAACCCGGACGACGTTCGGTGTCGTCTTTTTTGGAGCGCTAATCTGTGACAGACCGAACATCAATACGAGACCGATCCCGAGACCAATGGTGGTCGCCAGGAAAAGCCATCTTTTGAATCCTCGTCGTGGACCCTGTTCTTTGGCTCCTTGCTCCTCGGAATCGCCCCCGCCATCAAGACGGACCGTATTTGGTCGTGTGCTGCCCGGACCCATTGAGGATGGCAGGGAGACGGCATCGAGAAGAAACTGATCGAACGTATCGGCCTCGTCATCCGGGCCGGGAACATGCGCTGCCAGTTCTTTCAATGCGGTTTCGCCAAGTCCCAGTTCATCGGCAATACGGGCCTTTTCCAGGGCTTCACGGAGTTCAGCTGCACTGTTGTAGCGATCTGTGGGCTCTGGAGCCAGACAGCATTGAATCACCTCGGATAGATGCATAGGGGCCTCAGGCATCACCTCGATAATGGATGGTACTTCCACCCCGATCTTGAGCTGGTCCGGCTTGTCCAGATTCTCTCGAGGATGTCGACCTGTGAGAAGCTGAAACGAGACAGCACCCAATGCGTAGATATCACTACAAGGCGTAGCGGGTTCCCCACGAAGTTGTTCCGGAGCAAGGAATGCAACTTTCCCCGCCAGGAAGCCGGGCATCGACTCATGCATGCGTGTTGTGGCTCGGGCGATACCGAAGTCCAGGATCTTTATCTCTCCCGCCCGGGTTACCATGATGTTCTGGGGACTGATATCTCGGTGTACGATCCCGAGGGATTCTCCGTATTCATCCTTTCGGGTATGAACATAGTCGAGCCCACGCGCGACCATATCCGTGATGCGGAGGCTCGCGTCGGGTGGAAGGGTCTCTCCCCTCGCGTCGACCCAACGAAGGAGGGTATCGAGTTCCACTCCTTCCACATATTCCATTGCAAGATAATAT
>CAUZEG010000063.1:0-17925 GCA_963578775.1 Myxococcales bacterium
ATGGTGCCTCCCTTTTGCCCAATAGATTTTGCCCAATGAAGGCGCGCTGTCTACTACAGAATGGGGCAAAACAGCAATAAGAAGGCTCGATCACCCTTTGGTATCGGCCCCAAGCCGTGCAATACATTTTGGCGTTGTTTTTTGCGGAATTAGGCACACTATTGCCGGCCTGTGCCTAGGGCGATCCCGTGGTCGGATCGCGACGAAAGAGGAGCAGAAGTCCAACGGCCAACAGAAAGAGAAGGCCGAAACCGGAGCGGCTATGGCCTTGGGCCTGGCATCCACCGGAGCCACCTGACGGCGTGGGGCTGGAGATGTCCTCCTGTGGTTCAGCGGTGGTGTCGACGCTGGTTTCCTCCGTTGTGTCGTCTACGGTTTCAGCCGTCGTTACCTCCATAACATCACTTGTTGATGTGTCGGGCGGGTCGACGGGGGGATCACCTTCGATGCAGTCGTTATCCTCCGCTGGGCTGCAGCTAATCCAACGACAGCAGCCATCGTCGTCTTTGCAGCCGAATATGACCGAGTCGTAGGTGCAAAGAACATTGCAGTCGTCCGACGAGCCGATTGTCCCGGGTTGTCCGCAGCCTGTCATCGTGGATTCCGGAATGATATCGCACGAAGTAGGACAATCGCCGTCGCAACTTTCACCCGCCTCGACCAGATTGTTGCCGCAGACCGGCGGACTGTCGGCGACCAGGTCGACGCAATCCAACCAGGCCGGGTACGTGACTCCACCGAAGGCCACAAAGAGATAGGGATCGGGGTCGACCGCTTCTTCCCCGGCCGGTCGGATATTCTCGAAGATATTCGCTCCGAAGGCGACGCAGCCCAGGTTGGAATTAATCTGTACGATGTCCTGCCACTCTGCGCGACATGCCTCCTCGCTTCCTTCCGGGCAGGCATAATAGATGTAGCCCAATGACGGCGCTGTCCATTCTTTATCCACCTCACTGGGCAGGGTCGCGAAGACGCCATGAAGTTGGATACGCGTGGCATCCGCTTCATTGGGTTCCCAGATCACCGAATCGATCTTTCCGGCCGTAGACTTGGCGAAGGAGGCCCAGGCGCTGGAGGGAATCAGCCCGATTACGAGTACAATCGTGGCTACGAGCCAGGTCCGGAAGATCATTGTCGGCTGAGTTTGCATGGCATACCGTTCGCGTTCCCTATCTAGTATCGGTACGCGTCCTCAGCTCGTCAAACGGGGGGTTGTCGACAGGGCAGAGGCTTGGTGGCAGACTATCTCTCGTGCGGGGAGGATTTCGATGGTGCGGCTTGTCCTTTATTTTCTGGTGGCTGCAGCCTTCTGTCTGGCGAGTTGCGGTGGAAGTAGTGGCGCAGCTGTGGATACGGCCTCGGACTCCGGATCCGATTCGGACACCCTGATTCAGCCTCCGTGCAGTGAATCGGACCAATTTGTTGCGGCCGATATGGGAGCTCTCATTACCTATGAGCTTTTGGATATGCCGTCCGATGTGGTCATTGCGGACCAGACCTCGTATCGCACCGACGAGGGTGAGGTGCGGCTGTACTTCTGGGCCGGAAAAATGGGCCTGGAAAACACCGGTGCATATAGTGTGGTTACGGTCGATGGCATCACAGTGTCCCTGGAGGAGGGGCTGCGGGTTCCCTCCCCCTATGGCCATCCAAAGTTGTTTCGCCTGGATACAGGGGAAATTCGCATATTCCACCTTATTCCAGAGGGACTGGGCTCCCACATCAGCGAAGATGGCCTGCATTTCACCAGCGAAGAAGGTATGCGAATCAGCAGTGACGATGCGGGTTTAGAGCGCATTGGCGGGATGAGCGTAGTGGCGCTTCCAGCCGGTGGATATCGGGGTTATTTCAGCAATCTGGGGATTCCGGGCGTGTCTCCTGCAGACACAGTGGATCAGATCAAGAGTGCAACGAGCCCCGATCAACTGAATTGGCAGATAGACGGTGGCGTGCGAATTGGTCAAGATGCACCGCATTTAACGGGCAGAGGACGCCAACCATTCGCTCTGGACCGGGGCGAGGGTTGCATCACGCTATTCTACCAACACATCGATACTCAGCCTACGAAGCTCTATTACGCCACCGCATCGGACGGCCTCGTCTTTGGTCAGGAATACGCTTTGGGGATCGAAGGATGGGACGGTCCCGAGGCCGGTGCCAACATTCAGCAACTTGGCGATGATTCCTATCGGCTCTTCTACGATGCGCAGAGTGCCGAGCTTGGCAACCACATCCGGGTCGCGACCTTTCAGTTGGTGCCATAAAAGACGAGCTTGGCGGCCTTCAGTCCCTGTTCAGGAGGCGTGCAACTCCATCTGTGCCATTTGTAGAACCGTCTGGATGGCAAGTTTGATGACGTCGTCTTCCGTCTTTGCGGCTTCCGCCTCGTCGGCGAAAGGACGATCGTCACCGATGACGGCGAGTACGGACCCAGCGTGTACTTCAAACTGGGGGCCAACCCCTGTTTGTCGCAGTTCGTGATTGAAGAGGGAACCAAGTACAAAAAGGTGGGACGACTCCATATCCGAAGCGAGGACGCCGCTGGCTTCCATAAGTCGCATATAATCGCCGCTCACTTTGGCCAGGGGGCCCGCCCCAAACTCTCGGGCGTAGAGCGAGTCTTTGCTGTGGACGATTCCAAAGCGGGTCTTTTCTCTCCAGCCCAGCTTCGTAACAGCAGCCGTGGAGGCCTCGACGAACCGATGGGAAGCGACCGCTGGGAATTCCGCGGGGAGATAGAGCTTGGATGTATTGTCGTCGCGAACCGCTGCGGTACCTACGACGAGGGTGCCGGCCCGCAGGGTTTTTGTCTGGCACGATCCGGCGGTTCCAACTCGCAGGAAGCGTTTGCAACCGAGTTTGAAGAGCTCGGTCATAATGATGTCCAGGCTGGGAGTACCCATGCCAGAGCTGATCGCCCCGACATCGATATTCCCGCGCTGTCCTTCGATCGTGCCCAGGTAGAGGTTGTGCTTCCGGGGGCTCTCCAGAACCTCGACATTGGAGAAATGCCTGGAAATGGCCTGGGAACGGGCGTCCGAACCCGGCAGAAAGATATAACGGCCGACACCACCGTTGCCGTCGAGATCGGCAACCGATGCGTTGATATGATGGGGCGTGAATTCCTGCTCGTTCAACTCTCATCTCCCGCGTAGTCCGATAAGCCGTCCAAGATGGCGAGGCGGTCTGCGGCGACCTTTGCAAGGGCGTCGGCGTTGCCGGCCGTCTGGCGAAAATCTGCGGTCCATCGCCCCTGGTAGGCGGTCCAGAGCTCGTCAATGAAGTCGTCGGGGATGCCTACCCACTGTTGCCTTTTGGCGGCACCCAGTTCCTCTCGGCTACCGTATTCTTGCTCCGGCCAACGCTCTTTGAGGGCTTGCTCAAGGGTGAATCCGTTCTGAGCCAGCTCCGCCACCTGTTGCCAGTACTCCACCACGTCGTCGAGATATTCGGCCACATCGAAAGCTCGGGAGCCGGCGTCGTAGATCACGCATCGTTCCAGAGGTGGCCCCAGGGTCTTGTATTGGGAAAGCTCAAATTCGGGTGCGAGCAGTGCGTCCGCTTTGATCAGATCGGTGCCTGGAATTCCAATGGACAACTCGGAGGTCGAGTTCACAAGCCGAGCCTTGGTTTCCAGATAGACCAGATGGGTCTCTTGATAGTCGGGGAAGTGCTCCCGGAAGGTCTGGTCATATTTGTCCATGACCTTTTCCATCTTATGGCAACCGATGGTGAAGAAGACCAGGGCCTTAAGGGATGATTGGGTCGCCAGCAGGTGCTCGAGGATCACCTTCATCCCATTATCCACGGTTACACCGGTGGCTACGACATCGCCGAAAAAGAGGACTGCGCCGTTTGGAACCCGGAGCTTGCGATACATATCCTCTTTTACGAACCAGCGGTTGTCTCGGCGGTAACGTTGCGAGCTCATAAAACAGGTCGCGTGGAAGTTACTGTCCAGGGCCTCGGCGATGGCACCTCGCAGATCGAAGTTGAGGCTGCCCCGCAAGAAGTTCATGACGCAGAGTCGATTGGAGGGAATGGTTCGTAAAAAGGGAATGAAGGGGGCCGATGAAAGCGCCGCGCTCATTCCGCTACTCATCTGGCGGGAGAACTCTACTCCGCAGACTTCCGGCTCGTTACAGATCTGGGCGGTCTGTGGGGTGCTTACAACCCAACGAGAGACGGGACTCTCATGCTCGCCCCGCACACGATACCACGAGGCGGCCGGACTACGACTGACGGTTTCCAGATATTGCATAGACCTTCCTCTCCAAAGTCTTGCTTAGGATGTTCGTATGGGCTCGCGTTGCAACGGAAGATCGGTTGCCCTGACCCCCGACCCAAACAGACCTTTAAACCCAATCGCCTCCTGAAAGCAACAAGGGAAAGGCCGAAGCCCCGCAATTCGGGTCTTTATGAGTGCCTCGCCACCACCTCGCAGATCAGGTAATCTGTCGCTCCTCGCGCACAAGGCGCGTCTACCATAAGAGAAGAAAAGGGTAGTTATGCAGAAGCTTTTCTCAGGCTTGGTTGTTGGTATTTTTGTAGTAATCACGGCATGTGGCGATAGCGCCGAAGACAACCCATCAACCGATACAAATACCGTATCGGACACCAGTAGCGAGGACGTCTCCGTTACGGAGGATGCCCAATCCCTCGATACGGCGGATACGACGGATACGACGGATACGACGGATGTGGCGGATGTGCCTCCGATCGAAGAGCCGCAGAGCTCGGCATACTTCCTGGATTATGCCCAACCGGGTGCCATCCCGGGTCGTTTCCCGGCCTCGGTCTGTGATGACATTACGCCACATCACAATTGCGTAAGCACGAAAGGCTGTAACTGGCTTCGAACCATCAAGAACGACGGAGTGTGCCGCGAGGACCCGGTGAGTCGCTGTATCGCAAGCGGCGATTGCATATGCAGGGCGGACGATTTTCACGGGGCAGCCGATTACGACAACGATCTCGAGCTTTTCCTGCCACTGAGTATCACCTGGCAGAACCTGGCGCCGCTCACATCGACCTACGGCGGCGGCGACGATCTCTATAGCGCGTCTATAGAAATGGAAGAGATCGTGAATGAGTCTACGGCGAATTTCACCAGCCGGACCGACTTTAGCCATAAGAGCCTTACCGTTCGAGCTATGACCGCGGCCGATGCAACGGGAATCACAGACGCACAGGGACTGACTCTCAGCATGAAGTTCATGCATGTCTGGGATCTGGAGCCTGCCGCCATGGGCGGAACTCTTTTCGAGGGCCTGGGGCTGCGGGCTACTCTGGCCGACAACCAGCTCTCCCTCGCCGTCGGAAATGCAGCAGACGGCTTTAGTATCGTGGGCGAACACCCGATGACAGGTGGCATCAAAGACTATCAATGCAATCAATTCGCCCTGGTCGTGCCGGCCGAGGGTGATGCGACCGTATATCTGGGGGCATCCGCGACCACCATCCCCGGACTCGATATGGCAACGATTCAAAGCGAGATGATCGCAGCCGATGATCCGACGCAGGTACTGCAGATAGGCGCCGTGAATGCCAAGGTGTGGGACCTTCGCCTCTACACCAATGGGCGACAATTGACCGCAGAGGAGGTCGGAGTCATCGGCCAGCGCTGTGGTGGCGTGGGGGACTATGCCATTCCCGACGGATATCCGGACTCCAATAGACGCTACTCCTGGGGAATGGGTGGCTATGACATCGTCGCAAATCACGCCCAGCAACACTTCTCCAGTGGGGTCTATGTGACCATGTGGGTGCCTGAGCCCGACAGCTTCCCGCCGACCGATCCGACGTACAGAGACAACTTGAACCGTATGATTGGCTTCTGGGACCGCTGGCACGAACAGATGTTCTTCGAGCTCGATATGATCCCCTTTATCGACACTCGCGACCTGGCGCCGCAGGATTCCCTCAATTCCTATCGCCACTATCCGGAACCCCTCTGTACCGGTAATTTCTGTGGCGAACGAATCAACTACAACAACCCCTGTCGTTATGTGACAGATCTTTTCCAGGCCTTTAACTGGCTCCCCGAAGACTTTCCAGGAGAGCCGAGCTCGGCGGACCATCGAAAGATCGCAGAAAACGGAGGATGGACCCGATGGTCGGAGTATGATCCCGACCTATATGATGGCTGGCAACGTCCCGTGCACGAGCATGGCCATACGGGACACTTCACGCTCATGCGAACCTATAACAAGGTCCACCACTATATCCGTGGTATCTCCGGTGAGTCCTTCGCCGAGATCATGTCGGCGTATGTTCTCGTCGGCCTGAAGTCCTGGATGAGCCAGGGGTTGATCTACTACCCGACCATTCCCATCGCATTTGAGGGTCGTTGGGATCCGGCCCAGGAAAAACACGTCTTCAAGTCCAGTCAGCCGTACCAGGAGAAGAATATCGACGATCATGGTCTAGGAGCGCGCTTCTATGGTCTTGGCGTCTGGTGGACCTTTGTCAGCCACTATGCGGCCAAGCCCTACCTCATCGGTCGGCTCTCTGGGGACAGTGACTTGACCCCGGGGTCTACCATCCAGAAGATGCGTTTCTACCTTGCCCAGGAGGGGCTGGACCTGGGTGAGCTTTATGGAAACTATGCGGCCCATACGGCGACCTGGGATTGGCCGCACACCGGACACCACTTTTATGAGGTGGAGCAAGACCCATTTAGTGGCATCGAAAAATGGTGCACTATCAACAGCGGCCCGGAATGCACCATCGACGGGCTTAAGGTCCAGGCGGACGTCTCCGCAGACGATGGTACGAACGGTGCGTGGGTGGATAGTCCCACAGGACGAGACCCGGGAGGATTTTCATACAGCACTATACGAATTGCCTCCGCACCGGGCGGCTCGCTTTATGAGATTGGTTTGGATTTCGACGTACCCGAAGAGCTCTACCCGGACACGGCTTATTCCATCGGACTGGCCTCCTATTGCCGGAATGACCCACGCTTCTTCTCGTCGCGAATTGTGGTGGTCGATGCGGGCACCGAAGGCCAGGCCGAACGCCCCAATCGACCGCAGTATTATAAGATCCCAGGGCGACATGTAGAGAATGTCATCATACGCGTTCCCCAAGGCCAGGATGCCAACGTCTACCTTCTGGCGATCCCGACGCCCCCCTTCGAACTCGAAGATGTTCCGCCCTTTGTGGACGGCTTCTCATTGACCTGGCCCTTCCGCTACAAAGTCACCCGTCTGACCGAACTACCCGCGGACGCAGAGGCAGAGTCACCGATCATCCTGGAGGCCGACGAGATGCTCAGCCTGAGCCCGCAGGAAGGCCACGGGCTCGTATATGATTGTTTCGCTCCGTAGGTGGGAATAGAGGGCGTCTCGCCACGTAAATAGGGCTGGGCTATACTTCCGTTTCGGAAGCGACGGGCTGAACTGATATCTATATGGGGTAGCGAAAGAGCACATCGGGACCAGGAACGTAGACGCAGCCAGATGCGGTTGAAACAACAATGAGTACTTCAAAGAACCTGATAGCAGGGCGTATTACCACCAGCCGGATCCTCCTGGCCCTGGTTCTCCTTGCCCTGACCGGACTGCAAGGAGCCTGCGGCGACGCGGCAGACGAATCGCCGAAGGTGCCACCGCCACCCGTCCGCTGGGTGCCGGGTTCGGGATACGCGGGGATCCCGCCTGTTGCCACGATCGCCGCCACCCCCGTCCAGGAGACGATTCTGGGTGGGCCCTTCAGCACCGACCCGACGGACGACTTCGACGACCCCACCGGCGGCATCCACCCCGACGAAACCCTCGGCGACCTTGGCATTGCCGCGCTCTGGGGGGGCGCCGGCTACTTTACCGACGGTGTTCATAACGACAACGCCTGGCCCGGCAGTATGAGTACGACGGTTGGCATGAAGGTCGACTACCCCGTCTACACCATCTCTCCGGCGACCCACCACGGGAGTGGTCTACGCATGCACGGCCTCTTCTATCGCTTCGATGCGCCCGGTCCATGGCGGATATGGGACGTTCGATACGGCGTGGCAGGCACCAATGCAAAACAACAAATATTCAAAGAACACCCGGATTTCATCTTGCGTGCGGAGATCCCCGCCGAGGCGGTGAACGTCGGCGGGTGGACCTATATTGCGAGCATCGATCCCAACGCAATGGAGGAGCCGATCACGGTGGTCTTTGCGCCCGCGGACGTGGAGGTCTCGGTCGTCCACACCCTGGGCGAGGGTGTCCGGGGCGCGGTCCTCGGCGACACACCCTTCGGCCGGCTCATCGAGCTGCGTTACGACCTGCCTGGAAGCCCCTTCGACACGGTCCTGGACTACAATAACGGGCCGGGCAGCATGGCAAACTTTTACGGCCAAAACCGCAACACGATACCGGTTCGCAACGGCCACGACCTCGGTGTTGTCTGGCAAGACCAGCTCAACGGCCAGCCCTGGGTCAGCTGGCTCTCGCAGACGGATCCGGCCATTCATTGGACGACAACGCTTCCTTCTGTTTCGGGGAGTACAGAGGAACCGGAGACTTTGTGCACCGACACCTGTGAAGGTGGCACCCACCGGGCGGAAGACGGGTCCTGTGACGACGGGGGGCCGGGCTCGGACTTCATCGGGTGCGACTACGGTACCGACTGCGCGGATTGTGGCCCCCGTACCGAGGGAGTGGCTGCCGAGGTGCTTGCGGCTGCCACCAGCGACGCGGCAGGCAATATCTATATGCTTCATATCCAGGCGGGTAGTGGTGTCCCCAACGATGTTCGTGTGGCGTGGCTTATCAAGTCCAACGCCGAGGGTCAGGAGCTTCATCGTCGAGAATTGGATACCAGCAAGGACGGACTGAATATGGCCTCCTTTGGTGATCTCACCAACGCCGATAATCATGCCACCTTGCAGTGGTCTGCCGGGCGTCTCGGGCTGATGTTGACCCGAACCATGACCCAGTCTGGTGACGGTCTGAATCACCAGGGGGGGATCGCGGTTGTATTCGATGACGAGACGTTGGAGCGGCTGGCCTATCACGGCCAGACCTCAGGTCATTCCTTCAGCAACGTCCTCACCGTAGGCAATGACGGCCGGTTCCTGGGAATCGATCTGGGTGATAACTACCCCCGAGGTGTGCACCTTCACCGCTTCGACGAAAGCGGGATTGCCTCTCGCGTGGTCTATACCTTCAAGACCGGCCACGCGAAGTCGGAGGCGAATCCGGCCGGTGAGGTCTTCCCCCCCTACGATGATATCAGCGGTATCGGGATGTCGTACTTTCAATGGTCCAATGACAACGCCACCTACACGGAGCTTGGCGGTATCGTGGAGACCGACGCAGCCATCGCGGTATTCTTCGCCACCGAACGGTCCGAGCTGGACAACAGCAAGGCCATAGGAGCGCTCAATGACCCCCGTGATCTGGCCATGGTGCTCGTGCGACCGGACTTCGAGGCTGCCTCCACGGGTGATGGTATTAACGTCATCACCGACGACTTGATGGTGGTAGACGGTGCGCCTTCGACCACGGGCGGCTTCTATGGCTTTTATGGCGGCTGGTTCAATCAGCGCAATGCAGGCGTGCTCTGGCTGACGGATTACCCCGACACCGCCCATAATGTGAGCCGTCCCAAAGTGCACTCGTTCGGCGACGACATCCTTGTGTTCTGGGAGCGTTGGGCCAGCGACGCCTATGGCAAGACCTTCGCCATGCAGCTGACGCCGACGGGTGAGGTCACCGTCCCTGCGACGGAGCTGGACGCCTCTGTGCGTTTTGGTTTTCGCGAGGAGCTTTTCGATCTAGCCCAGGGGTTGGCCACCATCGTAGGCCAGCGCACTGCGCATCGATTCGTGGTCCACCTTCTCCTCCCCTATGACGTCATTTTGCAGGAATGACCGGCCGGTCTACCCTGTCTCGCCACGGAAATAGGGCTGGGCTATACTGCGATCTCACTCTTCGTCGTGGGGCGTCATATGCGGTGGGTAAAGATTTCGGCTTTGATGGTATGCATGAGTCTATCGTTCGGCTCTTTCGCTGGTGCGGCGGTGCCCACTCGACTGGAATACCAGGGCTATTTAACAGATGTGGTTGGGACGCCGATCGATTGCCAGGGCTGCCTCACACCCTACACCTTCCAGTTCTCTCTCTATGATTCTGTAGTCGGCGGTGAGGTGATTTGGACCGAGGCCCATTCGGGCGTGGATATCGTACATGGAATGTTCCGGGTCGAACTTGGTACCGAGGCAACCCTGCAAGCGGAACTCCTCGACGGTAACCGCTGGCTCGAAATTCAGATCAACGAACAGGATCCTCTTGTGCCGCGCCAACGTGTTGTTTCTGCGCCTTTTGCTTTGCGAGCCGATTTGGCGGAACGGGCCCTCGAGTCGGAAAACGCGGTCGCTCTTGGGGGGCATTCGGTTGATTCCTTTGTGCAGGTAGCCGATACGGTCGACTTTGTCAGCGGGTCGGAGCTGAATGAGACCCTGGTGGGTCTGGGGTATAGCCCTGGAGATAACGACAGTCTGGCCGGACTTGATTGCGCCCAGGATCAAATAATTAAATGGAATGGTACGGCGTGGGCCTGTGCAAGCGATGCAGATATCAACACCCAACTGACCGAGGCCGAAGTGGATGCCTATGTGGCCAATAATGGCTATGCGGGGCAGACCCATCTTTCCGCTGTGCAGGCGGCCCTCGATACGCTGCATATACTGGTCAATAACCTCGACACGGACACAGACGCGGAAATCAGCGCCCTTCAAACATTAATCAGCAACCTCGATACGAGCACAGCCGCGGAAATCAGTGCCCTTCAAACATTAATCAGCAACCTCGATACGAGCACGGACGCGGAAATCAGCGCCCTTCAAACACAGATCACGGCGCTGGATGAGAGCCTTGACCCCATTGCGAAAACGGGCCTGCCATCCTCTATGATCGCCTTTTTCCCTGACTCCTGCCCAGACGGATGGACACCGTATACCGGCGCCGAAGGGCGTATCATCGTTGGGCTTGCGGTAGGGGGCACCAAAGAGGGTACGGTTGGTACCGCCCTGGCCGATCTGGGCACACGCACGATTCAGGATGTCGCCGCTCATCAGCACTCCGGCGCGGCCCATACCCATGAGGGTGCAGCGCATAGTCATTCGGCGCCATCGCATACACACCCCTTTAGCGGAACAACGAACATCAATGGTGACCACAGCCATAGCGCAGGGGCCTCTGTCCGACTGGTAGGATCTGGCTGTTGTGAGTCCGGCCTGTCTGTAACCAGTACAGGTGTTAGTGGGAATCATCCCCATTCTTTCTCGGGGACAACCGCTGAAGCCGAAGGCGGAACCACCAGTGTTACGACCCCAGATGCGACCGGCTCCACCGTGCCGGGGCCGGGGGGTAATACCGGCGTGACGTCGGTCGATGTTACAATGCCCTACGTACAACTACTGGCGTGCCAAAAGGACTGAGCGTCCCGTCAACGGATAGGCCCCCACGGACGAATAACGGTTACACGGATACACCATGACCAGGACAAACTATCTCCTATTCACGATATTGGTTTTGTTCCTTCTAGGCTGCGGCGAGAACAGTAAGAGCTATGTGCAGGACGCCGGCGATACCAGCGCAGAGACGGACGCCACTGATGTCACCGACATGTCCGACAGTAGTACGGAGCCCGATGTCGCCGACGTGTCCGACAGTACTACGGAGCCCGATATTGCGGATGTGTCTGATGCCACACCAGGGATCGAACTCGGTCCTCCGCCGGAGCCCGTAATCTGTCCAGACGCCTCGGATGAAAGCCCCGATTTCATGGTCGCTCCGTTCTTGCAGATGGCCTTGCCGGACTCCATCTGGATCGTCTGGGAGACGTCATCTGCGGACGAAAGCCGCATTGACTGGGGTCCGAGCGAGGCCCTCGGGTTTACGGTCTGTGGAACGGCGGCGGACGGTGTCGACGGATCTCGCATCCACGAAGCACAGCTTACGGAGTTGGAGCCCAACACCCGCTATTATTATCGAGCACAAACCGGCACTCGGCAGAGTGAAATCTACGACTTTATTACGCCACCATTGGCCGAAGCCGAGCAGTCGTTTCGATTCGTTGCCATGAGTGACATCCAATTCGATTGGTCCCACCCCACCAAGTACCAGGAGATCGTGGAGGAGGGAGTGATTGCCTATATGGCCGAAACCTATGGTCCCGATCTACCGGCCGAGCTACACCTGGCTCTGATCCCCGGCGATCTGGTGGACGATGGGCTGGTATACAGCCAATGGGCCACCGACTTTTTCGGGCCCGGCGAAGCGCTTATGGCCCATATTCCCTTCTATCCGGTCCCTGGCAACCACGAAAATGACAGCGATTACTTCTTCGATTATTTCCATCTGCCCGAAAACGGCAGCCCGGATTATCTGGAGCATTGGTGGACCCACGACTACTCCAATGTGCGTTTTATCGGCCTTGATTCCAACTCCGGCTACCGTATCGAGGAGCAGCTGAATTGGCTGGACGGCGTCCTGGCGGAGAGCTGTGATGCCCCGGCGATCGACTTTGTCTTTGCCCAACTTCATCATCCGCATAAATCGGAGCTGTGGATCGCGGGAGAGACTGGTTTTACCGGTGATGTGATCGAGCGACTGGAGAACTTCAGCACGGACTGCGGAAAACCCAGTATCCACTTCTTCGGTCATACCCACGGCTATTCGAGGGGCCAATCCCGCGACCATAACCATCTCTGGGTGAATGTAGCCACGGCCGGAGGAAATATCGACTACTGGGGGGAATACGAGCAGCGGGACTACCCGGAATTCACTGTAAGCCAGGATGAGTACGGCTTTGTGATCCTCGAGGTCGAAGCGGGGGATGATCCAAGCTTTGTGCTTCGCCGGATCAGCCGCGGAGATGGCGACGTGGTGCTCGACAACCAGATCAGGGACTCCGTCACCGTGCGGCGTTATAACGAGGGCCCGGCCACGCCGGCGGGATTGAGTCCTGGAGGAAGCCTGGGCTGTACCTTCTCGGTTACGTTGGAGGCTTCGGCGTATAGCGATCCCGAGGGCGATCTACAGGGCGCCAGCCATTGGCAGGTGAGCCCGGATTGCGAAAGCTTCGCCAGCCTGGCCTTTGAGAGCTGGCGGCAGCACGAGAACTGGTATTTCGAAGTCGATACCCAGGCGGGCGACGATCTAAGTAACGAGATCGTCACCGGATTGGAGACGGGCCAGAGTTATTGCTGGCGTGTCCGCTATCGCGACCGGAGCCAGGGCTGGAGCAGCTGGTCCGCCCCGCAGAACTTTATGCTGTTGGCCAGCAACCAGACAGGCAACCTGCTCTTGAATCCGGGGGCCGAGGACAACACCGACCATTGGACCCTCACCGAAGGCTATCTGGAATCGTTGACCGACGGGGAATGCAACGGGGTTGCCCCCTTTGCGGGCGATCGTTACTTCGTGGTCGGTGGGATCTGTAACTCCGCCAGTTATGGCGAAGCCTACCAGCGCGTTGCCATTCCACAGGATCAGCTGGCTGCGGTAGAGGCCGGTGGAGCGGTCGTCTCCTTTGGTGGCTATCTGGGTAATTATAGTGGTCCAGATGAGCCGTCGATCAAGGTGGTCTTCTACGACGAGGATCTGGTTTCAATTGGTGAAACGGAGCCCATGACCGTGGAGAAGATGGAGTGGTCGCTGTTTTTTACCAGCACCTGGGACTATATCCGAATCGTTGAGCCCATACCGACGGAGACTCGAAGCATCGATCTAGTCATAATGGGCACCCGCTACGCCGGAACTGACAACGACAGCTACTTTGACGATCTGGAGCTGTCGGTCCAGCACTGCGACGGGAATTAGCCCGTGAGCTCCTCAATCCCATGCACCTATGGGCCAGATGGGGTATGCTGGCGTAGGTTTTGAAGGAGACTATCGTATGAGAAGAGGCATTGGGTTGGCATTGTGTTTGCTGCTTTTCGCCTGTGGCGGCGAGTCCCCAGACGACGGGGACAACGGGGCTGTCGCGAACGTTGAAGATGATGGGATTCTTGCTGACCTCCCCATCGGCACACCGGACACGGCGCAGGCCGATACCGCGAATGGCGGCTGCGCGGCCGCACCCTGCGGTGGTGACGTGATCGGCAATTGGTCTTTTACCCGCCAGTGCGAGGCAGAAGTGACGCCCTCCGAAGTGCCCATCCAGGCGTGCCCGGGAATGACGAACGCAACGGTGCTCTACGCCGAGGGAGGAATCGAATTCCGAGCAGACGGTACCCTCACCGTCACCAAGACTCTCGTCCAGGTGACGGAATCCTTCACACCGGAGGTCTGCAGCGGCGCCAATTGCGAACTTATGAACGGCTTTGATGAATGTACGGCGGTGACAGGTGGTTGTGACTGCACAACTGTGAATCAACACGAGACTGTGATCATCGACGAGCCCTGGTCCACGGACGGGACCACCCTCACGTCGGGTGCGGGGGATGATGAAGGCGAGGTAGAGTATTGCGTCGCCGGCGATCTCCTGAAAATGGTTCACGTCGAAACGGGCGAAGCGACCTTTTTGAGCCGGGACTAAGCTAGAAGGGAAACATCATGGCTCGAAATAAATCGTTTTTCACGTTGGTGTTGGTGATTGCGATGCCAGCTCTGTGGGCTGGCTGTGCAGGTGGATCGGATAGCTCTACCGATGCTGGCACCGATGCTGGCACCGATTCTGGCACCGATTCTGGCACCGATTCTGGCACCGATCTGGGCAATGATCTGGGCAATGATCCGGGTACTGATACCGTCCTGGATGCAGGCGACGCCGGGACCGACATGGGGGCTGAGAAGCCTGCCCCTGCACCCCCGACGGTCATGACATCGATCGACACCTACTCCCTGGAGGTCACCATTACGGTGGTGGCGGAGGGACCGGTCGTCGCCCAGAGCATACAACGAAGCGTGGACGGCGGACCTTGGCAGGACGTGGGCGAGGATCTAGCCGACACCACTGCCGTCTTCACCGACAGTCCGGCCCGTGGAGCCGAGGTCGCCTATCGTGGCAGGACTACGAGCCAGTCAGGTCCGGTCGTAAAGACAAGCCTCTGGTCGGCGATGTCCAGCGAGACGATCGTTCCCCTACAGGGCCTGCCTGTGGTCCGCGCTATCGACGTGGAGCCAGATGGCGATCTTGACAACGACGATCTCGAAGCGGCCCTGGCCACCTGCTACGAGCTAGGCGGATGCAATCTGGTGCTCGAGGAAGGAACCTACGCCGACGTTGAGATTAAGATCGGTGAGTTCAACGACTACAACCCCGCCACGGAATCTGTTTACGAAGAGCTTGCGGGTGGATTCACCCTGGTTGGACAGGGCACGGGCCAGTCGATCCTCAAGGGCAAGGTGTATCCGACGAACGAAAACTCGAGGGCCACCATCCTGTTGGACGCCGTCCCGTTCGATGGGTGGGTATTCCAGGGGTTTACGCTCCAGGGCCGCAAGCAGGATCAGCCGGCACCGGATCCCGGAGTTTACCTGGGGAACAACGTCGGCCTCCTCACGGCTCCGCCGCCCGGCTACAACTTGCCGGGCTATAACAGTGTACCCTTCATCCCCAACCACAACGGCATTCCCGGCTACGAAAAGCACAATCTGCTCATTCATAATCTGGAGATCCGGGACTACCTTGGCAGCGGGATCGCAGCGCTGGCCGTCATCAATCCGCAGGTACTCGACAATGTGATCGAGAATATGGGCTGTCACCACGCTTGCGAAAATCACCGGCGAGAGGATGGTGCGTGGGTATGTGATGAGCCGTTTGTCGGTCTACCCGAGCAAGATCCGGAGACTTTGTGCGGTTCGAACCTGGGCCAGGCCCAACTGGATGCCTGGAACGACTCGTTTCCGACGTCCACGGTTCCGGGCACGAAGGTGCCTGCGTTCGGTATCGGGTTCTTTGGTGGAATCGTTGGTGGGTTGATTTCGGGCAACGTTATCAAGTACGCCACCAAGCATGGAATCGAGCTCTATGGCCCGCAGATCGCCTGTGCTACGGATGGCGTGACGGTCCAGGACAACGAGGTACACCACAGCACCACCGGGTTCACGAACAACGGCGGCTGCAACTCGACGTTCAGCGGCAACCTCGCCCATTCGAGCGGTCTGCCGGGCCAGGACTACACAGCAGCCCTGGGCAGGGGATTTATCTGCGGCGGGCGCGGCGAGAATAATCAATGGTTGGACAATATCTCGCGCTTCAACAACTCGGCCGGCTATTCTCTAGCGTGCTGGGGAGAGGACGACGACGAGGATGGCACCTACGTTGCCAACGTGGTGCTCGACGGCAATCTGTCCGTCGCCAATTGTCTGGGCCTGGGAGTGGGACAGGGAGCGGCTGATCTGGCGATGGCGAGTAGCGCGAGCTCCCACGGCTTTACGATCACCAACCATACGATTGAGAATGCGTCCCAATGCGAGGCCGGAATGTATGTGATTTATATACATGACATTACCATCGACACGCTGACGCTAGATGCCTCGAGGCACTCCTCTGTTCCAGCCGGTTCGGAGATCTTCAACCGGGTGGTCTGGCTCGACCGAATCACCAACTCAACCTTCGACATCGATCTGCACATCGGTGACTACAACATCGCCCAGGGCGGCTACTACGATTTCAACAGCCAGATCTTGAGTAACATCAGCGTGACGCTCGATGAGATGTCGTCTGCTGGGGGAAGCCTGCTCAAGGACTACACGACCGTTAGCGGTACGGCCACGGGTCAGAACGTAAGCCACAACGGAGTCTTACTTCCGTAGAAGACTGCAGGCCAGCGTTGCCGCCATCGGGGAAAGTGTACGTCGAGCAGTGTAATATGGGTGTCTGCACCATAGTCCGCTGACTACCAACCCGGGCCCGCCAATCTCTTTGGCCGGAGCTTGCCGTCGCAGAGATGCTCCAGGACCGGGGAAGACCGGCCGGGGATGACCAATACACAACAGGACCGACCCTGAAGTTCTCGTCCTATTTGGCCCCAGAAGGCATCGATGGAAGCCGTTTCGCCAGGTCGGGCGCTGGCATTCATGGGTTGCGCTGCCTCCTGCTCGCTCGGGAGTCGTTGCAGAGAATCGATGCCCAGCACATCCACCACGTTTGAAGTGACCAGTTCTAAGGCGATGTCCATGGCGTTTTCCCGGGTCTGGGGCCGGATGACGAGCTGGAGTTGCTCTTCGGGGTTGCAACCCAGCCCCACGAAGTAGCTGTGATCGCAATCCAGGAAAGCCACCGTTTGCCCGGCGGCCTGGGCTTGCGCCAGCCATTTCACAAGGGCCCGCGTTCGGCCCGATCCGGATGCGCCCGTGACCAGGATGAGACGATGTTCACCATGGGGCTGGTATGTGGAAATCCGTTTCGGTGGAGGCCGTTCCTCGGGTTGAAAGGACCCAAATCGGTTCTGGATCCGCTGAATCCAGGTCGTTTGTTTCTCTGTCATGGCCCGAACCCTGGTTGGTGATCTTGTGGAATCCGAAACTGAATGGCTTCGGCGATGTCCGGGGCGGAGATCTGATCACGTCCGGCCAGATCGGCGATAGTACGAGCCACCTTCACGACCCGCGTACCGGAGCGTGCCGATAAGCCGAGTTTGTGGGTGGCCTTATCCAACAATTGGCAGCCGTCGTCATCGGGAGTCGCATACGTGCGTAGATCGGGCCCCTCCAGTCCAGCATTCCAGACGAGTTGGTGGTCATTATGTTGACGCTTTTTCTGTCGGTCGCGGGCTTCAACCACGCGCCCTCGAATGGTTGTGCTGTCTTCGCTGATGTCTGGGATTATACCGGGTTGGTAGACCACCGAACCGATCCGGGCGTGGAGGTCAATTCGATCGAGCAGTGGACCCGAAATACGCGAACGATAGGACATCACCTGATAGGACGGACATCGGCAGGGACGTAGGGCTGATCCCAACCAACCACAGGGGTGCGG
>CAUZEG010000064.1:0-17905 GCA_963578775.1 Myxococcales bacterium
TGGAGGATTGGAATCTGGAACAGAGGTGTCGGTATCCGCTAGAATATCCGTTATGACCTGACCTTCGCCCCCGCATGCGATCAGCATAATGATTAATAGGATTAGAGATACGGAACGCATGAATGTAAACCTTACTACAGATGACAGAGCTCCCTATACCAATGTATAGTTGCTTCGGTCCGATTCGCAACAGATCAGAGTATTCATGTTCCCTTTTAACATAGCACCGGGTCGTTTTTTACGAGCGATGGTACCGATCTGGTTTCTGTGTGGAATCGTTGCATGCTCTGCCGAACCGGAACCGGAGGCCCAGCTTACGGCTGAGGATTGTGTCGGCTCTTCCGTGGGAGTCATCGAGACATCCCTGGGAACCGTTGATTATGCGGGTGGAAACCTTTCCGGCGTAGCGGAGCATCAGCTAGACGAAGGTTGCATTACCCAGGTGCAACTCCGGTTTGAACGCGCCGAGGGTTGTGCGCTGGATCTGACTCTCGAAAGTACGGATGGAAGCTGGACGCTGAGCGATGGGGCCTTTGAATTGGAGGCAGCCTGTGGGCTCGAGGGCGTTGACGATTCCTACGGAACCTTTGTGCTCGAAAGCACGGGAGCCGCTGGGGCCATGATAGGACCCCAGGTAGTGACCGCGGAGGAGGAGCTGACCTGCGTCACAGCGAGTGCGCTCTCTCTGATGGGACAGGCCACCTTCACCAACGGCGGAGAGAGTATCCAGATTCAACTGAACAAACTGGAGCTTGGCGGTGAGATCTTCAGCTCCCGTCTTAGTGAAGCCAGCTGCCCCGCAGAGCCCGAGACCTGTGTAGCCAGGGTCTGTGGTTCCGACGAATATGGAATTGACTGTGGAACCTGTGGTGTCGGCTATGACTGCAATAACGTAGGACAATGTGCGTTGAACGTCTGTCCTCCGAAACCTCCCTTTGGAACCCATCCCTTTCAAACGTTGACCGACCGTACTGTATACGACTGTGACGGTAATCCGGTTCAACTCCATGAACTCTGCGGAGCGCCGGTAGGCTTTTTCAACCTACTGGCGGGCTGGTGAAGTGCTTGCCGTAACTTCATCAGTTCGATGGACACCCTATTTGCTCCCTACTACGAACAAGGGCTTGAGGCCTGGGTAATTCTGCTGGCGGATGGAAACTTTCAGGTTCCGACCCCGGGGTACTGTCAGCAGTTCAAGGACCTACATAATCTGCAGATGCGGGTGTTGTACGATGGCGACCAGGTGACCGGAATGTACGGGCAAAAGGAAACCTCCATCATCAGCAATGAAGCGGGTACGATCGTTTTTGAAGGTCATTCCGACGCGGCCCAAACAATTCTGAATGCCGTCATTGATGAATTGAATGTAGGCCCTGGTCAATGCACCCACGATCAGATCTGCCAGGGGGAGGGGAAATGCCTTCCGACACCGGGCAATACCGCCTACGTCTGTGCGGACATGTGCACCGAAGGGGATGACAGCGCCTGCCCGGAAGGGCATAGCTGCTATACGTACGGACCCGAACTACAAGGCTATTCTGCTTGTTTTAAGGATAAGCTGATTCCGTAAGTCGTGTTGATGGGAAAGGTATGCATAGCCCCAGTGTTCTCCCGTCTATGGATCGGATGTATGGTCCTTGGGCTATGGGCCTGTGGAGGAGAGGAACCGTCCGTAGATAACGGGTCGCAGGATACTGCAACTGGTGACTGGTCGTTCAGCCCTGCTGGCGAAGCACGAACCCTGAATGCCCAGGGACGAGCCTTATTCGCCAATGTGTTGGTTACGGACGATACGGTGATTACCACCTACCAGATCGCACAGCCCGACTCTTTAACGGATGGAAAACATCTCTACTACCAGACCTTTGATCGGGAGCTGACTCCGGATATGGGGGAAACATTCGCAATCAATGTGGACTCCACCGATCCCATCGATTGGAAAGGCGACCTGGCCGACCATAAGCTTATACTTGTGGGTGATTCCATTTTCATGGTGGCAATAAAGAAGGGCGATCCCCAGGCAGCTATTATCGAGTTCGCTCTAGACTTCTCGTATATTTCCGGGCCCGCGTATGTGGGCAACCCCAATGAAATGGAAGAGCGACACGAGGATATGGGGTTTTGCAGTGACGGTACGGCTCTCTACGCCCAGTTCTTTTCCCAGGTGGTCGAAAACGACCCCAGCTCATGGCAGGCGGTAATCTATAAGCTTGGCGAAAACGGGGAGGTAGCGAGCTCGGCGTTTGTGAAACCGGAATCGGGCAGCTTCGTAACGGGAACGTCGATCCTCTTTGTTCCCAAGGGCCAGATGGGTGCAAGCCAGGACCATCTACAGAGCTTCAGCACAAACCGTGACTATGGGAATTCTGCGCGCGTTGGAATTCACACCTTCGCTACTGATATGGATTTAAAGCTCATTCCTGGATCTACCCAGACGATCGTGGAACGTGAGCTGGACACATACTTTCCTGTAGGTCCGAGCTTCAATACCAAGCATCAGCTTTGGATTGTCGGCTACACCATGGAGAACTTTGAAGGAGAGCATGGGACTCGAGGCATCTCCCAGGAGCTGGGTCCCAGTTTTTTCACCATCTTTGATGCGGATTGGACCGAATTGGAGACCATCCAGCTGAATAGCGGTGATCCGGCCTTTCGGGTGATGACCCAGACCGTTGGTGACGACATCTATGTGGTCTACGATGAGATGGATTTCAGTGGTTCGGCAACCGAATCCAGGGCCCGTATCGAGCACTACAAAATTGGTGCCCCATAGACGGATTCACCAACATCTCTCGTGGGAACGAGGTTTGTTGACGGGCTTATTTTTTCGCGCAGACGCCGTTTCGAAGTTTGCATTGCCCCAGCTTCTTGCAGCTGACCTCTGATTTTTTACAATCCGCATTGGTGGTGGCAATGCATTTGCCGGCTCTGGGGGTGCATCGTCCGTCGTTGCGGCAGGTGCGGGACACGTCGCAGTCCTTCTTCTTATTGGCAATGCATTCCCCTTTCTGGGCCGTGCAGCGGCCGAAGTCCGGACAAACTCTGGAGGCCCGACAGTCATGGTCGGAGCCGGCCACGCAATCGGTGCCGAGCATCGTACACTTACCGCTATTTCGGCAGCCCCCCCATCGGGAGCAGAACTCATGGGGATCGGCGATGCAACTTCCGCCTAACGCCGTGCACCAGGACCGTTCCTTACAGATCTGAGACTGTAGGCAATCGGCATTCGACTTGGCTACACACGCACCGTCTTTGGCGCGGCAGGCCCCACCCATTTTACATGCTTCAAGGCGCGCGCAGTCTTCATCTCTACCAACCACGCAATGCCCGTCTTTGGCGGTGCACATGCCCTTGAGCTTACAGAACTTCGAGGGCTTACATTCCTCGTCAGAGGTGGTGACACAGCGCTTTCCCTTCAGGGTACATTGACCATATTTCGTACAGTTAAAGGAAGTCTTGCAGTCTTTTATCTCTTCTTTTGCCTGGCCCAGATCTTTGGCCTGGCCCAGAGCGAGTTGGCTCCAGCCAAGGGTTAAAGCAAAGAAAAGAAGTACAATTCTGGACATGATGATCTCCAACCCGGATCCTATCCTGGGTAAACGACAATGACGAGACGGATATTCCCTTTGCTGCACGGCCATGGAGCGTGTTCTGCGGGGATGCCCGGCTCGATAGGTCAGGGAGCGAAGGAACGTTGGATTTTATCCGCGATCCGGGTTTCCGTCGCGATCTTTTTCTGAAGCTCTATCAAACCGTCGGTTAGCGCTTCGGGGCGTGGCGGACAACCGGGCACGTAGACATCGACCGGAATGATCTTATCGACGCCTTTCACGACGGAGTAGGAGAGCTGAAACAGGCCACCACAGTTGGAGCAGGAGCCCATCGATATGACGTATCTGGGTTCGGCCATCTGTTCGTAGAGAAGCTTGGTGCGGTGCGCCATCTTATAGGTGAGAGTGCCGGCTACGATAATAAGATCGCTCTGGCGTGGTGTGGCCCGGAATACAGCACCAAATCGGTCGACGTCCGTTCGTGGTCCACCAGTCTGCATCAATTCAATGGCACAACAGGCCAGGCCGAACAGGAGATACCACAAGGAATTCTTGCGGTTCCAGTTCAAGATCTGATCGAGCTTGGTGATCAGAACTCCGCCTGAGCTACTGCTGAGGTACATCGAATAGACTCCATTCCACTTATACCTCTTTGATAGACTTTCAGAGGCTGGTTTGTCAATGGATAGGCCGAAAGCACTGCGGTAACTGGGATGGTATCGCACGCAGTCGAATTCGCCGGCTTTGTGAATTGGGCGATCCGGGTTCTTGCATCCGGCCTGTCCAAGGCTGCAGGTGCTGCCGAATTCCGTTGAGCTTTTTTCCTGTTTCTGGCTAACTTTCCGCATCGCACGGTAGTGATTTTGTCTACTCAAATGTTCCTCGGCTCCCCATGAAGACCCACAACGAAGTTCGCGCCGCATTCTTGGCGTATTTCGAGAAAAATGAGCATCGCGTGGTGTCGACCTACAGCCTGATACCGCCGGATGACCCAACATTATTATTCGTGAATGCGGGGATGGTGCAGTTCAAGGATGTGTTCACCGGGCTGAAGGCCGTGCCGTATACGCGCGCTACATCGTCGCAGAAATGTCTGCGTGTATCGGGTAAGCATAACGATTTGGAGAATGTGGGTCGTACGGCACGCCATCACACCTTTTTCGAGATGCTTGGTAACTTTTCCTTTGGTGATTACTTTAAGAAGGACGCCATCCGCTTTGGATGGGAGTTTCTCACCGATACCCTCGGTCTGGATAAATCGAAACTCTGGGTGAGCGTGCATCCGGACGATGATGAGGCCTATTCGATGTGGGCCGACGATATGGGGGTTCCCAAGGAACGTATCTTCCGTGATCCAGAAAACTTCTGGTCCATGGGTGATACGGGAGCCTGCGGTCCGTGCAGTGAAATCTATATTGATCAGGGACCCGTTCGGCCGGGATGGGAAGATGCCCTTATCGGCGATGACTCGGACCGGTTTCTTGAACTGTGGAACCTTGTGTTCATGCAGTTTGAACGGCATGCCGACGGCTCTCTGACAGAGCTTCCGAATCCATCCATCGATACGGGAATGGGGCTTGAGCGGATCCTGGCGGTATTACAGGGCAAGATATCGAATTACGATACCGATCTTTTCCAGCCCCTAATTGATGTTGTGGTGGAACAGACCGGCGGTGAATACAAGCAGACAGACGAGCCCTTTGATGTCGCGTGCCGGGTTATGGCCGACCATTCCAGGGCGGCGGCCTTCCTGATTGCCGATGGTGTCTATCCGAGCAACGAGGGGCGTGGCTACGTATTACGACGTGTATTACGGCGAGCGATTCGTTTCGGACGCCAGATCGGTCTGACCGATGCTTCGATCTCGCTCGTGGCCGACAAGGTGGTCGAGGTGATGGCCGAGGCCTATCCCGAACTGGAAAAATCACGGGCGGTCATTCAGCGGGTATTAACCCAGGAAGAAGAACGTTTTGGACGCACTCTGGCCGATGGCGAACGTCTGCTGGAACGGTCGATGGCGGACCTTAAGAAACAAAGCCAGACCGAATTGCCGGGTGATGTGGCCTTCACCCTATATGACACCCACGGTTTTCCGCTGGATCTTACGGAGCTTATCGGCCGAGAAAACGGTTTTACCGTGGATCAGACAGGTTTTGCGGCGGCCCTGGACGAACAACGTACCCGATCGCGCCAAAATCGGTCTGCGAATGTAATCGTAAAGGACGCGACTCTGGATGGCCTGATAGGGAAGGGGGGGACCAGCGAATTTCTGGGCTATGAGCAGGACGAGGCCGGCGGTACGATTCTGGCGATGTCCCAAGGGGGCCAGTCCGTAGACGAACTGCGGCCAGGACAAGAGGCCGAAATCATTCTCGATAGCACGCCGTTCTATGCCGAATCCGGCGGTCAGGTGGGGGATATTGGGACCATTAACAGCGGCTCAGGAGCACGTTTCAAAGTTACGGATACGCAGAAGCACGGCCCGCTGATCCGTCATATCGGGACTCTCGAGGATTCGGCTCTTCAGGTGGGTGATGCGGTCTCCGCTACCGTTGATACCGTGGCTCGAGACGCCACACGTGGAAGCCATAGTGCGACCCACCTGTTGCATCTGGCCTTACGCGAGGTGCTCGGCGAACATGTGCGCCAGCGAGGTTCGCTGGTTTCGCCGGATCGGGTTCGTTTCGATTTTAGCCATTTTGGCCCTATGGCCGACGAAGAAGTAGAGCAGGTCGAGGCCCGGGTGAATGCCTTGGTTCGGGCCAACCATGAAGCCCAGACAAATATCATGTCCTTTGATGACGCTGTTAAGAGCGGTGCAATGGCCTTCTTCGAAGAGAAATACGGCGATGAGGTTCGCGTTCTAAAGATGGGGCCATCCATCGAGTTATGTGGAGGCATCCACGTGGCGCAGACCGGTGAGATTGGCTTTTTTGCCGTGGCGTCGGAAGGATCGCTTGCCAGTGGTGTACGGCGTATTGAGGCCCGAACCGGTGACGGGGTTCTACGTCATGTGCATGATATCCGGCGGGCAGCGCAACAGGCGGCTCGTGCTCTGAATTCTGGAGTAGCAGACCTGCCCGACAAGGTTAAAGGCCTTCTAAAGAGCCGACGTGAACTGGAAAAGTCTCTGGAAAAGGCGATTGCGGCACAGGCTTCGGGGCGAACAGATCTTACGGAGTTGGCTATGGTTGACTCGGTTCCCGTACATGGCCTCCGATTGACCGACGCAGATGGGAAATCGTTATTGCCCATGCTTGATGAACTTCGATCCCAGGCCGATCGGGGCGTGGTGTTGATTACCAATGCAGCCAATGGGCGCCTCGCCCTTGCACTTGGTGTATCGGATTCGTTTACCGATTCGTTGCACGCCGGAAATCTTCTGCGTGAGGCGCTTACTTCGGTCGATGGCCGAGGCGGTGGCAATGCACGGAGTGCCCGTGGTGGCCTTGATCAGGCAGATCTGGCCACCATCGAGAAATTAGAAGGAGCCCTGGTAGAGGCTGTGCAACAGGCGGTTGGGGCGGCCTGATATCGGGTCGTTGCATGCAAGATAATTTGTGATTGGGAGAAGCCATGATTTTCGATGAAATTCCTATTCCATTGCTTGAAACCCATGCTAATCCTCCGTCAAACGAGGCGTTGGCAGCCCAGTATCGTACGCTCCTGGAGAAAGCTTCGGAGCAACGCCATCTGGTTGCAGATACGGTGGTAATGGAAAGCCCGCTCCTATCGGAAGATGAAGACCTGCCGACTGGTTTGGACGAAACCGTGGTAGATACTATCGACCTGGGGCAAGAACCCTCAGACCTGGAGTCTGGGGCTGCGACGGATGAGGATGAGACACCTCCGCCCCTACAGCTACCTGAGGAAGAGGAGGAAGTCGGTTTTGGGGACGATCTGGGCGATTCCGTATCTGACGAGGAGATAGCCCAGGCGGACACCCAACTCTACGAAGTTCCCGAGGAGGGACCACCGCCTCTCGCGTCGTTTCAAGATTCTGAAGAGGCGCTGACCGGGGACATGCCGGTGATCGACGACGAGATCGCCTGGTCGGAGACCGTTGTTCTGGACCGGTCGGCGGACCCGGAGCCAGAGTCTGAGGTCGAAGAGAGCCCGCCCCCGATACTGCCAGCCACGAAAAAAAAGCGCCGTAAGAAAAAGAAGAAACGCAATAACGACTTTATCGATTAGGAGCAAGATTGGTGACGGCGAAACGAAGTCCATCGCGGTCGGATCTGATTGCGGACGTCCTGGCTAAGACCTGTACCCAGAAAGAAGTACAGATTGGTCTTGAAGTGGAGGCTCTGGGGCTGGTCGCTCCCGGTCTAACACCACTCGGTGGGGACATTGGGCCCAGCGTGCATCAGCTGCTGACCGAAGTTATGAGCGGATTCGGTGGCGCACCCATGGAGGATGGTGGCGTTCTTCACGGAGTGGCGTTTTCCAATTGGACGCTTACGGTGGAGCCGGGTGGTCAGTTTGAGTTCAGTGGCCCACCCGAGAAGAGTGTGGTGGCCCTTGAGAAAGCACGAAGCACGTATTTCGATATTCTGGATCGACTATCTGCGGAACATGACATTCGCTGGCTTTGGCTTGGTGTCCAGCCGTTGCTCAGCCCGGCACAAATGCCTTTTCTGGAAAAACCACGGTACACCCTTATGCGGACCTATCTACCCACGAGGGGGAGCGATGCGTTGCGTATGATGCAGACTAGTGCCTCGGTTCAGGTGACGTTGGATGGAACCGGGCCGATTGATCTGCAACAGAAATTCCAATGCCTCCTACGTGTGGTCCCGTTTGCCTATCTATTCTTTGCAAACAGTCCCTATCTGAACGGTCGAGCCAATGGAGCCCGGAGCAATCGGGCTGCGATCTGGCAGAACACCGATTCGCACCGCTGTGGTATTCCAGCCCAGTTCCTGAACTGGAATTTCGGGGTGGATGAATATGTCGACTTTGCCCTCAATGTTCCCATGTTCTTCCTTCAGCGAAAGGGGGAACTCATCGCCCTGAACGGCTCATTGACCTTTCGAGAGTTTATAAAGGATGGCTTCGACGAGCACCGTGCAACGCTGGACGATTTCCGCCAACATTTGTCTACCCTGTTCTACGATGTCCGAATCAAGGGCCATATTGAGTTTCGCCCCGCCGACTGTGTGCCCGAGGATATGCAGCTTTCGGTGGCCGCGCTGGTTACAGGGCTTACCTACGATAGTGCAGCGTTAGCTGACTTGCGTTCCTGGCTCGAAAAGACCTTCTCAACCGAGGATGTTTTAAAGGCGCGAACCGATCTGGCCACTCGGGGCTTTGAGGCTCGATATGGTCGATACGATGTAGCGGGGGTGGCAAGCGAACTATTGGCACTGGCCTCGGAGGGGTTGAAGAACTTCGAACCGGAGGCCCGGGTCTATCTGGATCCCCTATACGATCTTGTCCATACCGAGGAGACTCTGGCAGACCGGCTGGTGGGACATTTAGGTGATGATTTGCGGTCGAAGCCACCAGAAATATTGGAAACCTTCCTACCGATTCGCTGGTAGGCTAGTTCCTATCGTCGATTTGATGCAGCGCCATATGCGCTTGCCAACTCGGAGCCAAAGGCCGATTCTCGGATGATGCCGTCGGAACTTTCCATTCATGTAGTGAAGGAGATCGGATCGATCTCTGCAGAGGACTGGAACGCGCTGGTGTCACCCAACGACCCCTTTACGCGCCATGCTTTTCTTCTGGCGCTGGAGACGAGCAAGAGCGTAGGTCCAGGGACCGGATGGCTGCCCTGTCACGTGCTGGTCCGTGAGAAGGAGAA
Organism: Myxococcales bacterium; assembly: GCA_963578775.1. Classification (GTDB taxonomy): domain Bacteria; phylum Myxococcota_A; class UBA9042; order UBA3505; family UBA3505; genus UBA3505. Next base: position 9,361 of record CAUZEG010000064.1, read on the forward strand.
ACTCCTGGGAGCCGTCCCTCTTTATCTCAAGTCAGACAGCTATGGAGAATACATCTTCGATTGGGGATGGGCCGGAGCATCCCAACGCGCCGGCATTCCCTACTACCCGAAGTTGGTCTCTTCCGTGCCCTTCACCCCCGCAAGTGGGCGACGCCTGATGGTCCACGATGACGCTGTGGAGGGTCCCGTTTTTGATGCCCTCGTCTCCGGTGTCCAGGCTGTAGCGGAGCGATCAAAGGCTCATTCAATCCACTTTCTCTTCTGCACTGAGGATGAACGTGCGGCGCTGGCCCGTGGTTATAACTTCCTACCACGGCTGACGGTTCAGTTTCATTGGCAGGGTGCAGGTGACCAGAGCTTCGACGACTATCTGGGGCGGATGCGTGCCTCGGCCCGCAAACAGGTTCGGCGCGAACGTCGGCAAGCGCTCGAAAGCGGCCTCACCATCCTGACCCGAAGAGGCGACGAGCTCTCGGAGGACGAATGGGCCTATGTATACCGCTTCTACCGCAACACGACAGGACGAAAAGGGGCGCTTGATTACCTCACGGAAGACTTCTTCCAGCAGATCCGATCCACCTACGGAGAACACGTGGTCCTGGCCATGGCCAAAGATGGCGATCGGCCCGTCGCAGCCTCTTTGAGTTTTGAAGCCGGCCAGCACCTCTATGGTCGATACTGGGGGGCTTACGAATTTCACGAAGGGCTCCATTTTGAGCTCTGCTATTATCAGCTTATCGAGCGATCCATCGCCATGGGCCACAGTCGTTTCGAAGCGGGGGCTCAGGGCCCCCACAAAATCAAGCGCGGGCTCCTCCCATCCGCAACCTACAGCGCGCATTGGCTGCGCCACGAGGGGCTACTCGATGCTGTGGAACGCAATCTCCTGTACGAGACGCATGCAACGCAACAAGAGATAGAGATGTTTGCCGAACACAGCCCCTACAAAAAGAAGTCTAGCTCCTAAGCGTCGACTTTCTTGCGTGACCGCTTCTTCTTTTTCGATGGTTTTGGGGAAGTCCCCTTACACTCCACAACGATCGCCCCTTTCTTCACTTCAATGCGCGCTGTACCACCGTTGATGAGCGCACCGAAAAGCACCGCATCACTGAGTGGAACCTTAACCTTTTCTTGAATCACCCGGTCCAGGACACGAGCACCATATTTCTCATCGAAACCTTCCAGGGCCAGGAGACTTCGAGCTTCGGGGCTGAGCTCTAAGAGCACCTTCCGTTCCGCCAACTGGCCTTCAAGTTGCCAGATGAACTTATCCACAATTCGCTCTATGACCTCGGGCTTCAGCCTGGCGAATCGAATGCGTGCATCGAGCCGATTTCGAAACTCGGGATTGAACATATTCGAGTAGGCGCGATCATCAAGGCCCAGGTCACGACGTTCCCCAAAGCCCATGGAACCCTTCTCATGGGCTCGGGCGCCCACGTTACTGGTCATCAAGAGGATCACATGACGAAAGTCGGCCTTCTTGCCGTTGTTGTCGGTGAGCGTTCCATGATCCATCACCTGGAGCAGAATATTGAAGATATCCGGGTGCGCTTTCTCGATCTCGTCTAAGAGCAGCACCGCGTGAGGGGTGCGTCTGACCGCTTCGGTGAGGAGCCCTCCATTGTCGTAGCCCACATAGCCGGGAGGCGCCCCGATCAAACGAGACACCGAATGGCGCTCCATATACTCGCTCATGTCGAAACGAATGAAGGCCAACCCAAGGGAATCTGCCAGTTGCTTCGCCGCCTCGGTCTTCCCTACACCGGTGGGGCCCGTCATCAAGAAAGACCCAATGGGCTTCTCCGGTGAACGTAGGCCTGCGCGTCCAAGACGCACCGCACTCACCAGGATGTCGAGGGCCTCATCCTGGCCAAAGACCATCTTCTTCAATTCATCCCCAAGTTGTTCCAAAGCGCGGCGATCATCGCGCGACACCCGCTGGGGAGGGATCTTGGCCATGGTCGAGACGATAGCTTCGATCTCGTGTACACCTACACGGCCACCGGCACGCCCCTGTAAAGAAGCTGCTGCGCCTGCTTCATCCAGGAGATCAATGGCCTTGTCCGGCAAGCACCGGTCCGTCAGATGGCGATTGCTGAGCTCGGCCGCCGCTCGGATCGCTGTTTTGGTGTAGCGCACCTTATGATGCTCTTCGTAATGCTTTTTAAGCCCTTCAAGAATTTTCACTGTTTCGTCTACACTCGGCTCCAGTACATCGATCTTCTGAAATCGACGGGCCAGGGCGCGGTCTTTCTCAAAGTGACGGTATTCTTCGAAGGTGGTCGATCCGATGAAGCGCAATTGCCCCGCAGCAAGCGCCGGCTTTAGAAGGTTCGAGGCGTCCATGGCGCTTCCACTGGTCGCTCCGGCCCCGATCAGAGTATGGATCTCATCAATAAAGAGGACTGGCCTATCCTCTCGCTCGAGCCGTTTTAAGACCGCTTTCATCCGCTCTTCGAAATCGCCTCGATAACGGGTTCCAGCGAGCAGGCTTCCCATATCCAATGAATAGATGACGATGTCTTTCATCGCCGCGGGCACCTGCTCCTCATGAATCCGCTGGGCCAGCCCTTCCGCGAGGGCGGTTTTCCCCACACCAGAATCACCCACAAAGATGGGGTTGTTCTTACGACGACGCGCCAACACATGGATGGCACGCTGCAGTTCTTTACCACGCCCCACCAGGGGATCGAGCAAGCCCTCTTTCGCTCGTTCATTGAGGTTCACACAAAAGGCTTCCAGGGGATCCTTACGCTCCGCAATACTCCCAGCACCATCACCATCACCCGCCATTATGGGGATTGTCTCTTCGTCGATCTTGCTGGTGCCATGGGAAATATAGGCGACCAGGTCCAAACGCGTGATCCCCTGCTCTTCCAGGAAATGCGCTGTCCAGCAGTCGGGCTCGGAATAGAAGGCGATTAGAACATTGTAGCCATAAACCGACTCTTTGCCTGCTCCAACAACGTGCGCCGAAGCACGTTGAATTACCCGTTGAAAGCCAATGCTCGGCACCGGGTGAAGTGCTTTGTCGTCTTCCTGGTCAAGAGCTTCAACCTGATTGTTCAAGAAATCGTCGGTTTTCGCACGGAGTTCATCGACGTCACCGCCGCAATGACGGATCACCTCCATGGTCCCTTCATCGTGCAAGAGCGCGAAGAAAAGGTGCTCAGTGGAGCAGACCTCGTGGCTTCGAGCGATCGCTTCACTGAACGCAACATTGATCGAGATACGCAGTTCTTCGCTTAGTTTCATTGGGGCTCCATGGTGCACTTCAGGGGCATCCCAGCACTTTCGGCGCTGGCGCGTACTTTCGAAACTTTGGTTTCAGCGATGTCATGAGTAAAGGTACCACATACGCCCACACCTTTGGTGTGCACATGTAGCATAATCTGCGTGGCCATGGTGCGATTGTGCCGAAATATCTCGGTGAGCACATGGACCACGAACTCCATCGTCGTGAAGTCATCGTTGTGCAAGAGCACCTTGTACATCCGGGGTTTCTTGGTCTTCGACTCGGCGCGTTCTTTCACGCCAACCCCAAGCTCCCAGTTCGGTCTTTTGTCGTCCTTACTCATAGCACCGCATGTTCTAGAGCACGATTATAGCGTTTTTACGACTATGGCGTAATGGAACAAGAAACGAAGCAGGTATGGATTGAGCACCACGGCCAACCGACGCACGGGTAGAGAGGGCTATTTCTTGTCGTCGATTTGACCCAGGGCCTGTACCAGGTCATCCAACTCTGCCTCCTGGACGGTACGAAGATCGATGACGACCGTATCGTCTTCGATCCGGGCCACGACAGCCGGAGTTGCCTGCCGTAAAACCGTAGTTATCACCTGTGCGGATTGGTCATCATGTCCGATGGTGAGGCCATAGGAGTCGATCTGATACCGGGCGTCGCTACCTCCACCCACCTCACTGGTACAGGTGGTGGGAGTCAGCTTGACCCCGCTATCCGGATGGCGGCTGGTAAATTCGTTGATCAATGTCTGGACCCGGTTCTTCAGGACCTCTATGTCGAGAGCGAGAGCGGCCAGGACAGGAATGTTCTCTACCCGCCCTGCAATATGGTCACGTAGAACCGCCTCCAGGGCTCCAATTGTCATTTTTCCCACGCGTACCGTTCGATAATAGGCGTGTTTACGCATGGTTTCGATCAAATCCGTACGGCCCACGGCGATGCCACATTGTGGACCGCCAAGTAATTTGTCGCCGCTGAACAGGACGATATCAGCCCCCGCCTTCAGACATCCCTGCACGGTGGCAGGAAGTCCATCACCCTCCGGTAGAGACAGGTTCTGTACACAGCCATGGCCGAGATCGACGAGGACCGGAATGTTCTCCTTGTGGGCACAGGCACATACGTCGGCCAGATCGGGACTCTGTACGAATCCCTCGATATGGAAATTGCCTCGATGGACCCGCAAGACAGCTTGGGTATCAGTCCCTATTGCCGCCTCAAAATCTTCTACGCGGGTACGGTTGGTAGTTCCAATTTCGCAGAGTCTGGCCCCCGATAGACGCATGACATCCGGCATTCGATAGGAACCGCCGATCTCCACCAGCTCCCCGCGGCTTACGATGACCTCACCTTTGGCCCCGATGGCGGCCAGGCTCAACAATACGGCGGCGGCATTATTGTTCACGCATAGAGCGGCTTCGGCACCGGTGAGCGTTTGAAGCAGTGAATGGACGGCCCCGCCGCGGACACCGCGATGTCCATCGGCAAGATCGAATTCCAGATTGCAAAACCCTTGTCCCAATGCAGCGGCTCGTCGAAGTGCATGGGTACTTATGGGCGCGCGTCCCAGATTGGTATGAAGAAGGACACCGGTTCCATTAATGACGGGGCGGAGGCCCGATCCCACCAGCAATTCACTTTCGAGTTTCACCTGGCGGTGTAGATCGGTGGGCGAGATCGGCTGATCCTGAAGCTCGTGCCGTGCCCAATCTAAAGCCCTCCGTACGGCTGTTGTTACTGGAGCCCGCCCGTGCTCTTCGATAAGAGCCTGAACGAATGGAACCTCCAACATCCGGTCAACCCGGGGCAGTTCTCTCGGCGTTGTTATTTGGGTCCCTTTGGCCATGACCCCGACCCTGAAAAGGAAGGCATTGGATTGTTTCACAGGGTTTGGTGCTTGACAATGGCCGTGAAATCGCTTGATTCAAAGCCATGTCCGATACCTTTCAATACCAGGTCTCCGAAGAGGATGAGGGACGACGTCTCGACACGCAGCCGGATCTGGTCTCCGCAGCGGGTAGTCGCAGTCGCTTGCAACGGCTTATTGAAGGGGGAAGTGTACAGGTAAATGGTGTTGTAAAACCGTCACGGACACGCCTGCATTGTGGAGATATTCTGGATATTGAAGTCCCGGCCGAGGAGCCAACGGAATTAAAACCAGAAGACATCGACCTCGACTTTATCCATCAAGATGCGGATGTGGTGGTCGTCAACAAGGTACCCGGTATGGTGGTTCACCCCGGACCAGGACATAGTGGGGGAACGCTCGTCAATGCACTACTTCATCATATTCCCGAGCTGAAAGGCCTGGGGACGGATGAACGACCGGGATTGGTGCATCGTCTGGATCGGGACACCAGTGGACTGATGGTCGTGGCCCGCAATCTTGAATCCCTACGCATCCTACAAGAGGGCTTCTCGACTCGGGCCGTAACAAGGCGCTATCTGGCGGTATGTTGGGGCAGAAGACTAGAAGACCGAACGTGTTTTGAGACTCCGTACGGGCGGCATCCGCAACAACGAAAGAAGTTTACCTCCAAAGTGGGAGCGCGCACCGCCATAACCCATGTGGAGGTATTGGCGCGGGGCCAGGCCGCCCTTATCCTCGGAGTGCGCCTTGAGACGGGACGTACCCATCAGATTCGGGTCCATCTATCCGAAGGGGGGCATCCCCTGATTGCCGATCCGATCTATGGCCAATCCCGAAATCCAAGATATGCCGCGCCGGGGGCTATGGACGAGGTACGCATTCTATCGCGCGTTTCCAACCTTATGCTTCATGCCGGTGCATTGTCCTTTGTGCACCCCAAGACCGGCTCGAAGCTTTCCTTTTGTGTACCGCCACCGGAGGCCTATCGCTCGGCTATCGTGGACTGGTTGGGTGCACCGTTATGGGACGAGATCTGGACCGCGTTTACCAGCTGACCGTATAGGTAGCAGCCTTGAACGGGTAAAGGTTCAGGTAATATATCCCCGGTTCCAGGCCCAGTGCATCCAGATCAATCGTATGGGAACCACTGTCGCCGGAAGTCTGAATCTTATTACTATATTTGGGCTCAAGGTTTTCATCCCAGAGGTAAATGAAGATCTTGATAAGGGTCGCACCTTCACCTTTCACTGCGTCGATCTGGAGGTTTCCACTGGGACCATCGTCCAGAATCATATAGGCCATATCCGAGTTCTGGCTGCATAAGGACCCGGTTAAGGGCGTGCCATTGAGCAGTTGGCGTGAAGTGAGCGGGGAGTCGTCGGGCTCTTCGGGATCATCTGGACAGTTCGTGTCACTTACCCGAATCGGATACAGCACATAGGGACTTGCCTGCAGTCCACTGACCTTTACTGTGTATTTACCGCTTACCGCGTCGGCGGCCAGGGTATGGGTAAGGGTGACCCCGCGCAGGTCCGCAGTGCCGGTTCCAGACGCAACCAGGTTCTCTCCGGTGGGATCGAGAAACTCGAGGATCAATGGTGAGCTTCCCATGGGTTGAATGGCGTCTATTGTGACGCGATCATTGGGGGCAAGGCTCGTGTTGAATAAGAACCAGTCGAGGTTATTGGAGCAGAATTGGCCGTGTTGTGGTTGCCCCCCGCCTGCGCTGCTCGCCGATCCGAAATCATCGTTTGGCTCGTTTTCGTCTTCGATACAGGCTGCAATCAACGGCTCGGAAGAGACGGTGTAGCCCGTTTGCCCAACGAAACCATCCGGTTCGATTCGGCTGACCTGCACCACAAAGTCCCGTGGTTCGGGTTCGGATGGAAGTAGGATTTCAAGGACCTGATCTCCCTTGGGTTCGGATACTCCGATTTCCTGTGCGATGAGGATTTCGGTGATGGGATCGACCAGATCCATTTTCAGAGTAGAGAAATAGTTGTTGTAGTTTAATGTGACTTTGAGCCCTTCTTCAGCTGCTACCGAAACAAGAAAGTTATCGATGTCATCTGTGCATAGGGTAAGGGCCGGCGGAATATCCGGTTGAACGGCCGCAAAATCAACGAGATCGTCAAATTCATGAGGATCCAGGGAGCATTCAAGCTTATCCCAACGATCCACTTTAATGGAGTAGCGCCGACTTTCACCCACCGGATCTCCGAGGATGGTTATATAATAATCACCAGGAGGAAGTATTGGCTTGCGAAGGTAGCGGTGTTGGCCGAGTTCCTCGGCTAGATCGACCACGGTTCCCGCCGCGTCTCGTAGGCCCAGGATCGGAGGGGCGGTTCCGGGCTCTGCCCATAGCCATATGACGAGCTCCTGCTCTTCCCCCAATGTGGTTTTGTACCAGTCTGTGTCGGAGGGACAGATCCCCCGGGCCAGGAGTTGCACATGGGGACCGCCAAGAGCTTCGGCCTTGCCAAGGACATTATTGTCGGAGGGGTAGTCACCCGCATCGGGCATGCAGGTGGTTTTGCTGGTCAGGGCAACCTTCAAGACGTAGGTACCCACCTGACCGGCGGGGTTTTCTACCAGGATGAGCACATCACGAGGTATGTCTGCAGCCGGAACCAACATGCTTGAGAAGGTGGTGGCATGACCTCTTGCATCCAGAACAAATCCCGTGGCTTCATCGATGATCTGGACCGATAACTGGCCGAAGGGATTCGCACCGTTGACCGCGACCAATAGGGATTGGTCCACAGGGATGTGGTAGTGATAGTAGTCTGGATCAGTCGGGTGGATTGTGAGATCGATATAGTCAGCCGTTAATACCGAGATCGCTGTATCGGCCGTATCGTTGTTTTCCAGGTAGTCCTCGGCGGGTAATGGGATCAGGCATTGACCGGTACTACATGGAATCCCCGGATCACAATTTTCATCGCTGGTACAGGACCCCAGGTGAATACAAACGCCCTGATTACAGAATGGGCGGCTTGGCGGGCAGTGCGTATCACTCAGGCATTCCTGACACACCTGGTCCAATGTATTGCAATGCCCCGATAGACAGTCACTGCCTTCGGCACAGGGCAGTGCATCGATACAGACATGGAATTGAGAGTGACATATTCCGCCGGAAGGGCAGTCGTCACCATCCATGCAGGCAGGGTCTTCGGTCGAGCAGCTGCCCTTATCACACCAGGACTCGGCGCAATCGAGATGAGAAATACAGATTGGGCTCGACTCACAGAATCCCGTGACAGAGTCACAGGTTTGAAGAGAGGGACATTGTACATCCGTGGCGCAGGCGATCGGGGCGGGTAGCTCCAACGGGGTATAGGTGTCTTCTTCTATATCGGATCCCGCATCGCTGGGCTCGTCGGCATCCGTTGTGGCATCCGTGGTGTCATCCGTATCGCCGG
>CAUZEG010000065.1:0-17855 GCA_963578775.1 Myxococcales bacterium
TGTGTTGTTGCAGCTCATGGAAAGCCATGACGGGATCTGCATTCTCACCACGAATCTCAAGAAGGGTATAGACAAGGCCTTTGAACGACGCTTGTCCTTCAAAGTGCATTTTTCGTTTCCTGAGGCCGATCTGCGGGAGAGACTCTGGGAGCATCATCTACCGGAAGAAGCACCGGTGTCAGAGGATGTGGACAGCTATATTCTGGCCCATTCCTTTGAACTGAGCGGTGGCAGCATTCGCAACGCGGTGGTCCGGGCGGCCTATAGGGCAGCAGCAGACAATAGGAGCATTTCCCAGGACGATTTATGTGAGGGGGCAAAGGCCGAATGTGTAGCGGCCGGAAAGCTCTATCGGATTATTTCTGACGATGAGTAGTTTCTTTATATGTACCTGACACCAGAGAGAACAGAGATGAGATATGGTTTGCTTATAGCGTTGGTCATATTCGGATTTGGAACGAGCTGTGACGACGTCGTTGTGGCTGTTTCCTGTGAGGCCGGGAGCTGCACCGATGGGGAAGGTACGGATCCGCCTGCAGAGATCCTTGAGACAATCGAAACGGAAACCACCGAGATCACAGCAACGACGGAGACGACGGAGACAACGGAGACGGAGACTTCGGAGATCATTATTACGGACGATGGCCCAGCGGATCCTTGTGCTGGAAAGCCGGACGGGGCTGTATGCGAATCCGACTCCTCCGCGTGTACCATCGACCGATGTGTAGGAGAGGTCTGTATCCATACGCCGCGACTTGACGGCGAGCTAGATGAGGACGCGGATCTGATCTCTGCCACGTATCTGCACTCGGGAGAAATAGCTCTTTATACCGGCCTCGACAACGGTGAAGTGGATACCGAGGCAGTGATATTGCTCAACCAAGCGGGGGTTCCGCAGTGGGTTCAACCTGTGGAATTGGGAGACGGTGGAAATGGGCAGGCCATCCTTCAGGTGGGTAGTTTTCTGGTGGTGGGCGGAAAGACCGATATCCGGCCTGGGCTTACATCCTTGACACAATCGGGTGATCTCGGTTCCGTGGCGATGTTGAATGGATCGGGTTGGGGAGATGCCTCGATTCGACGTCCTATCACGCCATTGGGTCAAGACGGGCGTCTTCTGGCGTATGTTTCGGATCCAGTTGCAGGATTGAAGGAAGCGGTCACCTTTCGTTTTGAGGGGCCTGGCGAGACCCATATAGAGCCGATTCTTCGAGAATCCGTTGGGACCGAGTCTCTTGTTCTTCGGGGGGATTGGGCGACGTCAGGGGATACCCACTACCTGGCTGGATGGGCTCCACAAGTGGACCCAGGGGCCAGCGCAGATCCCGTGGGTGCGATTCTTCGTTATAGGCCGGAGACGATCAACTATGTCCTATATCTTCAGCCCGAAATCGACGATGTACTTAAATTCCGGCTTTTTGATGTAGAAGCTCTCGAGGGAGGGCATCTCGCCGTCCTGGGCTACTATATTGAACAGCGTCCCGATGACAGTTACTGGTACCATTTTGTTGTACGACGGATTACCGCGGACGGGGCTACGGTCTGGGAATCCCGGGTTACGAAGCCCCAGATGGAAGACGGGGTACAGTGGTTATCCAGCCAATTATTCGATCTGGTACGTACCGAGGATGGGACTCTGATTGGTGTCGGTAGTAGTTATACATCGGCCGGAGAAGTCCCCATTGCCTATGCCTGGGATGAAAGTGATGGAACCGAACTCTGGAACCGAGACGACTTTGGCTTTGGTGATACCCATGTTCAGCGCGCGTTTCCAACGCCGGAAAATGGCGTCCTCCTGATCGGTACCCATGTGCAATGGGAAACGGAGGCTGATCCCGAAACAGGCGCAACCACGGATTACCGGTATCCACGGGTGTTCTGGACCTTCCTCGATAGTGCCGGAGATCTCTGTAATCCGTAGAGCCGGATTCAGACCCCGAACCCGGCCTTTCGTAAGCGCGTGGCAAGGGTTACTCGGAGATTGTTCAGATCCTGGCTCGACGTATCGACCGTAACCGCCGCCTGACGATAGAAGGGGTCACGTGACGATAGCAGGGAGCGAAGTTCCGCCATGGCATTCTCGCGACCGGCCGTGGGGCGGTGATCCCCCTGTTCGAGGACCCGACTCATATGGTCCTCGGGGCTGGCCTGTAGCCATACGGTGGTACATCGCCGCCGAACCAGGCTCCAGGCGCGCTCATTCTGGGGCAGCCCACCGGATAGTGCCAGGATAATCCCCTGGCCGCGCGCCAGCAGCTCTACCAGGCATTCCACTTCCAGGCGCCGATAATACTCTTCGCCGTGGAGGGCGAAAATCTCCGACAAGGTAAGCCCGGCCCGTTGCTCAACAGCTTCGTCCAGCTCTACAAATATAAGCCCCAGATCCGCGGCCAACATCGGTCCCAGGGTACTTTTCCCGGCCCCTCGAAGCCCGACCAATGCGATGGCGTCCGTGGATAACTCTCCAAGAATCAGTCGAAGACTCGATAGACAGGTCTCGAGTTGGTCCGGCGTGCAGCGTTCCAGGCGATCCTGGAGCTCGGCAAACGGACCGGTATGCTTGCTGGGATCATGCACCAGTTGTTCGACATCAACGTCTAGAGCCTGTGCGACTCGAGCCAGCCGTCCAATGGCAATATTCGCCTGTCCCGCTTCCAGCTGTGCAATAAAGCGCGGGCTCAGCCCGGACGAGACAGCAAGCTCTTTGGCCGTGATCTTACGTTGGTTTCGAAGCCGACGTACCCGTCGTCCGACAAGAGCCAGGATGGGAAAGACATTTTGTTGTTCGGTTTGCGGCATGAAGCGAAATATAGTGCATCTTCTTTTTATTGTAAAGAAATATCTTGCATATTGTGGTGTTTTTGGGTAGAAATACCTCCATGAGTACTTCAAAAAAGACCAAGATTCCTTCGAACATTTCCTTCGATACCCATCCCTCGAAGTACCGCCATATCCAATTGGATGTGGACGGTAGTGTTGCGTCCATAAAGCTCGACATCAAAGAAGATCAAGGGCTTTGGGAGGGGTACGAGCTGAAGCTCAACTCCTACGATCTGGGTGTAGATATCGAGTTGGCGGATGCGGTAAATCGTATCCGGTTTGAACATCCCGAAGTTGGTGCGGTGAGCGTATCGAGTGCGATACCCGGCGTATTTTCCTCCGGCGCGAACATTTTCATGCTGGGCTCGGCTACCCACGCCTTCAAGGTCAATTTTTGTAAGTATACCAATGAAACCCGGCTGGGGATCGAAGACGCCACCCAATTTAGCGGCCAGACCTACGTGGCGGTTCTAAACGGCATCACGTCCGGCGGCGGATATGAGCTGGCTCTGGCCTGTGAAGAGATCTACCTGGTCGATGATCGACGCTCGGCTGTGGCCCTGCCGGAGATCCCCTATCTGGGGGTACTACCGGGAACCGGTGGCCTGACCCGACTGGTCGATAAGCGCATGGTCCGCCGGGATCGTTCCGATGTGTTTGTGACCCTGGCCGAGGGGTTGAAGGGACGAAAGGCGGTGGAGTGGAATCTTGTGGATGGGACGTTTCCGTCTTCGCAATTCGATGAGAAGGTCGCGGCGCGTATAGCGGAGATCGCGGGCGAAGGACATCCAGAACGCAGTGGTATTCAGCTGGATTCCATTGTGCCGGACATCGACGAGGATGGCGTTCATTATCAATATGTAGATCTCCGGTTTGGGCCCATCAGCCGAACCGCGACCCTTCGGATCACGGTTCCGGATCAACTTCCGGATATTCCGGGCGAGCCCACGGAATTGGGTTCTGGCTGGTATCCCCTGCGTATGTTCCGTGAGTTGGACGATGTTCTGTGTCGTCTTCGCTTCAACTACCCGGAGATCGGATTGGTTCTTTTGAAGACGCGCGGAAACATAGACACCGTACACGCTCTTGATGAGGCCATGTTGGCACGGCGCGACCATTGGTTTGTGAACGAGGTCATCTTATTGATGAAGCGCGTTTTCAAGCGACTCGATCTGACCAGCAAGAGTCTCTTCGCGTTGATAGACGAAGGTTCGTGCTTTGGCGGTTCTCTTCTAGAGTTGGCCTTCTCGGCCGACCGCAGCTATATGCTGGAAGAAGAGGGTGTGGCGATTCAGCTAAGCGCACTGAATCATGGCCTACTGCCGATGGGGAATGGCTTGTCTCGTCTGGAAACCCGGTTTCTCGGAGCCCCCGAACATGCGAAGAATCTGACGGCCCAGACCGATGCACTGGATTCGGACGAAGCCGATGAGCTTGGTCTGGTGACATTCGTTTTCGACGACATCGATTGGGACGACGAGTTACGTCTGGCCATTGAAGAACGGGCCAGCATGTCCCCCGACGCGTTGACGGGCTCAGAAGCCAGCCTTCGTTTCGCAGGACCGGAAACAATGGAAACCAAGATATTTGGACGACTTTCGGCTTGGCAGAACTGGATCTTCATCCGCCCGAATGCCACCGGAGAGAAAGGAGCTCTGACGCTGTACGGTGATCCCGAACGGCCCGAGTTCGACTATAGGAGAACATGATATGAGCATCAGTCGATTCGACTCCATTCCCAATAATGTGGATCTGAGCAGCGATCGGAAGCTCCAAAAGGCACTTCTTCGTTGGCAACCCAATTATATTGATTGGTGGCAGGAGATGGGGCCGGAGGGTTTTCAGGCAGACAATATCTATCTGCGTACGGCTATCAGTGTCGATTCAGGAGGCTGGGCTCATTACGATTATGTGAAGATGCCCGAGTATCGTTGGGGGATTTTTCTTACACCTCGTGCGACGGAACAGACCATCGGATTTGGTGATGACTACGGACAGCCCGCCTGGAATGAAGTACCCGGTGAGTTCCGGAAGGAACTGCGGCGGATTATTGTGACCCAGGGTGATACAGAGCCGGCGTCGGTGGAGCAGCAACGTCTGCTTGGGAAAACCGCTCCAAGTTTGTACGACCTGCGCAATCTCTTCCAGGTCAATGTAGAAGAAGGGCGGCACCTCTGGGCGATGGTGCACATTCTGCACGGCTATTTTGGGCGAGATGGCCGGGAGGAAGCCGAAGATATGTTGGTCCGTCGGTCTGGCAACGAAGACTCACCGCGGATCCTGGAAGCCTTCAATAAGCCCATTGACGACTGGCTGAGCTTTTTCTGCTTTGCAATGTTCACGGACCGCGATGGAAAGTACCAGCTCGCGGCTTTGGCCGAGAGCGCATTTGATCCCCTGGCTCGGGCGACCCAGTTCATGCTCACCGAAGAAGCGTTTCATCTCTTCGTGGGAGAATCAGGGGTGAATCGAGTCGTCCGCCGTACAGCAGAGTTGATGACACAGGATCCCAACGGCGATGTGCGGAACCTGGGCGGCATACCTCTCGATATCATCCAGCGGTACATCAACGAATGGTATTCGGCATCTCTGGACCTTTTTGGAGGCGAAGATTCATCCAACGCCGCCACCTATTTCGCGACCGGCTTGAAGGGGCGCTACAAAGAGGCAAAAGGACGGTATAAGGATCATGTGGCCCTGGGCGAAAGTTATTCGCTGGATCGGCCCGACGATAAAGGTGGCGTTATGATGGAGGATATCCCCATGCGCCGTGCCATGAACGCGGTGTTACAGGATTCCTACCGAAACGACTGTGAACGCGCACTTGGTCGCTGGAATAAGAGCCTGGAGAAAGCAGGGCGGTCGGAACGTCTGAGCCTTCCGTCGGCGCGATTCAACCGTCTACAGGGCGTCTTCATGGGCTTTTCGGCCCTACCCGATGGCACTCCGACCACGCGTGAGAATTGGCAGAGAGAACGTGACACATTTCTTCCCACCGAAGCGGATCGGGATTATGTGAAATCTCTGATGGCCAAGGTGTACGAGCCCGGCAAGATGGCCAATTGGATCGCGGCGCCGGCGAAGGGCGTCAACGGACAGCCACAGGATTGCGAGTACGTACGCTTCACCTGATGGGCGTTTCTAGGGCTCCAGCCCCGGCGCGGTATAGGTCCCATCGTTATCCGCATCCAGAAGCAGGACTCCCGAAATACTTATGGGAGCGCTGTTCATATACGGGTGCGGAGGGCTATCTCCATCGATCCGGGCCACAAAGAAGCTGTCGCCTTCGACGGGAATCTCAAAAACGTTGTCGAGGCGTATCACCGGTGCCCCGGGGCCATGTTCGCTCTCCAGGGGCATATCGATGACTACATTTCGATTGTGGTAGATTCGGAGTCGTTGGGCTGGCATCCAGGAGGGAGCCTGGACCCGGACCCGGACGCGGGCCAGGTCGGTAGCTTCGTGGCGGACCTCGCGGATGGCGTGTGATGGGTCCCCTTCGGGTCCCACAAGCCAGACATCCAGGAATGCTCCGCCAACTGCGAATGCACGTCCCTCGATTATGCTCTGGCGGATCTGTGGTTCGAGCTGGTCGTCGATTGGCTCCTCTCCCACCCAGACATAGGTGCGTGCACTTCCCGGATAGCCGCCGGACGAATGCGAATCACTGGTACCGGTTCCAGCCGGCATAATTCCCTGGGCGATCAGGCTTAGCCAGTCCGTAACCACTTCCTCGAGGTCTTCCACTCGTTTGCCATTGTAGAGCTCGATACCGTCGAAGTGATGGCCGGTGAGTGGTGTGTCGTCGGGGTATTTCAGGGATTTGGCGGAGGCTTCGGCAAGACCGGTGTCGGGATCGTATTTGATCTTGTTGAGCCAACCGGTGGAACCGCGTGGGTGGTTCAGCTGGAAGATCCTCGCTGGATTGAGCATCCCCATTTCCGAGAAGATCTCGTCCGGGGTTTTCTGATACCACATGGGCGTGCCATGCCCCGAGAGATCGGGTTGGATCGTAAGAGGCCATGAGGCCGCATGAAAATGCATTGCATCGCTTACTTCGGCACCATTGGCCACGCCCAGATGCCCGGCCAGTCCGAGGTCATCGCGGATGCCGCTATAATCCGTCACAAAATCGTGGTCGGTACTGACGGCAAACTCCACCCCTTCGGCGGCCACCTCAAGGATCCGTTGCCGTAGATGAACCTGGGAGTCGGTGGAAAATTCCGAATGCAGATGGAAATCACAGGCTACCCATCCGGTTGTGTCGACGACTCGTTCGGGGCTGCCCTGCACGAAAACGACGTCGTTTGCTTCCACCTCGATATTGTCGATCTGGTCGAATTCAAATTCATGTCCCCGAGTATATAGGGCGCTGTAGCTACCCGGTTCCACCAGCACGAACGTGGGGGCGGCTGGGCCGACGCTGGTTCGTTTGAGCTGTGCGCCATCCTTATAAAGCAGTACTCGCGCAGCGACCCCATCCGCCTCGTCTTCCGACGAGATGGCCGACAGCTCCAGGGTTCCGACGGGCGGGGGAGACAACTCGATGTCCATATCTCCGTGTATCTCGAATAGCTGAAAGTCGGCGGTGGGTCCTCCGACCCAGCCGATTCGAATTTCGTGGTCTTCCAGGGGTAACTGCAGCGCAGTGGCCCCATCCGGGGAATATACAATGATCTGCGTTACGCTTGATTCCTGGGGACGAGCCTCGATCTGGAGTTGTCCTGGCAGAGGATCGGGTAGGTTGGCTACCGTTACGCCGACCGTTGCATTTGCATTCGAGTCCAGCCCGACCGCTGACCGTAGAGCACTCAGATGACCCGGCACAATCGAGAAGTAGGCTTCGGCCTGGGCCGTTTCCTGGGTATTCGCCACATCCGTAGCCAGCTTTGCCAGCACCAGACCACCTGTACCTATCACCGTAAGTGGGTCTGCGGAGTAGATGCCGAGGGAGACCGATGGGTGAACACCGGCCAGCAGATTCGTGGCACCAAAAAGGTCAACATCCAGCCCCAGGCCATCCATATAGGGCTTGAGCTTCCCACCATGAAAAAGGCCCAGCCAGACGGTTGCCTTTGCGGCGTTGTTTTCATCGGGAACAACCTCGAGGAACATATGGAGACGGGTCGCATCGGGATCAAGGGTCCAGGTGATGGTACCTACGCCGCTCGGGCCCAAACCCGGTATAACGGAATCGATAACGGGTAGAGGGACCAGATCGCCTGAGACCTTGATAAAGGCCGCTTCGCCATCTTCGCCCGAGCCAGAGGATACAACCGGGTTGGCCAGAGTACGTATCCCGAAGGCAGGGATCAGCTCTTGTAGGGGATCGAGATCACTTCGGTAGACGCCGTCCACCGCCGGATGGGCATCGACCACGCCTCCAGCCCCGGAACCGAGTATGAACAGTCCGTCAGCAGTGGAAGTTCGAACGATGTAGCGTGCATGGCTGTTTTCGAGTACCAGGTCGTCCGGCAAGGCCCCTGACATGGGGTCGTCGGACATCATTTCGGGACAAACTGTCCGGGTCCGGGCAAAGCCGGCCGGGAGGGCCGATGTGCAGTCATTGGGCAAGATAGGGCCGGCGTCGACCTCAGCCGCCACGTCTTCCAGGCTATCGGTGCCCGCGTCGTTGGACACTGTGGATGTCCCCGAACATCCGGCCAACGCGGCCAGTAGCAGTGCCAGCGGCAGGAGAAAGGCGGTTCGGTAGAATTGGTCGTATTGTGCCATCGGCTTGTGTTTCCTTCGAATGCAGCGAGGCCTGTCGATATCAGAACCGCTTCTGTATTCCAATCGAAAGTACGATGTAAAGGCGATGTATTTTCTGGGATTGGGAACAAAGTGTGCAGGTCTGATGTTGAGCGCCTTGTTCGGCCCGGGGAATTGCTTCTTGATGGGCCGTGTTTTTCATCATGGTTCCCTGAAGCTGCAAGGGGATCAGCCCAAAACGCGGGCGCTACCTGATCTCCACCCTTGGATCCACCCGGTTTTATGGTATGTACCCGGCGCTAATTCTGGGGATGGTTTATGTATCCCAATTCGAACCAAAAAGAAGGCTCTCTGATGATTCGTTTACGTGCTCTGCTATCAATATGTACCCTGGGATTCCTGGTCGCCGGAACGGCGTGTGGAAGTTCCGAGTCGGATTTCCAGAATTATCCGTCGGATTCCAGCTCCAATATGGATGGTTCCCAAGGTGATATTCCGAACGGCCAGATTGGTGCCTTGAGTTTCGTGAAGCCCGTCGGCGACGACGACAAGCCCTGTACGGATACGTGCACCCTGTACTTATCCTACAACTCCACCCAGAAGTTGGAGGTATTGTATGTCGGTGCGGATGGTCCCATTCCCAATGCGACCGTTCGCTACGAGATTATTCAGGGCCAGGAAACCACGGTTCAGTTGACGGCCAAGACCGCGACCTCCAACAACACCGGGGCCGCAGTGACGCAAGTCAAAGGATTCAATACCGTCGGCGAGGTACGTATCGCGGTTTCGGTCGATGGCGCTCCATCTGTGACGCCCATCTATTTCGATGTAGCGGTTACACCCAAAGGGACCATGCCCCTGAGCATCCTACTGGTATATCAGGGCAGCCGTAATCTGGAAGGTACCGACGTTCTTCTATTCCGGCAGACGGCGGAGAAGCCGTATAACTGTGCGGATTTGGATGTGACCAATCTGCCCACCGCGGAATTGGGACAGTACCCCATCAAGCCGCTCCCCTATAGCGTGAATTTCCCTGTCTTTCCGGACCTGGAGAATGATTCACCGCAGAACTACACCATGGTTGCAGTTGGGCACGAGGTAGACGGACCGCCCCTGGCGTGGGCTTGCGAAGATGGCACAGAGAACCCCAGTAAGGTGAAAGTAGCCTATGGCGCAAGCAATCAGCTTACCCTGGTCTTGAAAGACATTCCCCCGAAGCTTCAGGGCCTCTATGAATTTGAGAACTACTTCGATCTCATCACAATGGTGCCGGAAGAGGCACAGGGTATCATCAACGGTATTCTGGAACTCTTTGAGAATCCCTCGGGTGGACTGCTTCTGCTGACCTGTGAACTTGGAGAAACACAACTCCAGGATCTCTGCAGTCAGATCTTCCAGGACCCGGCAAATCCCTGCCTGGAGCCGGTCGGAACCTGTCTCGAAGGCTGGGTACCGTTGGTCATGGATATCATTGATCAGATCGTATTCATTCTTATTGAAGAGACTCTGGCCGAAGACATCTTCGATGTGGGTCAGGATGTGCGCGATCTGTTGAAGGATTTAAACTTTGAAAGCACGGTCGAGATTCTGGCTGAGCCCGATCCGAGCGGACTCCTGACGGAAGCAGATACCAAGGAAATCTGGCATACGCTGAACTATCGTTGGACTCTGGGCAAAAATTGTCCGACGCCAGACGACGGCACATGTGGCTGGGAGTCCTACTCCTTGTACGCATTGCCCGATTTGAATCCCGATCTTCTTACGGGTCATTTCACGGCGACGGTAAATGAGTTTGAGACCATCGATATTGACCCGCATTCCGTGAATCTGAAGTACGGGATTCTTCTCAACTTCCTGCTGGAGAAGGTCGTGATCCCGGCCGTGATGAGCGATCCCAATGTGGACACCTGGGAGGACTTCCTGGGGACCCTCCTGGGAGGACAGGGTTGTGCGGTCCAGGGGATCTGTTGCCAGAATCTTGGAGCACAGGTCGAGCCGGTGTGGCAGTCGACTGCAGAGAGTCTCTGCACGACGATCACCACCCTGGCCGGTACGGCGATTCGTGGTCAGCTTATGGGCCTTGATGCCGACTCGGGTGAGTCCTTTGTCATTGGCACCAAGGAGCCATGTCATCTCTTTGACGTGAATCAAGATCAGTGGATCGACCAGTTTGGAACCGAAGGAACCATGTGTATCTGGGACGCCTCCATTGATTTCAATGGTGACGTTGTCCATATGGACGCGGACTTCCTGGGCAAGCGGGTGGACTGAGATCGTCTGGGACGAATCGGGTCGCTCTACGCGGGAACTTCGATGACCGGGATATTCAATTCTCTGCGTAGCTGACGGACCGCGCGCGGAAGGAATAACCAACGCCCCAATGCGCTTTTCGCCGGAATGGTTACCACCAGCGATTTGGCTCCAAGAGTCAGGTTGAGCTCTCGGACAACCTCGACCAGCGGACCACGAATGATCTTCAGAGTGAGGGAGACGTCGGCTCCTTCGGCCGTCTTCTGGGCGTCCTCAAGGGCATCTTTACCCACGGATTCAACCGACTCCCAGGCTGCGTGTGCCACGTCTTCCACTTGTTTCAGTCCCACGAACGCGCCGGAGCTGAGAGCCTCCTTCAAGCTGTCTTCATGTCGGGGATCGTGGGCATAGGCGATTACGACCTGACCACCGGCCCCCGCCTCCGTAACGGCGCGGCTGATACCCGCGGTTGACGACGAGCAGGCCGGCGTAATCAGGTAGATAACCGTAGCTGGAGTGGGCTGGCTCATGAAGAGAGTCCTTTGGGGGTGTACGGGTTGCTTAGAGCAGGCCGGTGGCAGGCCAATACACGGTGACAAGAAATACGAGAGACAGATAGCCTGCCAGGTCGAGTAACAGGCCGAAACGCATAACTTCAAAGGGCCGGAAAGCCCCCGAAGAGTAGGATAATGCGGTAGCTGGCGTTGCCATGGGCAACATGAATGCGAAGTTCGACGGGAGAACTACGGCCATGGTGACGGCTCTGGGATCAATCTCGGCCGGAGCGATGGCGAGTGCCATCGGCATTAGAATGGCGATAACGGCGGAATTGCTCATGAATTCGGTAAGGATCACGACAAGTGCGCCCACGACGAGCAGAAAGGTGGTGGGGGAGCTGTATTCTTGGAGCGCAAGCTTCTGCGTAATCCAATCTTTTGCACCAATTTCTGGGCTCATTAGAGCACCGGCCAGGCAGATTGCACCGCCATAGGTCAAGATGATGCCCCAGTTTACGTTCTCCTCCACCTCCCGCCAGGACGCGAGCCGCAATACGAACAGAGCTGCTACACCACAGATCGCGATGTTCGCCATCCCTACACCGTGGCCCAGTAGGATCCATCCGCCGATGGTGGTGAGAAGCACCAGCGCGACACCCTGTTCACGCCAGGAGATCTTACCCAATAGATCGACCTGGCGGTGTAACCGCTCTCGTGCACTGTCCACCGAACTGATTTCGGGTGGGAAGAACACCCATAAGGCGAGGGCCCCGACAGCCAGGAGAATTAGTACCAGGGGTAGGCCATAGGCGATATACCCGAGAAACGAGATGGTCTCGGTATTTGCGGTTGCCTCCTCCAGAAAGCCGATTGCAAGGGGACCACGTCCACCGCCGAGAACGGTAAGCGTTCCACCGATAATGCATCCCCAGGCCATGGCCAGGAACATTGCTTTGGCCATGGGGCTGCGCCCAGTCTTCAGGTTCAAGCCCCGTACAAGCTCAACCACGATAGGGAACATCATCGCCGCCACCGCATGTTCGCTCATGAAACAAGACAGTCCCGCACAGAGGCCATAAATAGCCAACACCAATCGGCGTGGTGTTCGTCCAAAACGTCCAAGCACCCAGACAGCGATACGGGTGGATAAGCCGCAGCTGACAACAACGGCTCCGAGAATAAAGGCGCCGAGAACGAAGAAAACGACCGGGTGTCCAAAGTAGCGGTAGGCTTCTGCGGTTTCGATATCGGTGAGCAAAGGGACTCCCGCCATAGCCACCAGCGAGGTAATGCTCAGGGGAATGAGATTGGAAGCCCATAGGACAACGCATAGCCCGAATAAGCACATCACACGGTAGCCATCTGGCTTAAGTCCGGTGGGGGGATCCAGGCTCAAGGCGCCAAGGAACAGGGCCAGGAGAAGTGCGCCTATCAGCTGTTTCCGAAAACGAGACACGATCACCAGAAAAATTGGTCGCCGATCGATCCACACCTGTACGGTGGACCGACTGGTATCCGACGAGTCCGAGTGGTTTTGGGATGGGTCGTTGCTGTTCATTATCCGGTTATTGGATCGATGGTCTGAAGGAGTTGGTGATCAATTATGCGAACATTGAGATCCGTAACAAGGCCTGCTAGAAGACGCAAACGGTCCAGTAGCGGGAGGATAGGATGGAAGAACATACTGAAACTACATCGGGTCAAGAGGAGCGGTCACGGGATCACTGGCAACCGGTGGATGAACTTATCGAGCATCTTCCTCTGGTTCACGGCATGATATTCGCGGATATCGGTACGGGTTCGGGGCATTTTGCGGTACCTGTAGGACAGCTATTACGTGGAACCGGGACGGTATTCTCTGTGGACTGTGGTGGGGAAGGGCTCGCGGCATTGAAGGATCGGCTCGAAGACGAAGATCTCACCGGTTGGGTCATTCCAGTGGGGACGGAATCCAGTAACTTCCCGTTACCAGAAAATTCTGTTGATTTGGCAAATATAGCCGATGAACTCCATGCCAGGGATGATGCTGCGGCCGTCATGGCCGAAGTTCGACGGGTTCTTCGGCCCAACGGCCGACTGATTGTCATTGGCTGGAATCTAAGCGAATCGAGTGATCCAATGGCCGTGGGTCCAGCGGTTGACGCTCGGATCTCGATGGAACAGACCCGCGATCTTGTGACGGCGGCCGGCTTTGCGTTTGAAGAAAGCTGGGACATCTACCCAACACACTATGTACTCGTGTTTGGCGAGTCCACTACCGAATAATGGAAGATAAAACGATGATAGGGATCGGCTCAAAAGTGACGGTTTCGTACATCATGCGGTTAAAAGATGGCACGGAGATCGACCGTACCCCAGAGGAGGAACCCTTTGAATTCGTTGTGGGAAGCCAGGAGGTATTTCCGGCGTTTGAGGAGGCTATGACCGGGCAAAAGCCGGGGAATCAAGTCAGTTTTTCGGTCGATCCGGACCAGGGCTACGGTCCGAGCAGTCCAGAGCTTGTACAAACCCTTCCGAAGACCGCCTTTGGTGACGATGCGGAGTTGGTGCAGGGGGAACGATACGACGCGGAGACGGAAGACGGGCTGCCCGTCAGCTTTCGAGTGATAGAGTCGACAGACGACACGATCGTTGCCGATTTTAATCATCCCCTAGCCGGACAGACCCTGGACCTTGAGGTTCACATCCTTGCGGTAGAATGACGCGAGCTTTGCTGGCCTGAATTCACAGAATATGACAAGCTTGATTCCAACGGCGCGAAGCGGGTTTCGTACTGGGAATAGCTGGGCAATCGAAAAGGTTGAACAGTTGTTATTGGAAGGATGGCATGGGCAACGATTGTAGAACCATACGGCCGCTTCTTCTTCTCTATATGGATGGAGAACTGGATGAGCCTGAGCATAGCCAGGTGTGTACGCATGTCCGCGATTGCGGGGAATGTGGCCGCACCCTCTCGGAAGAGACCACTCTCCGGCGGTTGCTGAAGTCCTCAATGGCCGATGATTGCCAGGCACCTCCCCATCTCGAGCGCCAGTTGCGAGGCTGGGTTCGGATGCAGTCTGAGGAAAATTATGGCGGCTCGGATGGTCGCAGTCGCAGTCATCGAAGCCAGCGGATTGTTGTTACTGGTTTTGTGGGGTTGGCTGCTGCCATCTTATTGGTGATTGCATTTGGCCGTCGTCTGGATACCAAGCCCGTTCCTGGGCCGGAAACGGCCTCGGAAACCGAGGTCGAGACGGACAACTCCATTCGGACGGCGAGTCTCCGGAAAACACGATTGGGAGAGCCGGCCACAAGGACGGCTGCGGTTCGCAAGCTGCAACGAGTAGAACGAATCCAGCTCCCCGATGGTCCGGGGCTATTATTCACCTTCATGGACGAAGGAGAGGTGGTGCATATGATTCAGACCCGCAATGGGACATTCGACCTGAATACGATGGCACCGACGGATTTGACGGGGACATTTGCGCCTTCCAGAGACGACTCCACGCGAACCTGGGTTCCACCGCAAGGCCCTATGACCGTCGCCACGTTTCCAAGCCCATCCCCCTGATCATCGAAACCGGTAGGGGCCAGGAATCATGGGGTGTTGGAGACCATCCATCCGGTTCTGTCTGGTGTTGGCGCTTTTTTGTGCCCAGATATCCGATGGTTTCGGGGCCGATGCTCCAGATCGGAACTGGCGGTCCATTCAACAGGGTAGAGTACGGGTCCTTTTCGATGCGGTTGACGAGGAGTTAGCACGCCGGATTCTACCGTCGGTTCAGCGCGCAACGCGTCGAATAGAGACGGTCTTTGGCTGGCGTTTCAATCAAGAACTCACCATCGTGCTTACGGATCATGTGGATACAGCGAATGGCAGTGCCCAGGTTTATCCGTATCCGATCATTACTCTATTCGCCTATCCGCCCAGACTTGAGAGTGCCCTGGCCGGGCCTGGGCGCTGGCTTGACCGGCTTGTCCAGCACGAACTTGTCCATATTTCGCATCTGATACGGTCGGGTGGTGTGTACGAGTTTTTGAATCGGGCTTTAGGACCGCAGTTTTTTCCGAATCAGTTTGTTCCCGAGTGGTTCGTAGAGGGGCTGGCGACCCTTTTGGAGTCGTCCGAACCGAATACGGGACGTCTATTCCATCCCAGGTACCAGGGGCGTCGTCGCATTACCTGGCTTGAGGGGCCGGATTTTCCGATAGACAGGCTGACCTCATCGCCGCTGTACCCTCCAGGGGGATCCACTCCCTATATGTTGGGGTCGGCCTTTTTGGACCATCTTGCGCGGGAAACGGGAGGCGCCCGAACCCTGGCCAAATTCATAGATGAGTATGGTAGCCGTCTCATGCCCTTCCGGTTCAACTCTGTCCTGAAGAAGATCGCGTCGAAGGATTTCGTCTCGTTCTATGGAGCGTTTCGACGTGGGGAGATCAAGGCCGCGAAACAACATCGCGATGCACGCGAGATTCATGAAGGTACCGTATGGTCCAAGCCCGCCGTTTTCCTGGGCAGCCTGGAGTTTGTTCCGCGCCGGAATGCCCTCGTCTACCTTGAGAATACGGGCCATGAACAGGGCGAGATCAAGATGCGATCCCTGGATTCCAGCCGTTTACTATGGCGCCAACGATGCGATGGAGGCTGTACGGGAGTGTCCATTACAGCCGATGGACGACAGGCTCTGGTGGCTCTGCAAAACCCGACCGATGTGGTTCGAGTTGTTGGCGATCTGGTCGCGTACGATATGTTCACCGGCGAGCCTGGGGTTTGGTGGACCGATGGGGCTCGACTTGATCGCCCCGATGCACATCGCTATCCGGACAAGCCGGTTCTCGCGATTCAGAGTCGATCTGGAAAGACGTCTATTGTGACCGTTGATGGCCCAGGAGCGGCTGTTCTGAGCCTGGTGAAGGGAGATCTTGACCATCGACTTGATATGCCCCGATGGGCAAATAAATCTTCTGAGATCGTATTTGTGGCGGCCGATTCTGAAGGAAGTGGGCTGATACTATTGGATACCGCCACCGGACGTCGAACCACGTTGTTGCGCTCCCGTTGGCCGATGGTTTTCCCGCGATTCTCCGAAGATGATTCGAGTATATTTGTGACCACCGTGGTCGACGATGTGTATGAGACCGTACAACTCAACATCCGAGATTCCAGTCCGTCCATGCGGCTATGGACGCGAAGCCTGGGTGGGGTTGGTCAGGCTATACCCGTGTCGTCACGTGGAATATGGCTCACAGCCATGCGTGGCCAGGGATGGTCCTTGAACCATGTGGCTGGACCTGTGGCGACCGGGGTGCCGTACGAACTGCCTTCTCCACCTCCAGTACAACAGCCGTCGACAGATCTGCGCGTTTCCTATGGGGCACAGCCGATGGAGGATCCTCCTCTATTGTGGCTTGCTCGACCCCGTGCGATTTTGCCTGATTTTTCGGCGGTCGTGGGGACCGATCCGGCCGTGGGATTTTCGGTCTTCGGCCTCGACCCACTTGGTCACCATTTCTGGACCCTGGCGGTGGACCGGCAGCTATTGGGCTCCGAAGCGGTTACCAACTACTTTGCGGCCTATACCTACGGTGGTGGTGTGGCAGATATTGGCTTTATGTTCGCCGATGGGCGGATACAGCAAAGTTGGTTTGATGGCTGGGAGAGTCAACAGGCCACGACTCATTTCCGATTTCTTCGAGCGAGTCTGGCTCGTCGTCTTCCAGGTGTGTTGCATTCAAACGCGGTGGTGGCATATCTCGACCTTGTTGATGCGGCCGGCTATACCGATCCTCTTCGTTCGGATCCGGGGTCGACAACGCCGGTATGGATTCGGCAACTGGCCTATCCGGTCATCGGACTGGAATTCAGCCATAGGGGTCGGCGAATACCACGGTATGGCACGGTGCCGCAGTATGGTCTGTCGTCGGTTGTGGGTATCCGATATGAACCAGCCGTTGCCGTAGGCGAATTCGACCGTTGGCGACTATCCTGGTCCTTTCGGTATCCGCAGGTGTTTTCCCATCGTTACCACCTCGTCTTGACCCACCATCTGAACGGTCGCCTGTCCTTTGCATCTGCAGACCAGGCGGAATTCTTTGCGGTAGGCGGCATTGATACCTCGACACCTTTTCTGTCTCTGATTCAGGGAGATGTGCTGGGATATGAAGCCCTACGCGGCTTTCCTGTGGGCAGCCTGGGAGGACCACACCTACAAAAATGGCTGCTCGATCTGTCGTTGGGTAATTGGAATATCTTCCGTGGCATCAAAACGCTTCCTTTGAGTATTCGGCGAGTGGTGCCCGTACTTTTCTCTGATTTGGCTTGGACGGGTCCCTATCGTTTGTCCAGGGAGGATTTTCATATGGGTGTAGGGGCCGAACTACGTCTGGAATTGGATGTGGGGTATGGCCTGCGCCCCCTACTTCGTCTGGGAACCGCATATGGATTGGGCGATCTGGGTGAACTCCAAGGTTATATCGTTCTGGGGATTCACCCCTGAAAGAACCACGGTGGTTGTTTTTTAACCACGAAGAATATTTTTCCTGCGGTGAGTGGACGTAAGGGGGGAGAATCAACTAGACTCCGGCCTAAGC
>CAUZEG010000066.1:0-17839 GCA_963578775.1 Myxococcales bacterium
AATAGCCTGCAGACGATCGGTTCGCCGTGCTACGAGAACCAGCGTTTTCGCCATCTTGCTCAATTCGTGAACGAAGGCCTCACCGATCCCCGAAGAGGCACCAGTTATCATAATGACACGGTTTTTGAGTAATGGCTTCATGCCATACCGATACGGTTACGGGTGGTTCGAATCTAGAAATCGAAATGCATCGTGGCACCCAGGTTGCCATCGGGCTGTATCGCCATCTGGATAAGCCGAAGGTTCAGACGGCTCGACGTTGGTTTGGGCGTGATGGAGGCCGCTTGCTGGAACAGATAATAGGACACGGCCCCGAGCGCCAAGCCTGCGACTATAAGACCCCCGCCGAAAGTTTGTTTATTCGATTCCATGATCAGGTCTTCACGTTCTGCTTTCTGGACGTCCTGGTAATAGGACCAGAACAAAAAGCCACCACCAAGGATCGAAATGGTGCCCAATCCGCCCGAAATATACCCCCAGGTCCGTCGCGTACTGCTGGCACCGAGGGCGTGGCTTTGGCAGTTCAATACGAGATCTTCACCCTCTCGCACGGTGAAGGTTCGAATGTCTTTACTTTGACCCGAACGCCAACACACAAATTGATGGCTCCCGACCTGAACCGTACGAGGGCGTGTACGCGAACGTGCCTGGACCTCCTCGGGGATCTTCCAGGGAAGGCCGTCCAACATGATATTTACGCCACGAAGGGTGTTTCCCGGAGCGCGTACCGCCAGAGTGCCCGTCAACGGTTGAAGCTGAAAGCGCACTAATAGAGCACCGGAGCCGCGTACGTCGACGACCTTTCGCGAGGCACGATAGCCTTCCGCGTTGCCTTCGAAGACATGGAGCCCACGTGTGAGTTTGATCTCGAATGGGGTTTGACGCCCCTCCACATTATCCACAACAACCCGTGTCTCCGAAACATTGGAGATGACCGAGATCGGGATGGGCTGTTCGAGGAAGCTTCGAAGAGCATGCATTCGAATCCGCACTTTTTGAGCCAACTGTTCGTCGTCCGTTACGATGCCCTGCAAGGCCTCTAGAGATTCCTCCGGTTTGCCCTGCTTTTCAAAAACGTCGGCCAGTTTAAGGCCAATCAAGGGGTGTGGATGCAAGGCCCAGGCTCGTTTAAGCAGATTCTCGGCCCCTTGAAAGTCCCCCTTTTCATAGGAGATACGAGCCTTTTGGAATAGCTCCAGGGCCTGTTCTACCCGCGCGGTGCTCTGCGCCACGGCTGTATTGGGTTCCAGGCTGAATCCCACGGGTGCCACAATCGCCACTACCAGTGCCAATGCGCATAGAGTTCGCCACTGGCGCAATGGGCGCGGCCGAGAGGGCTGGAGGTGGATGTCTGAAACCATCAGCGTACCTGGCTAGGCTATCCGTAGGCGGAGGCTACATGCATACCGCTTCTTTTACCACGATAATCTGGGAACGCCAGCTACCAGAATCCGGGTCCAGTTTACGCCCCTCGCGGTGTTCTATTGCCAGGCGTTCTTGAAGGGGTCTTTCTTTTTGGGTCGTGGTCGAACCACTTTCTTCTTCTCGAGTCGAAAGACAATACCCTCCTGGCCAACCAGTCGAATCAACTGGGGCGTAAGGTTCTTGGATTGGTCATCAAACCCCCTTTTTCGGAGCATGAGTTCTCCAGGAGGATTTTCCTCGTCGTAGAAGAAGGGCGCCGGTGTGTTGCCGATCTCCAGACCGTCAACAAAGATGGCGGCTCCGGGGGGATCGCTACTCACGAGTACGTGCTGACGCAAGAAGGTTGGCTCAACGGGTTTATCCACCGGGGTCGGCGTTATAGCTGCCACGTCTTTGGAAGCCGTCGCCTGGGCATCGGATTTCGTATCCGACGTTGTGCTGGTGCCACCGGATGGTTCGTCCGCAATGGCCTTGGCCATAACGTCTGCATGGTTCGGGTCGGAGCGGTCCTTACCGTTCAGGTTCTTCTGTCGTAAAAAGAAGAAGCCGGCCACACCAAGAACCAGCACCAGGAGTACGCCGACCATGAGAAAGCGCCGGCCGGGTGCTTCGTCGACCTTGATATCCGTCTTTGAGTCCGATTGTGGGTCGTCCAGGGCACGCCGTTCGTCCGTGCCCTCGGAGGCGATGATCTGTACAGAAGGCTCGTCGTCAGGCTCGAGGAAGTCCATTTCGGGATCCACGGTGACGACGGCCATCTCCAGGTCATCCAGAGCACGCTGAAGCTGCTCGGCTGTCTTTGGGCGTTCGGCGGGGTCTTTGGCGAGGAGATCGAGTACGAGTTTATCGAGAGCGGGCTCGAAATTGAGGTCGGGGGCCAACTCCGACGGAGCGCGCGGATCGGACTCGATATGCGCCATGACCACATCGAGAGCCTTTTTACTGACGAAGGGGGGGACACCTACAAGCATTTCGTAGATCACACATCCCAGACTGTATAAATCGGATGAGGGGCCCACCGGCTTGTCCAGGAATTGCTCTGGACTAAGGTATAGGGGAGATCCCCAGAAGCGGCCACCTCCCGACTGGGCTCCATCGTCCCGTAGCTCCACATCCAGGATCTTGGCTATGCCAAAATCGAGAACCTTGGCGTAGTCCTTTTCGCCGTAGACCTCGGTGATGAAGACGTTCTCAGGCTTCATGTCCCGGTGCACGATACCCACGCTATGGGCCTCAGCCAGGCTTTTGCATATCTGGCGAGCGATATGGAGCGCGCGTGAGCGTTCAAGACGGCCTTCACGGCGCAGTAGATCCCCCAGGGTTTCCCCTTCCAGAAACTCCATAACCAGAAATAGGAAGCCATCCGAAGATTCTCCGAAATCAAATACCTTGATGGTGTTTGGATGGCGGAGGCGGCTACAAGCGAAGGCCTCCTTATTGAACGACCGAACCTGTTCCTCGTCCTGCATCAGCTTGCGGGAGAGGACCTTTACGGCCACGATACTATCCATCTTCAGATGCTGCGCGCGGTACACCACGCTCATGCCACCTTCACCCACCTGCTCAAGCAGACGATACCGTCCGAGGAATTCCCGGCCCACGAGATCGAACGATTCTTGGTTCTCCTCCTTGGGTTTGTCGGTCTTTTTCTTTTTGCTCATTGAGGGGGGGATAGGTCCAGGGGGGGGATGATCAGTCGCCTAGTGTAACAGAAGCCATTTGCGCCGCAACATTGAATCAGGGCTCCCTTCGGAGTGGGATTTCAACGTATGGAACTCGGCCCAAGGCTTTAACAAACCAGCGGATAGAGTTGTTTCTCAACTCCTACTGGCGGAAAAAATGCTTCAGGAAAAGCTCGCTGTTGTCGGAGTTGTCCACTACGCGGGCTCGGTAGGATTCTTCGGCGGACAGACCCTTTTCGAGTAACGCCTCTACCTGCTTGAGCTCCTTCTTTATGTATCCTTCGGTGCCAATCCGGCTTCCCCAGCCCACATGCTTCTTCCCGTTGATGAAGAAGGCGGGGGTACCACGGGCTCCCAGCTTTGCCGCGATTTCTGCTTGTTTTTCTATGCTCGCGAGAAGCTTCGGGTCGTTTCGATCCCGGTCAAACTGTGCCATATCCAGGCCCAGTTGTTGGGCATGTTGCCGTAGATCCTCGTCGGACAGGCGTCTTTGTTCGGCAAATACCCTGTCGTGATATTCCCAGAATTTTCCCTGCCGGTGCGCTGCGCTGGAAGCCTGCGCGGCTGGTAACGCTCGAGTATGCATTTTCAGGGGGTTTTGAATGAAGTAGATGGCCACTTTGCCTTCGAGGCTCTTGTGAATGGTCTGCATCTCGACCGCGGCTCGACGGCAGACAGGACATTGAAAATCGCTTACCACGAGGACCTTGACCGGGGCTTCCGCCTTCCCGAGCAGAGGGGCCTGGCCCAGAATCGTGGGTGGGGCTTTCGGTCGCAGCTTCTTGACGGCCTCCGGCGCAGGAGGCGAATAGGGCGCGGGCTTTGGACTCAACAAAACGCCGACAGTAAAACTGACGAGAAAGACGACGATTGCGCCGAATAGTGCGGATTCTTGCTTCATCGAAAGCCAGACTACTCTTCGGGTGGCGGATCCAGGCGTATCCGTTCGGGAAGAAACGAGCAGCTATTGTCTTCGAGGCAGGGCTCATCCGATAAGATTTCACCGTTGGTTATGCAGAAGTAGCCGATCTGGTTCACCATAAAGGTTCCAATATCAAAGGGAAGCGACGGGTCTGGCAGATCAAAGCCGTGGGAGCCGTGATCGTCAGAATAGGGTAATCGAAGGGCTACGACGTAGTTGTTCAGCTCCGGACCGGTCTTGGTTGCACGAAGGGGAGGGCCTTCCAGATTGGGCTCTCCGAATCGAGGACTTCCATGGTTGAGATCGTCCACATCGAATAGGACCGAGCGAAGCTCTCCCTCTTCATTTTCCACCTGATACCGATTGGTACGTTCGGTTCCTTCTATCACGCGATTCCGGATAAGCACGTCGTTCTCGGTCATGCCCCATGGGGTATCCGTATTCCAGTAATCGATGGCTCCAGCGGCCCGCGCGTTGGCAATCCCGGTATTGACGGGAACGTTCATATCTCCAATGGATGGAATGAAGAGCATATTGGAGCCCGCATCAAAGCTACCGTCCTTGACCCGGGGGTCGTAATCGAAGTCGAAGGGATCGATCGCATAATGCCGCGAATAGGCGATGGGATCGCCGGGCTCGAGCAACATACTGGCGAGATAGAAGAAGCGCCGAAAATCGGGCGTTTGGCGTTTCTTACCGTGGCCGTTGGCAAGAGCAACAAGCGTTGTGTCTGGCAGGAAACGAGCACCCTGCCAAATGGCATCGGTCTGCCACTGGTCGATGGTCTCTTTTACCGTTTCGGAGTTGCCTTCATACACAGTGATACGGAGGCGGTCGCCGAGCTTGGTCGGGTCGGCCACGTCCACCGGCACATTACTGTTGTCCTCTAACATTCCGAGCACGGGGCGCTTTTCTGTTGCCGACAGGGCGTCCGACGGTACGGCGAGGCGGAAGCGTCGATCGGCACCAATATATGCCGAGTCTACGTGCTTGTTCTCTAGATTTTCCAGCTCTACACGGTCACCTTCTTCTATCAACTCGGACGTGT
This sequence comes from Myxococcales bacterium, assembly GCA_963578775.1. Taxonomy (GTDB): domain Bacteria; phylum Myxococcota_A; class UBA9042; order UBA3505; family UBA3505; genus UBA3505. The sequence goes on from CAUZEG010000066.1 coordinate 5,078, forward strand.
GGAATACGATCTTCGTACGACTTGTGACGTTGTGGACGAGGAAGCTCAAGCTTACGCCGGAATCATCCTCGTTGGGACTACCCAGCACAAGGGGGCCAAAGAAGGGCATCAGAACGGCCTCGGGAACACCTCCCTGGCGACTTCGAACCCCCACGTCGGTAAGACCACCGCCACCTACGATCGGGAGCCCCACGCTGATGCTGGGCTCTACAGCCGGTACAATCCCCGCAAGGATCCCACCCAGGCTCGCGCCGGAAAGGGTGTACTGCACAGTCGGGCCACCAAAGTCGACGACTCCATCGCCATCGAAGTCTCCGGCCAGGTTCTTTTCTCCATCCCCATTGGTGTCGTAGTCCCATGTGTTGGTGCCATCAAAGGAGCGCAACATTCGAATAAAGGAGATGTAGTCCACAACGGACTGCCGAACAATGTCCCGGGTATGAAAAAGATCGTAGGTCCAGAAATCTCCTCCGCTGTCGGGTACCCCATCATTGTCCAGATCACGGGCTCGACCTGCACTCAGGCCTGCTGGAACTCCTCCATAGCCCTGGGCGTCGAAGAACTCTTCGAGGGCTCCCATGATCGTGGTGGCCTGAATCAGCGGGGCCAGGTCAATCTCATCATCGGGGAGGCTCAAGCCATGCCCATACGCGTCAATCGCGCAGGTGGCATAGCCAAAGCGAGCTAAACGCCCCGCAAACCCGAGCCCTTCCAGTCGGCTCGATGTGTAGCCGTGTCCATACATGAAGACGGGGAAGGGTGCGGTGAAGTCGTCATCTGCCTTCGGGATGGTGCACCACCAGGTGATGTCTGTGCTTCCAAAGAAAAACGCACCGGTATGGGGGTTCACATCAAAGGATTCATCATCGTCGGCTGGGTAGTTCTCGGTGGCGATGCCGTCTTTGTCAGCCAGGAAGTTTGGCCCTGGGGTAGCTCCCATTACGATACTTTCGATAAAGTCGAGATCCGTGAGAATCGCGTTTTGGCTCTCTTCGCCTCCGCCCGCAAGATCGTCGATGACCAGCGCGAGAAAGGGGGTGAGTACACTTGCAGGAAGTATATAGGCCTGACCTTCCAGCTCACTCTTCGCTTGAAAAAGATCTACATCTGTCGGGGGAAAGGCTTCACTTAAGGCCGCGAAGGGCCCATGATTATACAGGCCGGCCCGGATAGCCTGCATATCGCCAGTAGTGTCCTGGGTGGTGAACTTCCAGGCGAAGGCTACATCGCTTAGATCCATGCCGATATCAGCCTGTTTTAACAGCGAGCCCAGATCCTTCAGTGCCTCATATTGGTCGGCTGGGTGGATACCCTCAAATGGCGATTCGACGGCCTTGCCGTTCGTATCCAACAGGTTCTTGGTAATGATCACGGCATAGGTGCTCTTGCTGAGAAGGGGCAAGACCGGGCGGAAGACCAGGGTATTGGTCTCCAACTCAAAGAAGCTCGCCAGATCATCCACACCGGCGAAAAAGCCCGGATCATCCGCGAGGGCTTCGGCTACGCCGGGGATCACATTCGCTACATTCAGTATGCCGTCGCCATTGGTGTCTTCGCCGGGGTCGAGCTCGCCGTTATCGTTGGTGTCCTCAGCGACCGTTTCAAAGATCAGATTCTGGCCCTGTGCCCGGGGATCGTTGTCAAAGTAGGCGTCGGTGACTTCCAGGACAATGGGGAAGTTCCCATTCCCAAAATCGAGAGGGACGACATCCGGGTTCTCGGAATCGAGTTTGATCACCAGGGCCACATCGTTGGAGAAATCCCGGTCGTTACATTCCTTGCGGGCCCATCTCTGTTCCCAGTCTTCCACGGATGTGCCGGTGCATTGCCGTTTGACTATATTTACCAGGTCGACAGGACCCGTAAGAGGAACGCTGATCGGCATATATACCCCGAAACCGCCCACTTCACCCGCCTTGGTGCGGGTCTCTGACTCCATCGTAGTGGGCCCGATATGGCTGATATTGATAAACCGCCCCGTGGACGAATCATCATCCAGACGGGTAGCGGTGTCATTGGGGAGTGGAATGGTCGGGAAGGGCTTGTCCAGGACCTCATAGGCGATTTGGACACCCCCGGCACGTTCGGTAGTTACCAGGACACTGGGCCGCTCGCCAGCACAGCCGAGTACGAGCAGGAAGAGGAGCACCAGGTTCAGTGGAGAATATCGAGTCATCATGGTTTTGCTCCTACCAGGTCAGGTCCGCCAAAAGGCGCCATTTCTGTACATTTCCAAGCCCTTCGACACCGTCGGCGGCCGCCAGGGCTGCTCCCGGCTTGAAGAAGCCGTATTCGGCCCCAACTCGCATCGTGAGGTGTTTCCCCAGCGTTCGTGTATAGCCAAGGCCGATATTTGCTTCGTAGCCAAGGACCCCCGACGCGTTCGCTTTGCCATAGGCGTTCTGGTTATATCCGCCCTCCAGAGCACTTTGATAGGCGTCCACCAGGTCGGCGGGGGCGTAGGCGAATAGAAAGCCCAGCGATGCCTCCAGTCCCGGCGAATCCTTTCCGTAGGAAATCGTGGGGTAGAGATACACTGCATTTGTAACCGAGCCGTTCGTTGGGATAAGGTCGACACCCTTATGAGGCTCACCCATCAGATTCGGATCGGTCGCGTGATCGTAGGTTCGAGCCGAGATCCGATGAAGGACCTCCTCAAATAGAATCATTCCTACCCGGTAGCCGGGATCGAATTTAAAAGCTCGCGCTGTGCTATCACGGGTATGGTTGTCGCCCGAGGCGAATCCGGCCTCCATCTGGACATTCGTATGAATGGGTCGATGGGTCAGCCCGGTGCGGAGTACCGCTCCATATTGCTGGAGTTGAAGTGGATAATCGGCACCTTCAAACCGAGCTAATTCGGTCTCGCCGCGAATCATGGCGGCTTCGAATGCCAGGTCAAAGCCGAGATTCGGGCAGATATCGTGGTTCCATTGGGCATAGACGTCGACAGCGGTCGCTCGGGTCTTATCGTTGGCGTGGTCATCGATCCGGCGATGGGCCACGTACACACCGGCCTTGAGCTGTTTGCCGTACCAGGCCAGGGCGCCTACAGCCTGAATCGCCTGATCTCCGTCTGTTCTATCCACCAGATCATCACGCTCCACGAGGTCGCCGGCCAGTATCAGAACGAGATGTTTGCCTATAGCACCTCCTATGGGTGCCAAGGGGCGCGTCAGAAACATGACTCGATTGGAGATGTCCCCGATGGCAGCATCGGAAAAGGCATACTGTTCTTTTTCACCGCCGTTAGCGACCATCCCCAGTCCCCAATGCGACAGCATTCTACCGACTCGTAACTCACCGAATCCAAACCGGTAACGTATAAATGCTTCACGTAGAAAGATCTGGTCTGCGTACGGGGTGTCAACGAAGGGGGAGAGCAGCTGGTCACCACCTACATTCTGTTGCGCCAGGTCGCTGGGCGCACCGTAGAGTTGTCCGTCGAGCACCTGCAGGGTGAGCTTTGCACCAAAGGTTTCCCCTTTGTTCAGGTAGGGCGAGATCCGTAACAGGCCCAAACCACGGTTCGCCTGCCCATGCAGGAATCCCGTCGAATCGAGCGGGAAATCGGCCAGGCCGTGATGACGAAACCGAAGTCGTCCATGGATACCGAAATCCAGATCGTTGGAAGCCGCCTGCACCGGCGGTGCATACAGTCCCAGCAACAATAACAGGGCAAGGGCGGTACGGATGGGCCGTCTTATAAAGAAATTCTTCAATTTTGAGTTCCCGGAATGAGGATGCACAGGACTTTGGCAATGTTTTGGAGTGTTGGGTTTTACATGCGGTGGGACTGGGGTCAACTGCTTTCGGAAACTTTAGACGGGGTCCGATCGGTGAATCGATCCCATCAGAGCCACGAATTCCGTAAAATGAACGGATAGTTTGGGGTTTAGGTTACGATTTATGGTAATCTCCCTGGATTCTCGCTTGAATGGTGTCTCAAGTCTGCTTATAACTACATGGTCTGCGGTCGAGGTTTGCTACATGTATCGGGTGATTGTGCTAATTGGGATTGGCCTGTTTGGTTGGGCTGGAATTGCGCAAGCTCTATGTCCCACCGGCGCTACACAGCTCTCGATGGATTGCGGGGATTTTTCCTATGCCGGCTGTTGTGACAGCAATAAGGTCACCTGGTGTGATGATGTCAGCAATGTCCTATGCCAGCTGGATTGTCCCACCGCGAATATTCTAAGTGGTGCCACCTACTGTGGCTGGGATCTTGTGAATGGTTACTATGATTGCGCCACGGCTCCCAGCGCTGACCCGACGGGTGTGAACCCCATTACTTGTCCATCTTCGACGGGCGGCAGCTGTATGGGGAACTGTGGCAGTTCCGGGGACGGTTGCTATTGCGACACCCTTTGTTTCAGCCTGGGTGATTGCTGTTCGGATATCTGCACCTATTGCGGGACCGATTACCCCTCGAACTGTGGCACGGCCGTGGAGTGTACCGGGACTGAGGCGTGGATCGGCGATGGCATGTGCGACTCCGTCAACAATAACGCCGGCTGCACCTGGGACGGTGGTGACTGTTGCCAGACGAGCAATGAGAGCTGCGGTACGAGCGCTGGATTCCCCTGCGACTGCCAGGATCCGGAGGCGTGCGAAAATAATCCGGCCAATTGTTCGGGTTGTGTGCCCGATTGCGATGGTAAGGAATGCGGTGCGGACGGCTGCGGATCGACCTGTGGTGACTGTGCCGTCGGTAAGACCTGTGATCTGAATCTGTTTGTATGTATCTCCGGTTGTACGCCGGATTGCACCGGCAAGGAATGTGGTGCGGACGGCTGTGGGGCTACCTGTGGCGAATGCCAACCGGGTGAGACCTGCGATCTCAACAACTTCATCTGTGTTGCCGAATGTGAACCGGCCTGTGAGGGATTGGATTGTGGTTCGGATGGCTGTGGTGGAACATGCGGTACCTGCGTTGGAGACGAGGTTTGTGATGGCGGGACCTGTACCGTCGGCGAGTGTGTCGGCTATGTGACCTGGATCGGTGATGGTGACTGTGATTCCGCCAACAATGATGTCTATTGTACCTGGGATGGCGGCGACTGTTGCGAATCATCGAATGCCAGCTGTGCGACGAGTATTACCTATCCCTGTGACTGCCTGGACCCAGACGCCTGTGAAAACAATCCCGCCAATTGTGGGCCATGCACTCCGGATTGTACTGGGCTGGAATGTGGTGACGATGGCTGCGGTGGCAGCTGTGGAACATGTGCGGGCGGTCAGGCATGCAATGCGGGCGTTTGTGGTGGCGCCACGGTCTGCGACGGCACCGAGTCCTGGATTACCGACGGGTATTGCGACGGAAGTAATAATAACCTGGGTTGTTCCTGGGATGGTGGTGATTGTTGTGAATCAACCAACCCCGGTTGCGCTACGAGCACAATCTATCCCTGTGATTGTCAGGATCCGGAGGCTTGCGAAAACAATCCGGCGAATTGTGGATCCTGTACTCCGGATTGTACCGGGCTGGAATGTGGTGATGATGGCTGCGGTGGCAGCTGCGGGACCTGCGCGGTCGGAGAGACCTGTGAGACTGGTATATGCTCCTCGGCGACGGCCTGCCAGGGTAACGAAATCTGGATAGGCGACGACTATTGCGACAACAGTAATAATAATGAGGGTTGCTCCTGGGACGGCGGTGATTGTTGCGAGTCCACCAACGAAGGCTGCGCTACGGCGTTTGCGTTCCCATGCATCTGCCTTGATCCGGAGGCCTGCGAGAACAACCCGGCCAATTGTGAGGGCTGCGTCGCAGACTGTCTTGGCAAGGAATGTGGTGACGATGGCTGCGGGGCCAGCTGCGGGACCTGCGCATTTGGTTCGACCTGTTCCGTGGATAATAAATGTGAAGCCGGCTGTACTGCGGACTGCCAGGGTAAGAACTGTGGTCCCGATGGTTGTGGTGGTTCCTGCGGCACATGCGCTGCAGATCAACTCTGCCAGGTGGGTGTGTGTACAAATACCGGCGGATGCACCGCTGACTGTTCCGAAAAGGAATGTGGCGACGATGGCTGCGGGGGTAGTTGCGGCTACTGCGGATTACAGAAATTCTGCGGAGAGGACTTTGTATGTCACGACTGCACGCCCACATGTGATGGTAAGGAATGCGGTGACGATGGTTGCGGTGGGCTATGCGGCTATTGCAATGCCGGCGAGGCCTGTTCGATATTTGGCTTCTGCATCGAGGAGGGCTGTCAGCCCTACTGCCCGAATAAGAACTGTGGTGACGATGGTTGCGGCGGGTTATGCGGCCAATGTGCGGAAGGGTTCGTCTGCGATCTGGGTATTGGCCAATGTTTGTTTGACGACGGCACGACAACGGATACGGGCTCTTCCACTCCGGATACGGGTTCGTCGACCCCTGACACGGCACCACGACATAGCGGTGATGCCTGGGCGAATATCTGCCCGGAAGGCCAGGTCCCACTGTACGGCGAATGCGTCTACCCCACTGGGAATATGCCCGGAGTAAACGGTGCAGGCGGTGGTGCCGGGACAAGTAGTGGCTGCGCGGCAAGCCATAACAGCCGCGGGCAGTTCTTCATTCTCTTCATTCCGTTCTTCCTGCTGCTGGGGCTTCGTCGGCGCGAAAGCTCGTGGAACTCCCAATCCTGAAGATACGGAGAGTTGTGCCCAAACTGGATGCGAACATCAGTTTCGTTTATCGTAATTCGGTAGGAGGGGCCTTCTGAACTGCTGTACAGATTGGGAAACAACCCTCGAGAGCGTTTTTGCTACGCAGAACTCATGAAACTTCGACTCATCACATATTTTCTGCCGATCTGGGCCTTGCTTCTTTGCCCGGTGGCTGAGGCGGCCTGTCCGAGCAACGCCCAGATCATAGGTACGAACTGTGAGAATATATCGGCTAGCGGCTGCTGCAGTGGGGGCTCTGTACTCAGCTGGTGTGATGCAGCGTCCAACCAGATCTGCATGATCGATTGCGGTGCCAATGCCGCTTCAGGAAGCGCAAACATCTATTGCGGCTGGAATCAGTTCGCGTTGTTTTATGACTGTGCCGCGGTTCCGGGGCAGGCGGATCCATCGGGTCAGAACCCATACCTATGTGGTGTTACCACCGGGGGTGACTGCGGAACGATTGGCAACGAGGGTTGCTGCGACGAAAACGGTTCGATGCGGTTTTGCTTTAACGGCGAGATTCAGGTCTACCCCTGTCAGGAGAATAGCGACCCACTGCTCCAATCCTGCGGCTGGAATAGTGCCGAGGGATTTTACGATTGCCTCTTCAATACGAGTGCGGATCCGTCGGGGTCCTTTCCCTATAACTGCCCCAGTACGGGCTGTGTCCCAGACTGTTTTGCGAAGGTCTGCGGTGATGACGGTTGTGGTGGCAGTTGTGGCGGATGCCCGGGGGGGTATACCTGCTTAAGCAACCTCTGTAGTCCCTCCTGCAATCCCAACTGTGTGGGACGGGAATGCGGCCCGGATAGTTGTGGTGGGCTTTGTGGCACCTGCCCGATAGCGCAGACATGTGACAATGTGCAGGGGCAATGTTCCGGGCCATGTTCTGGCGATTGCTCTGGTAAACAATGTGGTGATGACGGCTGCGGTGGGAACTGTGGCCAATGCGCCCCAAACTCGACCTGTGTGTTGGGACTATGTGTACCGTCTGGGAGTTGTACGCCCGACTGTTTCGGGAAGGAATGTGGCTCGGATGGCTGCGGAGGACTCTGTGGCCAATGCGCCTTTGGGATGAGCTGCCAGCCGAATGGGATTTGTTCTGCCAGTTGTATTGGGGACTGTACCGGCAAGAATTGTGGCGACGACGGTTGTGGCGGTAGTTGTGGCGCCTGTGGTGCGGGCCAATACTGTAATAACGGGCTTTGCGCTCTGGGTGGTTGCCAGCCTAATTGCACGGGTAAAGAGTGCGGCGATGACGGTTGTGGCGGTAGTTGTGGCCATTGTGGGGTCGGTTATCAATGTGGGCCGATGAATATTTGCCAGATGTGTCAGTCGAGCTGTTTTGGGAAAGACTGTGGTGATGACGGCTGTGGCGGATCGTGTGGGGCTTGTGGAATGGGCGAGACATGTAGTTTCGCGGGTTCCTGTATACCACAGGGCTGTACACCGTATTGCCCCAATACCAACTGTGGACCCGACGGTTGTGGAGGCGTCTGTGGGGTTTGCAGTCCGAACTACAGTTGTGTGGCTGGCCTTTGTGCCTTTACGGGGACTGGTAGCCCGGACACGGGACCCGTTCTTACGGGGAATTGGAGCAATCCATGTCCACCCGGACTGGTCAACCTCTACGGGCTATGTGTTGTGCCGGCTGGGGACTTTCCCGGTCTTGGTGGTGCCGGTTCGTCGTCCTCTGGCTGCCGTGGTGGTCTAGCCGGATTCGCCTGGATGTCCGTGCTATTCAGTCTTCTGATTGCTATACGTCGACGCAAGTACGCCTGAGTCAGAGTAGAGGTCCATCGGATGGTGCGTATACGCTTTGTGAAGGGGCACGGATTGGGAAACTCGTTTCTCGTAATCGAGTCGGATGCATTGTCGGCCTCGATCACGCCGGCGATAGCGCAAAGGCTCTGTTCGGCTGCGCAATATGGTGTGGACGGCATACTCGTGGTGGGAGGAGGTGCTCCACCCTATATGCATATCTTCAATTCGGATGGAAGTACGCCCGAAATGTGCGGCAATGGGGTGCGGGTTGTGGCCCAGTATCTGGTCAACCATAAGGCTGCACCGGATGGATTCATCATCGACACACCGGCCGGAAAAAAAACCGTGACCGTTCGCTGTGATTCGGCAGAGACGGCCTGGGTCTCGGTCGATATGGGGCTGGCCGAGTTTATCGACCCGCACGAATCATCCCCACATCGTTTGAAGGTGGCCTCGTCGGCCCAGCAGTGGGAGGTGTCCGGCTACCGGGTGAGTATGGGTAATCCCCATTTTATTGTATTGCCGGTGGATGATGAGCCCGTCGTGGACCGGGTTCTGCGGCTTGGACCTCTGCTGGAGGTGCATGCGGACTTCCCTGATCGCACCAATGTGGAGTGTATCCGCCTGAACTCTGATGGCAGCGTGGAGGTTGCCGTCTGGGAACGGGGCTGTGGCTTTACCCAGGCCTGTGGAACCGGTGCTTGTGCAGCAATAGCCGTGGCGTCGAGGCTGGGCTGGACGCCCTTTGATCAGCCGGTCATAGCTCGCCTTCCGGGCGGGGATCTGGAGATCGAGGTTCGCCAGTCGAATTTTGGTCTTCGTATGACCGGGCCATCCGTGGAAGTAGAGCAGGGCTGGCTTGAATTAGAGATCTAGGCCAGCACCTCGGCGATCGCATCGGCCACCCGGATCCCATCGATAGCACTCGAGACGATTCCTCCGGCAAAGCCAGCACCTTCACCGCAGGGATAGAGCCCATTTACGGTGGTAGACTGTAGATGTTGCGCATCGCGCAGAATCTGGAGTGGGGCTGAGGTCGTGGTTTCCAGGCCAATGGCCACGGCTTCCTGGCTATCAAATCCCCGGATCTTACCGGAGAAATTGCGTAGTGCCTGTCGAAGCGGTTCGTGGAGCGCTTCTGGGATGATTGTTGTGAGGTCGGCCGCGGTCACGCCCGGCCTGAAACTGGTCTTTTCGGGCACGTCACCTACGCGCCCACGCAGGAAATCGGGTATCCGCTGTGCCGGCGCGATATAGCCTCCGCCTCCCAGTTCAAAACAAGCCCGTTCCAGCTTGTCCTGGAAGGCGAGTCCGGCCAGAGGCTCGGGAACATCGGGACCCGCTAGTCGGGCGTAATCCTGGGCATCGACCGTAACTACGATGGCACTGTTGGCGAATTGGCCGCCGCGATTTGAGTTGCTCATGCCATTTACGTTGAGCTGGCCTTGGCGTACCGGCGTGGGGATCACAAACCCACCGGGGCACATACAAAACGAGTACACCCCCCGGCCATCGGACTGGCAGGCAAGTTGATAACTGGCCGGTCCAAGATGACCCTGTCCGGCCTGTGAGCCGAATTGGGATGTGTCGATGAGAGCCTGGGGGTGTTCAAGCCGGAATCCAATTGCGGTGGGCTTTGTCGTCATCGCCACACCGTCGCCCAGAAGTTGTCGGTACAGGGGCCGCGCGCTATGCCCCGTCGCCAGAATGACGTGCCGACATTCCACGTGGCTACCATCCGATAGCTCTGCTCCCACAATATGTTGTTGTCCCGGATCGCCAGCGTATTCAAGCCGTATAAGCCGGGTGTGAAAACGCATATCAACCGCATGGGCTAGAAGGTCCTGGCGGAGATCTTTCAGGATCGGAATCAGGAAGTTCGTGCCCACATGGGGCCGGGCATCGATGAGAGTCTCAAACTCTGGTGCGCCGAAGGCGACCAACCACTCCAGCACTGTGCGGACCAGCACATGCTTTTTGCGGGTATAGAGTTTTCCATCGCTAAAGGTGCCGGCTCCGCCCTCGCCATAGCAATAGTTGGATTCTTCATTCAGAACACCACCGCGTCGCAGGTCGGCCACATGGCGGCCACGCTCATCGACAGGCGCGCCCCGGTCGATGATCAGCGGTGCGATTCCATGTTCGAGTAGACGCAAAGCCGCGAAAAGACCGGCTGGACCGGCTCCAATAATCAATGGGCGACTTGCCGGGGAAAGATTTCGGGATGGCGCGTAATTGGGTCCTTTCCACAAAGGTGGTGGGTCTTCGCCAGGCAGAAACACCTCAAGGCTTGCTATGAAACGGGGTGAACGGCGTCGAGCGTCCAGAGTTCGTCGCAGCAGTCGAACGGCACCCAATTCCTCCACCGACACTCCGAGCGCGTTGGCCGCCGCAGTATGGAGGTCGGGTGTGTCGTAGGCGAGGGGGAGGGGGATGTTCTGGACTTTCTTTGGGCACATCTTCGAGTCTCGGCTAAAACTCAACACTGGGTAGTCATCTGTTTCGATGGTGCTTTAGAATCGCCTGCCGTGCAAACTCAGATAGACGTGAGGTCGCTCGCTGGGGATTCGATGAGAGAGATCCCAACCGAATTGAGCAGATGCCGTGTCACGCTCGGCAGCGCTTCCCGGTCCCACTCGGTGGGAGGGTAGAGAGCGTGGCCATCCGCACGGAAGGTATTCGGTATAGTGACTCGATAGATGTCGGCCTGCAGGTCGATATGTGAAAACTGCCAACGCGCCTTTACGGAGGTCTGGGTTGGCTGGCTGCAGCCCGGAAGAACGGAGGCCACCAGTGTGCCGGGCTCGTGGATCCCTTGTTGGATCCTGTTCTCGGTCTTTTCCCCCACCAGGCCTGGCAGAAACCAGAGACCCGCGAGAAGGCCCTTTTCCGGCCTGCGTTGAAGGAGCAGTTCTCCATCGGGAGTCTGGCCAGCGAATAGGACACCTCGCCATTGGGCTCTGCTGGCTCGGGGGGCTGGAATGGGAAGCAGGGTTGGATCCGGCATGGTCCGGGCCACACAATCGTCTTCAAATGGGCATTGTTTGCATGCCACCGATCGCGGGGTACACACCATCGCCCCCACCTCCATCAGGGCTTGCACCAATATGGCGGGTTCGCCGGCCTGTACAATGGAGTCTGCCCAGGCCTTGACCGGCTGACGCAGAGCCGCTGAGTTTCGTGGGGCTTCGATGCCCAGCACCCGGCTTCCAACCCGAAGAACATTTCCGTCCACGGCGGCGACAGGCTCTCCAAAGGCAATAGCGGCCACCGCACAGGCCGTATAGGCGCCTATACCGGGAATAGCCTGCAGCGCCGTCGAGGTGACAGGAAAGACCCCATTATGATGTGTAACCAGGTATCGTGCCCCTTCCCATAAGTAGCGTGCGCGGCGGTAATAGCCGAGCCCCGACCATTCTGCGCGCACCGTATCCAACTCGGCCGCGGCCAGACTGCCAACATCTGGAAAACGATTAAGGAAACGAATATATCGGTCTCGTACGGCTTCCACACGCGTTTGTTGAAGCATGATCTCACTTACCCAGATGCGGTAGGGGTCGGCCGTATGTCGCCACGGAAGGTCTCGAGCGTGCTGCCGATAGTACGAGTCCAATCGTTGCGCTTGATGATTCATACTATGGGAACCAGCTTTCACCTGGGCCGATGATTCCCCCCAGAAACACCACCAGTACAAGGAACATGCCCACCCCAAAGAAGCGATTTCCGTCGGGATGGTCCCTGCCCAGAACTACGGTTCCCGTAACGATAAGGAGGCCGGATAGAAGATTCGACCAGGGAGCTCGGTCTAGACCGTATCCGGAGCCAGACAATTCACTGGCGAACATACCGAAGCAATAAACGGCCCCGATAACGGCCAGAACAATAAGCAGGTGTTTACAATAATTATGGGTCTGTTCATCGCCTCGTTCCAGCCGGCGCGACTGCGCCAGGCCTGTGAATAATCCTGTCGCCAGGCCGGGCAATAGACCGGCGGCTACGGGTAGGCCAAAAAGAAGGAAATGCCCATTGGCGGTAGGCAGGGTTCCAAATGGGAGATAACTGGTAGCCGCAGGTAGGCTCAGTCGAGCCAGAGTTGCGGCCTCGATATGAGCTCGGGGCACCGGAGGGTCCATAACGGAAAAGAACGCAGCGATTGGAATCAATAAAGCCACGATGGCCGTAATAACAGAGGTCAGATCGGAGAATCGGCGGGCGGTGGGATGTCGCGTGATCGCAGCAAAAGCCAGCAGAAGAAGACTCGCCAGCGCCGTCCAAAGCAAGGCCTGACGAAGACCGTATAGAAGCTCCACATTCCCGGTGGCAATCGTCTGGGTCTCGGTC
>CAUZEG010000067.1:0-17740 GCA_963578775.1 Myxococcales bacterium
TGGCCTGGAAGGACGGCGCGTTGGTTCGATTTATGTTGCCAATGTATAACCGTAATAATGAAAGCATTATGACCGATCCGGAAATGATGCGGACGGCGCTGGCTTCTCTCCAGAAGGTAGCGATTCGTGAAGAGGAGCGCGGGTTTCCGGAGCGGGCCCGCTGGGTGCGCGGTGAATCGGAAGTGCTCGACGCCCGTCTAGAGGCCGGCATCTTTCGTGCGTTGCCCGATCTATGACTCACGCACCGATACATCCTTTGACAAGGCCCCCGCTTCAAAGCATGATAACGCAATCCAATCTGCCAGGCTGTACACCTGGTGAACCATTCATTTCTCAGCTTTGAGGACTCCTATGGCCCGTATTCGCCTCCTGGTTATCGCAATCGCATTGTTGATGGTTGTTTCCCTGCTGAATTGTAAGAAGCAGAAACCGGTATCATCGAATACCGGTGGTCCAAGCACAGCTTCGGCTTCTGGCCCGAATGATGCCTCGGGCACCGCTCCGGCAATGGACGCCTCCGAATCAAAGGCCGCGGCCGACGTGGACGAAGACGAGACCAAGGACATTCCCTGGGAAAGAACTCTCTTCGATGGCGGACCAAACTCCGATACTACGATGGTGGAGTATCAGAAAGCTCCAGGTACAGGCCCAGATGCACATTTAACGAAACAAACTTCCAGTCCGGATGGTGGCGGCCCTGCTGGTCGCTTTGGAGCCAAGTACAAGCTCGACCGATGCCAATATAAGCCGAGCGCCGTTGCGGTGGATGCCGAGGCTCTTTGTGCCAAGGCGCGTACCTGCAGAGATGCTCCTGCCTGTGAAGATCGTCTGAAGCTCGAGACTCTGTTGCTTAGCGATAAGGCACTGGCCGGACACGTCAAATGTATCAACTCCACGAGCTGTGCCAGCCTTCCCAAAGAAGGTTCAGGAGGCCTGTTGGGGCATTGTTTCCGGGCCACGCAAAAGTCCTTCCCTGAGCTACATAAGAAGGTATGCGGGGCGGTGGTGAATAAGGCAGCTACGTGCCAGATGGGTCCGGTGCCAAAGTTTGCGGCCTGGTGCGCCACTCATATATCCCTGGTGCGAAAGGGTATCGTGACGGGCTATACAGCCTGTGCCCGCGGTGGATGCGACACACTCGAAGCCTGCGTGAATCGAGTGGGCTGTGAGATCCAATCGCTCCGATAGGACTCCCTTCGTGCCGCCAGGCCTTTCCTGCTATGATCGGTACCGATGACTGGACACGACGCAATCGCGACACCACCACGGTTACGGCTTCTCCGTAAACGCCGCAGCCCTCAACTTCCGGTAACGGGGCGTAGTATTGCCCTGTTTCGCCTCGGAGAGCAGTGCAATAACGACTGTCCCATGTGCAGTAATACAGGAAGCATGGAGGCCTTCTTCCAGCCGATAGCGGAGGTCGTACGACGTGTCGGGTATCTGCATAAGGAGGGGGTTAAACAGGTGGTTCTCACGGGTGGGGAACCCACCATTCATCCGGATTTCTGGACCATCGTGGCGGAGCTGGGCCAGCGCGGAATTCGCTGGGATATCAACACGCATGGGCGGAGTTTTTCGGAGTCTGACTTTTCTGACCAGGCCGTATTCGAAGGTCTGGGTCGCGCTATTGTCTCCTTTCATAGCCATATCGAAGAGGCGAGCAAAGTAATTTCTGGCACGTCCAGCCGTGGACACCACGAGACCATAGAGGGAATTAAGAACCTTCTGGATCGCGGTGTCTGGCTGATGTTGAACTTTGTCCTTACACGGCAAAACCAGGGAACCCTCGTCGACTATCTACGGTATTGCCTTGAGACCTTCGGTAGGAATTATCAGATCAAGGTTGTTTTTCCATCCACCGCTGGAAAGGGTGGCGAATGGGAAGGTATCCAGCTTCGATTCGAAGAGGTTCAGGCCGAGATAAAAGAAGCCCAGACGTTCGCGCAGGAACAGGACCTTACTCTGGTATTCGAGGGCTTCCCGAATTGCATTCTCGGTGATTCGGAGAGCAAGAACATCAGTCGCTCCGGTTTTGGTGAAACCCATTACCTGGATGATGTGACGGGCAACGACCTGTACCCGATTCAATTCATAGAAGCCGAGTTCAGCGCCTACCCGGAGGGCTGCACAAACTGCATCGCTCTTCAACGATGCCCAGGCGTGCCACGTTCCTATCTTGAAGCCTATGGGGCGGATGAGTTCTCGCCCATAGAGAGTAGCTAGGGAACGATTGTCTTGAGGCTGTCCACGGCATGGACCGGTGCCATATTTCCATCCATCAGATGGGCGATGGCCATGTACACCATGCGTTGTTTATCGAGCAGCCTTTTACCTTCGAAGGCCTGGGATACGACCTCGATGGAAAAATGCCCACCTCCGCCACTGGCTTGCACCTGCGCTCCGGGGATCGCGTCCGTGATTGCGTTCCGAATCGCCTCCAGCACATCACCTTGAAAATCGGTCTGATGATCACCCATACCACTCCTCACAGTATTCTAATCGAGGTTTAATTCGAGTTTCGCCGCATCCGACATCAGATCCGGCGTCCACATTGGGTCCCAGATCACATCCACGCTCACAGCCGAAACCTGGTCGACCGCACTGGCTCGGGCTTGGACCTCCGCTGGCAAAGACTGGGCAGCGGGACAATTCGGGGAGGTGAGAGTCATCTTTATGGATACCGCATTTTCTTCGCCCACATCCACACTGTAGATCAGGCCGAGCTCATAGATATCCACGGGGATTTCTGGATCATAGCAGTCTTGAAGAGTTTGGATTACCGCATCAAAGATTGCCTGATGCGACGACTCAAGTGTCTCTGTCGGTGGATTTAATAGCATGGAAAGCCCTATTCGGTTCGATGTTCGATTCTAGCTACACGCTGCTGAACAAGTTCGGCGATATACTCTCGCAATTCCGGATTCTTTACCGCGTCCACAAGATCACTGGCGAACGCTTCGGTCAGCATATGCCGCGCCAGCGCTTCAGGGATACCTCGCGAACGCAAAAAGAACAGGGCGTCCATATCTATCTGCCCAACGGTGCTGCCATGGCTGCAGAGCACATCGTCGGCGTAGATCTCCAATTCCGGCTTGGTATCAATCCGCGCATTCGGGGACAAAATAAGATTTCGATTCGTCTGCTCTGCGTCGGTTTTCTGGGCATCCTGGGCCACCACAACCTTACCGTTGAATACCCCTCGCGATCGATCCGCCATGATCCCCTTATATAATTGGGAGCTGGTGCAATGTGGCGTATCGTGGTCAATGCGGGTGTGGTTATCCACATGCTCCTTATCGGCCAGAAGATAGAGGCCCTCAAGTCGACAACTCCCATGCTCTCCCTGGAACCGCACATTCAGATCATTTCGGACCAACGCGCCGCCAAGCCAGAAGGTGTGGGAGTGAACCGTACTATCGCGATCCTGTAATATATCCACCGTGCCCACATGGATACCTCGATCGCCCTGACGTTCCACAATATAGTGGTTAGTAAGGCAGCCCGGACCGGCGTGGATTTCGGTTCGTGTATTCGTGAAATAGGCGCATCCGTCTGGACCCAGATAATGCTCTACCACAGTGCCCGAACTACCTTCCTCAAACACGAAGACATTCCGTGGGTGGGATACAGTCGGCTCCGACGTCGCCCCGGAAAGAAATACCAGATGGATCGGTTGCTCCAGGTGCACACCGCGAGGTATGCGAATGTAGGCCCCGTCCGACAAGAAGGCTGTATTCAGCGCTACGAAGGGGTGCTTTCCGGCCGCATCTGTCGATTTGAGCAGCTGTTGGATCTCGTCGCGACGGGATAGATATACAGCGTCGAGACTGTCGATGACCGCTCCCGATCCGACCAGTGCATCCGAAAGTATTCGGCGGTGGAGTAATCCGTCTACGAAAACGAGCTGTGCATTGACGGCGGGATCAGCGGTGAGCAACTTCTCAACGAACGGAGACACAGCGGATCCCTGGGTATACTGAAATGGGTCTCCACCCAGGCGTGTCATATCCGTATACTTCCAGTTCTCTTGGCGCGAGCTGGGGAAACCGGCCTTCAGAAACTCGTCCATCGCCTCCTGCCGCAAGGCCATCAGCCAGGAATCATCCCGTGACGCCCGCTGCCGTAGATGCGCGGTATGTTGGTCCTGGTAATGCTGCATGCCTGTCATTTATCCCATCCCGAGTCGGCTCAGGAGGCTGGTGGCGTGGTTGTATAGCCCTTATCGTCCACTTCAAGGGCAAGAGACTTGTCACCCGTGCGCACGATCTGACCATCCACTATTACGTGAACAAAGTCTGGGACAATATAATCGAGCAGGCGCTGGTAATGCGTAATCACCAGGAAAGCGTGATCAGCATCCCGTAATGAGTTTACTCCCTTCGCGACCGTACGAAGCGCGTCGATATCCAGACCAGAGTCGGTCTCGTCCAGGACAGCCATCTTGGGATTCAATACGGTCAGCTGCAGAATTTCGTTGCGCTTTTTCTCCCCACCCGAAAAGCCCACATTCACCGGCCGGCTCTTGAAGCTTTTATCCATCTCCAGGAGCTCCATCTTCTCCTTGACCAGGCTCAAAAACTCGTAGGCGTCGAGCTCCGCTTCACCCCGGTAGGTCCGGGCCGCGTTCAATGCTGCCTTGAGAAAGTAGGTGTTGTTTACACCGGGGATCTCCACTGGGTACTGGAACGCAAGAAAGAGTCCCTCGCACGCCCGCTCTTCTGGTGCCAGCTCCAAAAGATCCTTTCCATTATAGGTCACTGACCCCTCCGTGATCTCGTAGGATTCATCGCCCGCGAGAACCTTCGCCAGGGTACTTTTCCCCGAGCCATTTGGGCCCATGATGGCGTGAACCTCACCGGCCTGAATACTCAGATTCAAGCCACGAAGGATTTCAGTCCCATCGATCTGCACATGCAAATTAGAAATGTCCAACATCTTGCTTTCCTCATTGGGGCCCGGGTTCAACCCACGGCACCTTCCAGGCTTACGCTCAGTAATTTCTGTGCTTCCACGGCAAACTCCATGGGAAGCTCGCGGAAGACCTCTTTGCAGAATCCGTTAACGATCATAGAGATCGCGTCCTCTTCCGAAATACCACGTTGGCGACAATAGAAGAGCTGGTCTTCACTGACCTTCGAAGTGGAGGCCTCGTGTTCCACCTGCGCAGTGGGATTCATCACTTCGATATACGGAAAGGTATGCGCACCACATCTATCACCAAGAAGCAGGGAGTCACATTGGGTGTAATTCCGAGCATTCTGGGCACCTTTCTGGACACGGACCAGGCCACGATAGCTTTGATCGCCATGTCCGGCCGTGATCCCCTTGGAGATGATAGTGCTCTTCGTATTCTTTCCGATATGGATCATTTTGGTACCGGTATCTGCCTGTTGGTAATTGGCAGTCACCGCCACCGAGTAGAACTCGCCGACGGAATTGTCACCCTGGAGGATGACGCTCGGATATTTCCAGGTGATCGCCGAGCCGGTCTCCACCTGGGTCCACGAGATCTTCGAGTTGTTCCCGCGACAGGCTCCGCGTTTGGTCACAAAGTTGAAGATGCCGCCCACGCCATTTTCATCACCGGGATACCAGTTCTGTATCGTCGAATATTTGATCTCTGCATCCCCAAGGGCCACCAATTCAACCACCGCGGCGTGTAACTGGTTTTCGTCTCGCATGGGCGCTGTACAACCTTCAAGATAGCTTACATAGGAACCCTCATCGGCCACGATAAGGGTGCGTTCGAATTGCCCGGTATTGGCGGCGTTGATCCGAAAATAGGTAGACAGCTCCATCGGACAGCGCACCCCTTTGGGGATATAGACGAACGATCCATCACTGAAGACCGCAGAGTTCAGCGCCGTAAAAAAGTTGTCTGTCGTCGGCACAACCGAACCGAGATATTTCTTCACCAGCTCCGGATGTTCCTGTACCGCCTCGGAGATGGGACAGAAAATCACGCCTACATCTTTCAACTGTTCCTTGAAAGTGGTGGCAACCGAGACGCTATCAAAGACCGCGTCAACAGCCACGCCCGCCAAAGCGGCTCGCTCAGCCAGGGGGATACCTAATTTCTCATAGGTCTCAAGGAGCTTGGGATCAACCTCATCCAGACTCTTGGGGCGATCATCCAGGCTCTTGGGTGCCGAATAATAACAGATTTTCTGGTAGTCGATCTCTGGGTACCTCACCTTCGCCCAATTCGGTGACCTCATCTTTTTCCATTGCTCGTAAGACTTCAAACGCCATTCCAGAAGGAACTCCGGCTCGTCCTTCTTCGCTGAAATAAAGCGGATAATATCTTCGTTCAGGCCGGGTGGGGCAGACTCCGCATCGACATCCGTAACGAAGCCGTACTTATACTTGGCATCAAGGACCTCACCGACAACCGGGTCTTGTTTTGTGATTTGTTTACTCACGGGCAGTCAACTCCATACTATATAATATAGGACTTATGCGGTCCTATTTCTAGTCTACCATACGCAAGACAGCCGCTTATGCCATATGAAACCCAAAAAACCAAGCGAAAACAAAGGAAATTCGGCCCAACCGAAAACCAGGAAACTATCTGGTGTTGATGATTGGATTTGACGATTCCCAGCCCATCTGTGCTTAGCTGCTGATGAGCCTCATCATCGGAGGAGCCTATGCCGGTCCGTATCTGTTTTGTGTGTCTTGGCAATATCTGCCGGTCTCCCACGGCCGAAGGCGTTATGGAGGCCCTGGTGGCGGAATCCGATCTTACGGCCGAAATCGAGATTGCAAGCGCAGGCACCAGCGCGTGGCATGTCGGCCAGCGGGCCGACTCCCGTTCACGAGAAGTAGCTCGCCAACGGGGGATCGAACTGACCAGTCTATCCTGCCAGTTTCGGCAGAAAGACTTCGCGAGTTTCGATTATATTCTAGCGATGGACAAGGATAACCTGCGGGCCCTCGCCAGTCTCGCTCCCAACAATGTAGAACGCGCCAAGGTACAGCTATTGCGCGATTTCGATCCGGATTCCCCACCGGGATCCCGGGTGCCTGACCCCTATTATGGTGGCCCAAACGGCTTTGAGGACGTTCTGGATCTATGTACCCAGGCCTGCCGTCACCTCCTCCTAACCATTCGAAAAGAACATGGCTTCTAGATGGGGCTGAGCCAAGAGATCGCGGAGGAGTTGGGCTGTACTGTTGTTGGCACAGCTCGGATTTCGGGTGGCGATATCAACCAGGCCTGGCGCCTCGAACTTGCGGATGGTCGCCTGGTGTTTGCCAAAACCCACCCCCAGGGGCCTGATGGCATGTTTCCAGCCGAGGAACAGGGGCTTCGATGGCTTGCGCAGGCAGACGCAATCCGTGTCCCTACAATCCTGGCGGTATCCAACGGAGACGCTGGCAACAGTGGGTACCTATGCCTGGATTTCATTGAATCCGCTCGGCCAGCCGCAAATTTCAACGAGGTCCTCGGCCGAGGGCTTGCCACCCTTCATCGTGCCGGCCCCGGACAGCACGGACTCGACCAGGGAAACTTCATCGGGCGGCTGGCACAGGATAATCGCCCCGAATCCGAGTGGAGCGATTTCTATTGGAGTCGTCGGATCTGGCCGCAGGTTCAGCTGGCGTATAAGAACGGCATTGTCGGCAGCGAATTTGTTCGCTCCTTCGAGACCCTTGGAAAATGTCTGCCGGAACGGGTGGGACCTCGCGAATCTCCGGCTCGACTTCATGGGGACCTCTGGAACGGCAATCTTATGGTAGACGGGGAAGGGCACCCCGTACTCATCGATCCGGCCGTTTATGGTGGGCATCGAGAGATGGATCTGGCCATGATGCGCCTATTCGGGGGCTTTGGAGAATCCGTCTTTCAAAGCTACCACGAGGCCTACCCACTGGCCCCGGAATGGAAGGCACGGATCCCACTCTACCAACTGTATCCAGTTCTGGTGCACGTGAATCTATTTGCGGGGATGTATGTTCAACAGGCACGGTCCCTGTTGGCAAGAGTCCTGTGAAAGATCGTATCGTAATTATTGCACATTCCCGATTGACAGGTAGTGCTCAGATCCGGACAATCAAATTTGGGGGATCCAGAAGGTTTTTGGTAAAACCTTCGTTGTAATTCTAATTATTCGCCGTCTAGGAGGCGCTGAGTGGAGCAGATCAAACAAACGGTTTCGGCATTGATGATCACCGAGGAACTGCCCACATGTACCTCCGATCAATCCATTGCTGAGGCCCTTACGGTAATACGGGGACGACATATGGGCTGTGTCCTTATCGTCTCTGATAACAGGGTCGAGGGCATCTTCACCGAACGTGATCTTCTGCGCTATATGGCTACCCATGACGATGATTTGGAGAGTGTTCCGGTCCGTAGCCTGATGACAAGAAACCCGGAAACCCTCCAGCCCAGTGACTGCGTCTCCTATGCCATCAATATGATGGTGATTGGTGGATATAGGAATATCCCCATTATAGATAATGCAAAGGAGCTGGTGGGGCTTATTACCGTTCGTGACGTAACGAATCATCTGACGGTTCTTCTCGGTTCTAGAGAATCAGGAGACGTTGATGGTTCGGTAGACTCTGAATGGCAAGACTTCGGGGGTGGCTAGCCCTCCATACCGATTACCTGATCTCTTATGAGGTAGACTGTGAATCTTCTCGATATCCTAGACATGACCCATGTGTCGGAAATTTGCCGACGTGACGCCATATTCACGTCCGAGAGTCTATCTCTCGCCTCGGCCTTAAACGGCATGGACTTGAATCACCAGGGCGCAACCGTTGTTCTCGACGCGGAGGGCACCCTGGCCGGGATCTTTACGGAACGAGACGTATTGTTGCGACTATCCGGCCTGCCAAAGGGTTGGAGAGAGCGGTCTATTGGAGAATTTATGACCCGAGACCCTGTCGTCATTCGTGAGAGTAAATCTATCGCGGAGGCTCTCACCATGATGCAAGAGGGAAATTTCCGGCATCTACCCGTAGTCGACGACCACGACCAACCCCGCGGGATCATCTCCATCCGCAATATACTGAGTCATGTGGTGGAATATTTTCCCGAGGAATTCATCAATCTACCGCCGCGCCCGTCGCTGGAAGCCAAGAGCGACTGGGGCGGGTGATGCCCAGAGTACTCTGCGGACGTGACCGTAACGCCCGGACGTGATAGGCGCGAGATGCACGCCTGAGCGACCATGAGGTGAATCTCATGCCAGTACATAACTTCGAACTGCCTCGAGGACGCGTCGAGACCTTTGTCCTGTCGTCCCACGCCCTTCGTGACAATCTTCTTGGCGATCCATCGGACCGGGCTGTTGCGGTATATCTTCCCGATGGTTATGACGAATCCGATCAGGATTACCCACTTATGGTCGATCTGGCGGGTTTTACAGGTTCGGGCCTCAAGCGACTCGCCTGGCAGAGTTTTGGTGAGAGTGTCCCCCAGAGGCTGGATCGGCTCCACCGGGAAGGGCGCATGGGTCCAGTGGTCGCGGTGTTCCCCGACTGCTTTACATCCCTCGGTGGCAACCAATACATCAACTCGGCCGCGATGGGTCGGTTTGAGGACTATGTTTTGGAAGAGCTGGTCCCGGAAGTAGAGCACCGCTACCGGATCCGTCCCGGTTGCCGAGCTGTCCAGGGAAAATCCAGCGGTGGCTACGGTGCGATAATTCATGGGCTCAAACATGGCGAGTTCTGGAGTGCGGTGGCCTGTCATTCCGGCGATATGAACTTTGATATGGTCTATCGACCCGATTTTCCGGCGACGGTGAATGCCCTGGCACGCCACGACCATAGTATCGAGCGATTCCTCGCTGCCCTCGCTTCCAAGAAGAAGATTCCGTCTGGGGATTTCGGGGCTCTTATGATCCTCGCGATGGCGGCCACCTACGACCCCGACCCAGAACTACCCATGGGGATCCGGCTTCCCGTTGACCTGCATACCTGTGCCCTCGATCCGGAGGCATGGAGTCGATGGTTGGTGCACGATCCCGTGCATATCATCCACAAGACAGAGGCCCAGGAGAGTCTAAGAAAACTCAAGGGGCTGTATCTGGATGTGGGCGTCCGCGACCAATACAATATCCATTATGGCACACGGCTTTTCGTGGAACAGCTCAAGTCCTACGGGATCGATCATCGGTATGAGGAATTCGACGATAACCACAGCAGTATCGACTACCGTCTCGACGCCTCTCTACCCTTCCTATTCCAGGCTATGACGGAGAGTTGAGCCATGTCTGACACCAACGCTTCTCCCCCCTACGCCACCTTCTTACAACGAAGTGTCGCCTTCATGATCGATCTGATCATCTTCACGTTGGCCACGGAACTTCTGGTTCGGATCGTATACGGTTCCCAGGTCCTGGAGGAGCTGATGCAGGGCAATCGGGTGATAGGGCCTGGGCCATTTGTGATCTGGAATGTCCTGCCGGCGGTGGTAGTCATATTCTGCTGGACCCTGGTGGGCGCAACCCCCGGAAAGAAGATCCTGCGGCTGAAGGTGCTCTGCAAGAAACGCCTCGCTTTGCCCACCAGCTCTCAGTCCGTACTGCGGTATCTGGGCTATTACCTCTGGTTCTTACCTCTGGGCATTGGATTCCTTGGCCATATCGTGGTGGGCTTTCTGATTGTATTGGGCGTATCGAATAAGGACCGCCAATTCGTCCACGATCGGATTGCGGGTACCATTGTTGTCCGCCTGGCCCGGAAAAACACGCGACGAGAAAAACCGGAATCGTAGCCAACACCCGCCCAGTCGTACGAAAGCCTTGACCGCCCCAGCGGGCGCTGCTAGGCCGTTTCTGCGAGGTATCCCGTGCAAAACAGCAACGACAATATGCAAACCCGGGCTGAGGCCCTATGGCCAGGCCTGGCCATTGGCGCCCAGACCAATAACCAGGACTTCTGGGGGATCTGCTTTGGCCGCCCAAGCGCATTCTTGTTCCTTGTGGTCTTTGGAGGGATCTCCTGGATAACCCCCAATCTACTAACGGTGCTCTCCTTTGGTCTCGTTCTTGGGACCAGCGCTCTTATCGTCTGGGGGGACCCCTCTCTCTGGATTCTGGCCGCGGTTTTGCTTCAGTTGAACCTCACCCTGGATTGTGCGGATGGACAGCTGGCTCGCTACCGAAAGACATCTTCAGCCCTGGGCTCCTATCTGGACAAAATTACAGATTTTCTTGGTTTCTTGATCCTGTTCGCGGCTCTGGCCGAGGTCTCTATCCATCGAACGGGAGACCTCTGGTATATGCACCTGGCCTTTCTGGGCGTCTTTGCCCCGGTTATGGTCGGCTATGTAAAATGGCTGGTGGTCGCGGATGCGTTAAAGAAAGGCCAGTCCGAGCTGGACGCTGCGCCTCCGGGACCGGCCCGGATCACATGGTGGCGTGTAGCCTTGAAGATCTTTGAGTTCCGGGAACCCGATATCTATCTCTGGGTTGGCGTCGCTCTCTGCCTGGGCCACCCCGAATGGGCTCTATGGGTGATTGGAATCAGCCAACCCCTGGTATTGATCGTCGCATTGGTGTATCGAGGCAGGCAGCTAACGCGCCAGACGCGCGAACCGACCGAAGGATCCGGATCATGACTGATAATGTACGTGCCATCGTTCTTTGTGCTGGTGCTGGGGTGCGTGTAGCGGAGCTGACCCGGGGTCGGCCCAAGAGCTTTCTCCCCATTGCCGATGAGACCCTCATCCATCGACAGCTGCGCCTTCTTAAAGAAGCCGGCGTCGAAGACGTGACGCTGGTCGTCGGCTTTCAAGCCAAGTTGTTTCGCGACACCTTTGCGGGCCATCAATTTGTAGAGAACCCAGATTACCGCTCCACCAATACGGCATATTCCCTATCCCTCGCTTTGCGGACCACGGAAGAAAAGACGGTCCTGGTGATGAACGCCGACGTCTTTTTTGACGAGACCGTGCTCCCCGGGGTCCTGGCCCATGCGGGCGGTTGCGTGGCGGCCCTCGACCGGAAGCGCAATGGTGAGGAGGAGATCAAGGTCCTTCTGGCCAACGATCAGATCACCGGCCTTGGAAAATACGTAAACGAAGATCTAAGCATTGGCGAAGCCTTTGGCGTCTACAAACTATCACCGACCATGGCCCGTTATCTGCGTCGGGAGATCCTCTTACAGAACAACCCCAAGGCCTTTTACGAACGGGCTATCGATCAACTTCTGCGGGGCGGCCATATCATGAATGTCTACGACATCGGAGAAGCCTTCTGCATGGAGATCGATACCCCCGAGGACTACTTTGAGCTTATCGGTTCCCTCGGTCTCGATCCGAACGCCGTCCACCAGGACTAGCCTATAGAGCGGGCCCGTCGTAGTGGAGCTCGATGAACTCGTAGATGTAGTTGCCTGAGCCGCTGGCGTCAGACACTTCGCTGATGTACACACCCGAGGTCTGCGCGACGACCGGTTGACCCTCGCCCGGGGTGGCCGGCGATTGTGGGCTCGGCGATCCTGCCGTTTGGCTCTCCCAGCTTTCGTCCAACTCGGGCTCCAGAATTGGAACCAGGCGTTGGTGCGTTTTGTTGGAACCTACATCCAGGGTGGGTCCATCCACGAGATTTCCGTCTGCATCCTTCAACAGAAAAGACTTGGCGCTACTGTTGATGACCAGAAACCCATCGGCGGCATTGAAGTAGAGGACCTCGTCGGGAAAGAGAGCGTTGGGCCCAAGCCACGCCTCAGCGAAGGCATCCTCAGCCGCTTTACGGCCCACAACAACGTAGGTGCCAGGCAGAAGGGTGGTGCCATCCGGAAATACAAAGGTCTTGGTCTTCTCTTCCTGCTCGAGGGTCCATCCCGATATATCCAGGGGGGTCGTATTGGGGTCTAGGATCGAGGCCGCTAAGCTCAGACTCGGACCATCGCCAACGGTTGCGTATATGGGACCCGCTCCGGCGGTGCTGCCTGCTACAAAACTGGCCGATCCCGCCATATGGTTATAGGGGATGAACAAGTCGAAAGGGACAAGAACACCAAAGCTCTCACCCAGCTCGTTCGTCACCGTTTCAAAATGTACAAAGGTCCCGGACTTGGGAGCCGGTCGGTCGAGGCTTACATGCAACTCGACACTGGCCCCGGCCATCAACTGAACCGAAGCGGGGCTGAGATCGGCCAATTTGGCGGGGCTGTTCAGGGCCAGAACACTCACAATGCCGGAGATCTCGCTATCACCCAGAACGGCGGTTATCGCCACATTATGGTCACCATTTCGGCTGGCGGACACCGGCACGTCTATCCAGTAGCTGCCAGCAGGGATCTCGACGACGCTGGGCACCTGGGCGTACTCCGGGTTGGAAGATACCAGGGCAACCTTGGTGGGCAGATTAACGACCTGATTCAGGTGGATCTGCCAGGCCGACGGCAGCGTCGCTCCGAAGGACCCTTCCCGTTGAAAGACCGCCGGGGGATAGAATCCCGTCACCTGGGGTGGTCCCTGATAGAGATCCTCCAAAGCCCCGGGTAAAATCTTGAAGTTGCTGAAGCTATAATGGCAGGCGCCGGTGATATGGGTGAAGTGGGTCCCCACTGGGAAGGTATTATCCAACAGACCGCCGTCGGTGGTGCCCTCCAGGGCGTAATCGTCCACCCGGAGATCGCCGGTCACCACAAACTCATCGTAATCTTTATCGCCATCGGCGTTCACTTCGATGACGCTTACAGCCTCGATCCGGATATAGACGCCTTCCATGCTCTCGGAATAGCTATCACCCGCCGCGATGGCCGCTGGGGACACAACTTCGGGTTCCAGAAGCTCGCCTACACTCTCCAACTCCACTTCGGGGTTGGTGAGCTCGGACAGATCATAGTATTCCACATAGCTGGCGTTGATGGTCAGATCGTCGCCGGGCGCCACCGGACGATAGCCATTACCATCGTCCACCATCGACATCTCCGATCCAGTATAGACAAAGATCCCGGAGTAGGGGCCTCCAGCGCGATCCTGGCACCAGTACCCCAGGGAAGCCACATTGGCTACGGTTACAGTGCAGCTCGTCTCGACCTGGCTGCCATCGGGAGGATGGCGTTCCGCCGTCACATCCTGGATTTCATAGACGGTATAGGGGCAACCGGCACTCCCCGGGTTCGATACAGTAGGGCAGAGATCGCAGGCATCGCCTTTGCCATCCGTATCACCATCCAGTTGATCCGTATTCGGGCTCTGGGGACAGTTGTCCGAGAAGTCTTTAATACCGTCGTTGTCAGAATCGTCGGGATCGAAGGAGGTGCAATCCGTGGTGTCTGCATCGATAGGGCAGAGGTCGCAGGCATCACCCGTGCCATCCCCGTCAAAATCACCCTGTATCCCGCTATCCACTGGACGGATTGGGTTGAAGATGGCCGGGCAATTGTCTACATCGTCGGCGATCCCATCGGAGTCACCGTCGCTCTGGGCCTCCAGCACCGGATAGTTGTTGGAGTTGGCCACGGCATCCTCGATAAGGGTGCGACTCGGTATACAGGTCGGCTCGTCTTCGGGCGTTTCACAGAAGAAGAGGGGATACATGGACCCGACGCTGCTCTGCAGTTGCGACAGGCTTTTACCGATCTCCGTCTGGAGGCATACGCGCTTTTCTACCCCGCATACGTCCAGGCTGTCACAACCAGATTCCAGGGCCGCCACCAAAGCCGTGTCGCCACTCAGAACCTTCCCTCCACGCAGGACCAGGGCAACATCCTGTGGCCCGGCCTCGATCACCGATCGATAATGGCTGCGTCCGCCATTGGCAAAGATGGCGATATCCGCCACTTTTCCCTCGGCCAGAACACCGATCTGCTGTTCCACATGCAGAGTTCGGGCGGCGCCTACCGTCACCATGCGCCAGAGAGCCTCGTCACTAAAATACCCGCCGTAGTAGTCGCTATTGAGACGATCCGCGCAGGCCAGCTCCCGGAGCATATTCATGGAACCGCTCGGGATCCAGTCGGTACCCAGGCCAATC
The DNA here is from genome assembly GCA_963578775.1 of Myxococcales bacterium. Lineage (GTDB taxonomy): Bacteria > Myxococcota_A > UBA9042 > UBA3505 > UBA3505 > UBA3505. The sequence goes on from CAUZEG010000067.1 coordinate 14,952, forward strand.
ACGATCCCCTGACTATGGTACATGGTCACGGGGGCCGTATTGCCATAGAGGCTGACATTTGATCGCGGAGACCAGATCAGTCGAACTCCCAAGATGCTCATCTGGGCCACATCGATAGGCAGGACCCCGATACCATGGATGATCGACGAGTTGCTCTTAAGAGTCTCCTTGCCGCCGTTCTGGCTACTGGTCAGGCATAAGAACTCGTTTCGCGCTTCTGAATCGATACCCTCGGAGACATGGGGCGTATAGGCATTGGCGTTCGACGGGCCGTCAATATCGCCATAATCACAACCGGAACTTTTCAAGGTCCCGCTGGCGTCGTCGAGGGGGAAGGTCTCGTAGTGGACCGATCCTCCGTCCAGGCCTTCCAGGGCCTCGTAGCGGTCCAGATTACGGAGCAGGCCAGCCACGGAGCCAGAGCCGTTGATGCTGGTTCCACCCCCCAATACAAAGCGCAGCTCACCCCAGGACTTCTGCTCGCCGGAGGCCCCACCCGTGGTGGAGATTTTGGGGTTTCCCCGTTTCGCCCGGCGCCAATCATGGCGATGTTCCCAACGGAGCTCCGGATCTACATTATGTTCATCGGCGACCCATGGCCGATCTGCCATCCAACCCATATGGTCATGGGCGTTGATCAAGCCGGGGCTGATGACCGCGTCGGGGCAGTATACAATCGTTTTATCGCCGGCCGACGCCAGGCAATCGCAACCTACACAGCTGATAGTCCCATTCGCCTCCAGACTGACTGCGCCATTTTCGTAGACCTGGGATGGCCGCAAAACTGTTCCCACCAGTACCAGGCCCGAGCCATCACCGATCACGGCACAGGTGTCCGTGTCGGGTGCCGCTAGATTGGGATCCGCGCAGCTCACAACCTCGACGGTCTGATCGGGAGGGATAATTATGTCGTTGGCTATATCCTGTCCCGGGTCCGGCACATTGAGATCGGTACCTATATCCGGTGGCGAGGTATCGGCGGTTGTATCCGCAGAGTCGGCCTCCGGGCCGCAATGGATCAGTACGACGGCCAGGGCCAGAAAGCTGCATCGACGCATCCAGTTCATGGAGGTCCTCGAGATTGGGCGGGGAAGGGCGGACTCACCTTTTATGATGCCAGACCCCACAACGCAAGAACGGGCCGGCAAAGCAGCACCATAGTTAGGGCTACTTACGCCACAGGAAAAGGGATCTTCGTCTTATTGTGGAGACTCTACCCCCACGCATTCCTGGGTGATCTGCCAGGTCGGCAAAGAAGCCGGTTCGTTCGCGAATATGGAAGCATTCACCATCGGACCTCCAGGCTCTAACACCGTATCGCCACAACCGCGATCAAATCGGTAGCGTCCAATCATACCGGTGGTTTCCCACTGGAACATCTCGATCCCGTATTCAGTCACTATTTCGTTATGGCTTCGCGCATGGTTCCAGAACCGCATCTTATACAGGTCACCAATAAACGTATTGTTGCTAGAAATATCCCCGCCACATTCGTAGCGAAGCTGCCCTATATAGATGTGGCCCACTGGACCCATCGATGATGCATCAAGGTCCATATCCCCCGCCGCATCGTTCGTGTCGGTCTTTGCTCCATTGACGTAGACCCGCAGTTTATCGCCCTTGAACCGTACGATAGCCACATGCTGCCAGGGTCCATCCGGATCACCATTGAAGCTTGGGATTGGGCCGTTCGATACCACATGGGCAATACCGTCCACCCCCTTAAGCCAGGCCTCCACCTTATTGTCATTACGCACGCGAAGTTGAAGATAACGGTTGAGACAGGACCCCGTCGTGTCCTGATCTCCCCAGAACAAAAGGGGCCGGGGCCCCAAATCTTCCGTGGCCCGCAGCCAGAACTGAACCGTAAAATCTCCATCTGCCATGTCCAGAAGATCGGTCTCGTCGTTGATTTCCAGATATTGCCCTCCCGTGAGCTCCAGATAGGGGCAATCACATAGTCCCGTATTCTCACAGGCAGCCGGATCTAAACATTCACAGGCGCCCATCACCGTGCAATCACTACAGTTCAACACCGGATTGGTGGATTTACAACAAGCCCCGGCATCCCAATTGCAGATCGCTGTATTCACTTCGGGATCGCATGTGGAATTGAGTAATTTCGCGGGATCTTGACAGCCGACGTCCTGACATTCACCGTCGACGCAATCCTGATAGTCCTCACAACTACTAACAGTCGCCTCGTCGATCGAGCCGTCGCAGTCATTGTCCAGGCCATCACAGTTCGCTTCAACGGTCTGGTAATGGGGGCCGTAACCCCAGGTTAGGCCGCAGTTCTGCCAAGTACCGAACACGCACGGTCGTTTCGACCCCGCGCAGACACCTAACTGAAGCGGGCAACTCGGAGCGGAATTGATCAGGTTATCATCAACCCCGTTCGCACAGTCGTTGTCTACGAGGTCGCATATCTCAGGCATGCCGGGATTCACGCTTCCCGACGTGTCATTGCAATCGCCCCCTACCGTGGCGGTATACGAGCCGTCGGGGGCACATAGACATTGAGTAGGCCCGTCAACCCCATATCCATCCCCATCTTGATCGAAGTAGTAATGGGTACAGCCCAGGGCGCCGCCATCATCAGTAAAACCATTGCAATCGTCGTCGATCCCATTGCATTCTTCGATCGGTGGCAATGGGCAGACCGCTACACACATGGGCCGAACCTCACAGTCGGCATAATCGAGGCATTGGCTTTGCCCCGGTGTCGAGCAGGCGGTCCAGACTCCGGTGGAACAAAAAGACGTCCCTGCACCACAACCAACATCGCA
>CAUZEG010000068.1:0-17423 GCA_963578775.1 Myxococcales bacterium
GGAAATACCCCGCCAGCTCCAGGCCCCATAGGACAGCAAGAGCAGGATCCCGATATGACATGCCGTGATCAATCGCCAGGAAAGGGACGAGTCCTGGGTTCCAAGAGGATCCCCGGCAAAGCCAAGTAGGCCCGGTTTATACCGAATATCGGGGATCAACTGGGTCCCTTCCACCACGGCTACGGGGGCACAGAGCAGAACCAGAACCGCCACCAGGCAAAATCGTGCGCTAAGCTTACGTCCTGCATACATCAGCACCGCGGCCGCCACCAGAAAGAGGTCCGGGCCAAGACCGAATAGATGCGGGACGGACCGATGCCAGGGCGAACAGCCGGTCTGCACTTCCAGGATCTGAAGCCCGTAGCTGAGAAAGAGAACTCCCACAATCGCAAGGCTCGAGTAACGGCTGGTCAGGGCAGCCCCTATCGTAAGAACACCACCAATGACCACCACGAAGCCGGGCCAATCCACCCCGAACGGTCCCATCGACGTGTCCTGTACAACGGGCCCCAGGCCGGGCAGGAAAAGCCATAATAAGGAAACGGCTCCTATGGCGCAGCCCACGGGAAGCCATATGCTCCGCTCGGAGGCCGGCGATCCCTTCCTGGACAACTGGGCCACTGCAGCCTCAGGCCGAATCCGGCGGATCGCCGGTTTCGATCAGAAGCTGGATGCCCCGCGCGATCAATCGTTCGGCTTCCGTATAGGGATCGCTCTTACGAGAGCAGATCCGCGCCACGGCTTCATCAATGGCTCCCTCGGCCCGGAGCGCCTTCAGCACACCCCCCAGGAGTCGATCATCAAGAACCGTTCGTAAACGCATAGTCGTCTGGCTGATGAGCCGTGCACTATCGGACTCCCGGTCCGCGGAGTGATCTTCGATGGCCTGGCATAGTTCGTCCACCCCTTCGCCCTGAATCGCAACCGTTCGTACCACCGACCGGAAAGACCGGCCTGCGGAGTGATCGAATTCCTGCATGGACTGAATGTCCGCTTCCAATCGTTCGACGCCATCGCGATCGGCTTTGTTGATGCAGAAAACATCGGCAATTTCCAGGATCCCCGCTTTCAAAGCCTGAATTTCGTCGCCAAGGCCCGGCACCACCACCACGACTGTGGTATGCGCCATACGTACGACTTCTACCTCGTCCTGGCCGACGCCAACAGTCTCAACAATGATGATATCAAGACCCATGGCGTCCATGATGGTGACTGTATCCAGGGTGGATCCACTCAACCCCCCAAGATGGCCCCGGGTAGCCAGGGACCGAATGAACACCCCGTCATCGATGAAGTGGTCCTGCATGCGGATCCGATCCCCCAGGATAGCGCCGCCGGAAAACGGGCTTGACGGGTCCACCGCAGCGACCCCTACGGTCTTGCCGCTGGCGCGGAACTTTCCAATAAGAGCATTGACCAGGGTGCTCTTGCCGGAACCCGGATTACCGGTTATGCCGAGCACAAGAGCTTTCCCGGTATGAGGGTACAATTTTCGTAATAGATCGTTGGCCCGGGGATCGCGATCATCGACCCAGCGCATGGCCCGAGCCGCGGCCCGCGTGTTTTTCGCAAGGACCTTTTCGGCTACGCTATCTATATCGTGTAAACCCAAAAGACGTTCATCCTGTTTGATCAGGGCTACCCTGGCTCCTAAGACATCTCTGACGATCGGTCAACATCCGCGCACGTTGACGTGCGATCTCGAGAATCTGATGATAGAGGCGTAGAGGCAAGGATTATTGATGAAGACAACCATCCCAAGAAAGCGACCCGCGCCGCTCGCCGGTGTAGGTGGTGCTCTGAAAGCATTGACGGCTCGTGGCAGCGTCGGCCTGTCGGAGACAGAGCGTCAATTCGGAGAGCAATTCGCGGCCATGGTAGGAGCGCCCTTTGGCATGCCCGTGGCGGGAGCCCGGGTCGGGCTCTGGCATATGTTGGCCTGGTTGAAAGAACAGGGAAGGCTGGGCACCGTGCTCATGCCCGCCCTCACGGCCAGTATCGTGCCGAATGTCGTCCGCGCGGCCGGCTTTACGGTCGGCTTTGTCGATGTCCATCCCCAGACCTTCTGCAGCGGTCACGAAGAATTTCTTTCTGCCGTCGATTCCAATACCGTGGCCATCGTAGCCACCCACCTGGAAGGCTTCCCCATTCGCGTCGACATACTCGCGGAAGAGCTGCGCGACCGAGACATTTTTATTATCGAAGACGCCGCCCACGCGCCGGGAGCCGAAGTCGCTGGCCGGCCGGTCGGAGCCTTGGCGGATGCGGCCATCTTTAGTCTGGGCAAAGGCAAGCAGATCAACGCTATCGATGGCGGAGTTGTTACCACCACACGACCCGAATTATACCAGTATCTCCTGGCACAGACCGAGGCCGCCTCCGCACCGGGTCGCATGGCGGTACTCAAAAAGTTGAGCATGGTGCTCTCCATGCAACTGCTGACCCGGCCCTTTCTTTTCGACACGACCCTCTGGCCGGGAGTACGCCTTTTCGCTCGCTTTGGGAGCGACCCCCTCTACGATAAATTTGTAGATTCCACCAATCCCCTGGCAGACAGCGGCCCCCCGAATGTGGATCGACGTCTGGGGCCAGCCCAGGCGATCCTGGGTCAACAGGCCCTGACAGGGTTTCAGGAGCGAGCCCAGACACGTCGCGAGCTCTGGGACGAGTGGTATCCATTGGCCTGTGGGCCCTGCCATGTACAACACCCCACAGACGGCACTCGACCCGTTCCGCTGGAATTCGCCATCCGATGTTCTGATAGAATATCCGCACGGAAACGATTGCGGAGTCTTGGTATCGATTCACAACCCACATGGATGGTATCTCCCCATCAGCTATCCGCCTTTCAAACGGAGGCCGCTGGGCGTTATCCAGAGGCCGAATCCCTGGCCCATACATTGGTCTATCTTCCGTTTTATCCCGACCTCCGTACGTCCGAACGTGCTAGAATCAAGGCCATGTTGACCGATCCACCCGACGAGTTGAGGAAATGAGCGTACTATTCCTTAATCTGGAAGCGCCGGTGTTCGCGGATGTACCCCATCCCAAGCACAACCTTGCGCCCCTCGATCTTGGCACAGCCATGGCGTCGGTCTCCGAGCGGGGACATACGGTCGATTTCATCGAGACATCCACCGGTGAAATCAATCTGGAAACCCTCACCGGGCGGTTACGCTCGGATCCCGCAGAGCTGGTCGTGATCCGCCCCAGCTTCGAGGCGCTACCCCACGCACCGACTCTGGCTACGGCGGCCTGCGCGAACGAGCGCACCATATTATGGGTAGGCCCGCCGGCCAGCCACGCGGCCGATTGGTTGTTGAGCCGCTGTCCCTCCAGCCTGGTCTCCACAGGCGAGTCCGATCGCGTACCCCTTGCCGTACTTCAGGCCTTGCACGGCAAGAGACCAAGGAAGGACATTCTGGGGATTGCCTTTCGAGACGGAGAACAAATAGTGCGCACTCCGCCGCGGCCTTTAGAACAAAATATCGACCGGCTACCCATTCCACGACACGATCTTCTATTGCAGCCGAATTATCGTTTTCATTATCCCTTGAAGCCCAAAGGGCCGCTCAAGATGGGCTACCTCCTGGCCTCAAGGGGATGCCCCTATTCCTGTATATTCTGTTCGGAAGTCGAGCGCGCCAGCTTCGGAAAGCCCTATCGGCACCACGGGCCGGGACGGATCGCATCCGAAATGCGGCTCTTGTCGGAGTTGGGAGCCACGGGGGTCTATTTCGAAGATGATCTCTTCGCTCTGGATAAGCCCCGATTTCTCGCTCTGGCCGATGCCATCCGATGCAGTCGCGGTGACCTGTCCTGGTGTGCCCAGGTACGCGCCAGCGATATCGACGCCGAAATCGCCCAGGCCCTTAAGGGCGCCGGCTGCACCAGCGTCGCCTGCGGGATTGAAACCGGCAGCGACCGCCTGTTGAAGCTATTAAAGAAAGGGACCACCACGGCCGCCAATGAAAGTGGCGTGCGAGCCTTGAACGACGCCGGAATCCAGGTGGTTGCCTATCTCATCATCGGGATCCCGGAGGAAACCCCCGATGACCGCCGGGCCACCCTACGCCTGGCGGAAGAGCTGAAAGCCTCTATGGTCCAGCTCCATATCTTCGCCTCCTATCCGGGGACCCGGGCCATGGACGACTATCCCGAGCTCGGTGCCCAGGGTGGCAATAAGTTCATTCCAGCACCGACTCGCAGCGATCGGGACGATCTCCTGCAGCTCCAACGGGATTTCTACCGACGTTTCTATCTTCGCCCTGACCGCTTCGTGCAACATGTGTGGCGGCGTTGGCCCCAGCTCTGGGCCAACCCGGGCGGTGAAATCCGCAACGCCATGCATCTGGTCCGGCATGCCTTGAACCTGGGGTCCTGATATGGCGACCCGCGCCTCTTTCATCCTGGCTCAACAGACGCCAGGGCTACTCAGAGAGCTGCTGCGTGTAGGCCGGGGGCTTCGCCGACGGAAGACAGTGCTGCCGTGGAAGCTGGAGTTCTTCACCACCTATTCCTGCGGCAGTCGCTGCAAGACCTGCCTCATATGGACCCGCTACGAACGGGAGCCGGAAAAACAGGCCAATGAATTGTCGGCGGAAGATTTCGGTCGAGTCGCCGGCTCTGTGGGCAAACATCTCCGCTGGCTCTCCTTCACGGGCGGAGAGATCACCGATCGGGACGATGCCGAAGAGTTGGTACGCAACGTGGCGGACGCGAGCCCCAATGCCCGGGTTCTGTCTACATCCTCCCACGGCCTCGACCCGGTCAAAGTGGAGAATCTATTTGGCGCCATCGCCAAGGCTTATCCGAAACGAGCGATCATGGTGACCCTGTCCCTGGACGGGTTGGGCGACACCTATACCCACATCCGCGGAGTCGATGGTCATCTACAGGTGGAAGAGTCGATGGAACGGTTGCAGAAGCTGGCCAAGACCTATCCGAATCTGGCCCCGTCTTTTCAGGCCACCTTATCGCCCGCCAATTTTGATCAGGTCTCCGAGCTCCTCGCGCGAATGAACAAGCTTGCCAGTGGGAATGTGGTCACAATCGCCAACGATAGCCTCGTCCTGACCGAAGGGCGGATCAAGAATATCGACGCCCGCTCGGATGACCGCCTCAAGGATGTACTGAAGACGGTCGAAAAGTCCCTTCCGAGAGACGGGCTTTCCAATCTCTTTGCCCGCACCTATCTTCGCCTGTCCGCCAAATCCCTGCCCAGTCCAGACGCCCCCATTCCCTGTACGGCCGGCTTCTCGTCGCTGACCATCAGTCCCTATGGTGAGATCCTCCAATGTGACCGCCACGATCAGCCCCTGGCCGTTCTCCAGGCACCCGACTTCGATATCCCAACGGCTATCCAGAGCGCCGAGTTTAAATCAAAATTGGAGCCCTGGATCGGTTGCACCGAATGTTTTACCCCGTGCCAGGCCTACCCATCGATGATGCAGGCTCCCTTCCGGTCATTCTGGCGCTCTCTCGGTTGAAGAAGAGGGCGAGGGAGGGCCAGGCCAGGCCGCATTCAGAGCATCGACCACATCGAATGGATCCGGACGAGGCGAATGGCCCCCTGGCTTGGGCAGATGGTAGTGATCTACCACCAGAAAGGTCGGTATCTGACCATAGGGATTCTTGATCTCGTCCTGGGCCCAACAGCCCATCGCACGCGATAGAAAGAAGTCGTAGCTATTATTCACGAGGGAATTCTCCTCGCAGCCCCCCAGCTCACATAGACGATAGTGATTCAACAAAAAGAGCTCGTTCGCATGGGCCCCAGGGGTGCCTCGCCCGGACTCACAGGACAGATCAACCTCGTTGAAGCGGGTCTCCCAGCCATAGGCTTTCCAGTCGAGATACCAACCCCCGTCCGCACCACCTTCATCGGAGAGCATCACCAGACGTCGTCCGCTGGCGATGATCGCACCCAGGGTAGGCCAGGGCGTTCCCGGTGGTCCGTTATGGGAATAGAGCATTGCGTCATCATCCTCACCCGGCCCAAGCCCCGCACCCTGAAGGGCGGTCAATGTCTGCTCCTGGCTGATATAGGCCTCTAGAATCAGAGTAACCACCTCATCCGGATGGGCTTCAAGCCAGCTTCCGATCTCGGCAAAAACCTGGACCAATGGTCGGCTTCCCAGGGCGCAGACCTCATGGCAAGCCCGTAACTCCCCTTCAAACTCGAAGGTGTCGAGCATCAAGCATCGAACCCCGTCGTCGAGTTGCTGAACAATGGTATAGGCCTGGTTGGGCCGCGGCAGAAAGAATCCATCGGCCGTATTCGACATGGCGTTATGGCTGCAGATCTGGGCCAGCTGGTTATAGGGCCGTTGGCAATACTCGACCGAACCATTGCAGGACTGCTCTGGGGTATGATCCTCCGCCGGAGCGCAAGAGATGACCATCAGGCACAGCATCATGAGGCCCAGTTGATACAAGCCGGACATATGTCTTTGTACCGCTTTTGCCCCTTATTGCCCAATCCATTACGGTTGTAGGCTCCCGGGGCGAGGAGCCCCGATCCTAGCAGCGCGGTATCGATGAATCTGTTCCAACCGGAAACGCGGTCCGAGATAAAGAAGCTTCTGGCCATCGCCTGGCCTTTGGCTCTGGCGCAGTTGGGCTTTCTGGCGATGGGCTTCGTCGACACCTGGATGGTCGCGGATCTGGGTCCCGAAGCGATCGGTGGTGTCGCCATTGCCAACGCGATCTTTTTCGTCATCGCCCTTATGTTCTCCGCCGCGCTGCTTTCCCTCGACGCGATCATAGGCCAGCGGATTGGGTCCGGCAACGAAGATCAATGCGGCTCTCTTCTAATGCAGGCCTATTGGATCGGCCTTGTAGCGGGCGTTGTTATCACGGTGCCGGTCCTACTTCTCAGCTCCACCATTGGCACTACTCTGGCGAAAAACCCAATCGTAGGAGACGAATGCTCGGTCTATCTCTGGGCCCGGGCCTGGTCCTTTACACCCTTCCTGCTCTTCGCCGCCCAGCGGGGATTTCTGTCGGGGGTAGGAACCGTTCGGCCACTGGTGGTTATCGTCATCGTGGCCAATATACTCAACGCCCTGGCCGACTGGGTCTTCATCTATGGGCACTTCGGGATGCCGGCCATGGGAACCCGCGGAGCGGGCTATGCCAGCACGGTCTCGGCCTGTGTTCTTCTGCTCTGTCTATACATCACCATCCACCACACCGAGATCCGAGAGCGCTATCGTTTCCGCTTCGCCAGACCGCGGTTTGATGTGATCGGCGGGATCCTCCGCCTTGGGGGTCCCTTCGCCCTTCATATCCTGGTGGAGGTGGGGGCCTTCAGTACGATCACCATCCTGGCAGCCCAGACCGACAAAATCAGCCTGGCGGCCCATCATATCGCCTGGACCTATGCAGCGCTGACCTTCATGGTGCCCCTGGGAATTTCGGTCGCCGCCAGCGTGCGGGTCGCCCATTGTCTGGGGCAGGGCGATCGAAGCGCCGCCCAACGGGCCGGCAACCTGGCCATCTTCATCGGCATTGCCTACACCGTCGGAACGAGCCTGCTGCTCCTCGTCTTCCGCGAACCCCTGGTCCGTGTATTTCTGGATAACGCCGAGGTGGTCCGTACCGGTGGCGTGCTGTTAATGTTTGCAGCAGCCTTTCAGATCTCCGATGGAATGCAGGTTATTGGAGCCGGAGTCCTGCGGGGGACCGGCGACACTCGTAAACCCTTTATAGCCAATCTTATCGGCCATTGGGTCGTTGGGGTTCCCCTCGGGGCCTACCTGGCCTTTGGGGCCGATCTGGGTGTGCGAGGACTATGGGTCGGAACGACCCTGGCACTCACCACCGTAGCCATTGTGCTGGTCTTTCCCTTCCTGCGGGGCCAATGGCGCGAATACGCCGGGCTGGAAGTCGACGCCAGCGAACCCGCTACTCCGTAACTTCGTAATACCCACGAAGTCATATGCAATGCGGATGGCTATAACCCGCTCCGAAAGAAAACACTGACAACCGGGTAGCAATTGTATATCTCGGGTAATCGCCGAACCTATCCACCACGCCACTCACCTTTCGGAGCCCTATCATGTTGCCAACTCGCCGACCCGCCTTCCAGCTGATATTTTTCGCTGCCAGCCTTCTTCTTTTTGTGGCATGTGCCACCGATTCGGGCCCGAAAACCGACTGCGAAGAAGGAGAACAAAGGGAGACAGAAAGCGTCTGCGGTCTCAACGATGAGGGCGTTTTGGTAGAAGCATGCACGGACGCCGGTCTATTTGAGTTAACAGAAACCTGCACCGGCACCGACGTCTGCGTGAATGAAGAAGCCCAGGAAGGCGCAACAACCTGTGGCCTCAACGAAGAAGGCGTTTTCATGCAGGACTGTACGGAAGGGGCCTGGGTGGACAACGAAACCTGCACCGGGACCGACGTCTGCGTGAACGGCGAGAGACAGGACACCGAGACCATCTGCGGATTGAACGAAGAAGGCATCCTGACGCAGGACTGTGTGGAAGGCGCCTGGGTGGACGGAACCTGCACTGGCGACGACGCATGTCTAAACGGCGAAACCCAGGACGGGACCACCGCCTGTGGGCTGAACGACGAGGGTGTGCTGGGACAGGACTGTACCGACGGCCAATGGGCCGACAACGAGACCTGTACCGGTACCGACGTCTGCGTGAACGGTGAAACGCAGGACACCGAGACCGTCTGCGGATTGAACGAAGAAGGCGTCATAACACAGGATTGCACGGAAGGTGCCTGGGTTGATGGAGCCTGCACCGGCGCCGACGTCTGCGTGAATGAAGACGCCCAGGAAGGTACGACCGCCTGTGGCCTGAACAATGAGGGTGTGCTGGGGCAGGATTGTACTGACGGGCAGTGGGTCGACAACGAGACCTGCACGGGCACCGATGTGTGCGTAAATGGTGAAGGCCAGGACGGGAGCACTGTCTGTGGTCTGAATGAAGAAGGCGTCTACACGCAGGATTGCACAGGCGGCCAGTGGGTAGACAACGAGACCTGCACGGGCACCGATGTGTGCGTCAACGGTGAAACGCAAGACGGAACGACAGTATGCGGCTACAACGACGACGGCTTCGTTCTTGAAGAGTGTGTCGCTGGGGTCTGGGCAGATAAGGAAGACGATGCAGGCTGCAACGATGACACAACCTGGGTCGACTCCTACGGCGACGGATGCCTATGGTATATTGACTACCCCACCGATTGCGATATCGCAGACCAATGGGTCAACAGCGACGGTGTAGACGCCCAGGACGCATGCTGTATCTGCGACGGTGGCATCAATGAAACCAGCAATGCATGCAGCGCGGAAACGGATTGCATCAACGGAGACAGCCAAAAGGGCGATAGTCCATGCGGTCTCAACGGAGAGGGTGGATTGATGCAGGACTGTGTGCAAGGAGTCTGGGTCGACAACGAGACATGCGAGGACGCAAACGACGTTTGTGTCAATGGAACCAAAGAAGACACGGGCATTGCTTGTGGCATGAACCTCGAAGGCTTTGGGCAAAACCTGTGCGTTTCAGGCCAATGGATCCCCTACCTCAGTGGAATGGACGCATGTGTCGATGACGCCACCTTTTTCGACATAAACCTTCAGGGTTGCTGGACTTACAACTGGGGCTGCGAAACCGCTCTAGACAATGTGAACGCCAATGGTGTGGACGCCACAATGGCCTGCTGTGCATGCGGCGGTGGAACATCCGTGTGCACGGGTACCGATGAATGCTACAACGGCGATACCAGGGAAGACGTCGAAGGCGACACATGCGGACTGAACAATGAAGGCTATTTCCAACAGGAGTGTATAGACGGCCTCTGGGAGAACACCACAACTTGCAGCGGAACCCACGAGTGCATCAATGGAACCAGTCAGCCAAGCCCCGACGCAACCTGCACCACGGGGGAAGCCCAGCGTCAAGATTGCATTTATGGCAGTTGGCAAGATCAAAACCTGACCATCGCGGAAACCTGCACGGATGACGCCACCTTCGTAGACAGTGAGGGGGGCACCTGTGAGGCATACACCAACGACAGTGCGCTTTGCGACGAAGCCGAAGATTTCACCAACGCGGATGGTCTTGAGGCTAGTGAGACCTGCTGTGAATGCGGTGGTGGCTCCACAACAGGGGGCGGTATCGGTCCGGCCTGCTTTGAACCCCTCTTGCTCAAAGGCGTTATGGACTTTGACCTCCCAGGCTCCAGCGGTAAAGCGATCCACCTGGTGATCCACGAAGACATTCCAGACTTGAGCATCTATTCGATCGGAGTCGCCAACAACGGCGGCGGCACAGACGGGGCCGAATTCCAATTGCCGGCGATGTCAGTTGGGACCAACCAACAGATCCTGGTTGCACGCGATGAAGCCGCTTTGGAGACGTACTTCGGAAGCTGCTTTGCGGTCTTCGATATCGTAATAACCGCCGACTTTAACATTAGCCAAAATGGGGATGACGCCATCGAGCTATTTGAAGCTAGCCCAGGGACCTGTGCCGACGATGAAGTTTGGGTCGATTCCTATGGAGATGCTTGCAATAGTTCGTGGTACGCAGATCCAGGCAGCTGCGCCACGGCTTCTATGTACACAAATTTGGATGGAGTCGACGCGTCCATGGCTTGCTGTATCTGTGGAGGGGGGACGACTGTAGTTAACCAGACCGTAATTCAGACCTACGGAGATCCATCCTTCCAGCCGCCCGCCGGTCATTATGCAAATTATGCCGACGCATGGGCATACCGGTACTGGGGTAACAACTGGAACGACGCAACAGCCAATTGCACCGACGGGGCTTCCGACATCTTCGATTCAACATGCCTGTACCCCGCCTGTGAGCCCTTCGTAGAAGACGAATAGAACGATTCTTGAAGAAATCCCGGCGCGGACCTGACAAACGCGTACCTGACAGGCGCGTACCTGACCGGTGTAATTTGGTTCGCCACAATCTGCCCGGCTGATACAAACTCCGATGCCAACGGCGGCACCTGCTGCGGTCATCTCAATGATGCTGTTCCAGCCGCGGGTTGTGACTAAGATACCTCTTGCCAGACATCGGCCCTGGTAGAACCCATCCAGGCTATAAAATATTACTCCAAAAATAGACCTGGTCGGGCGCCATAGCCCCACCGAAGTCGAGAAAGAAGCGAACCACCAAATCCTCACCTGGAGGGATGCAGCCAGAGATGTCGTTGAAAAAGAACGCCAGGTCGAGGCCGATCCCCGGCCCCTCACAGGGCTCCGTATCGCTGACTGGATAGCCTACAGCAGATAGCACCAAGCCATCCGTGAAGGCCTCGAGGCATACCCCGCCTGGGATCTCAATCTCCACATAGATCTCTCCGAACGGGGTGGTAACAACCGGCAAGAAGGTCTCGGACATACCAGGAGGCATGCTGTCCGCGGCATGGCAATCAGTATCGCATCCAGCTTCTTCCGTGCATTCCCCTACGTTGTCCCAATCACCCCACGCGGCCCATTCGCACGCAGCCGTACAGCTCCGGCTACGAGTCTGCGCCTGCGTGCCACAGATTCCGCAGGCGATGTCCTGATCTTGTGATTCGGCCTGATCGACGGCGCATACACCTTGGTTCGTGCATGCCCCGACATTGCCCCAGTCACCCCACGCGGGCCATTCGCATGCAGCCGTACAGCTCCGGCTACGAGTCTGCGCCTGCGTACCACAGTTTCCGCAGACGATGTTCTGATCTTGTGATTCGGCCTGATCGGCGGCACAATCCCCTTCGTCTGTGCATTCGCCGACATTGCCCCAGTCGCCCCACGCGGGCCATTCGCATGCAGCCGTACAGCTCCGGCTACGCGTCTGGGCCTGCAGGCCACAGTCTCCACAGGCGATGTCCTGATCTTGTGATTCGGCCTGGTCGATGGTGCAAACGCCTTGGCCACTGCAGTCGCCCCATTCACCCCAGTCGCTCCATTCGCAGATTGGCGTGCAGGTGCGGCTTCGATCATGCGACCCACAATTGCCGCAGGAATCGCTCTCGACTTCGGAGGTTTCCGGTATGCACACTCCCTCGCCACTACATTCGCCCCATTCTCCCCAACCACATTCGGCGTTACAGACTCGGATCTGGGTTCCGCAATTGCCACAGGCCTGGTCTTGTTCCGCGTCTGGCGCACAGATCCCTCCATCGCTGCATTCGCCCACATCGCTCCAATCGCCCCAATCGCCCCAATCGCAGGTCTCGGTGCAGGTGCGACTGCGGGTCTGGGTCTGGGAACCACAGTTTCCGCATGGCATGATCTGCGACTGTGCCTCCACCTGGTCGGGACTACAGATCGCATCTGTGCTGCATTCCCCTACATTGCTCCAGTCGCCCCACTCTGACCATCCGCAGGCGGCCGTACAGCTTCGGCTCCGTGTCTGCGCCTGAGAACCGCAGTCTCCGCAGAGGATGTCCTGATTTTGTGATTCGACCTGATCGACGGCGCAAACGCCTTGGCCACCGCAGTCGCCCCATTCACCCCAGTCGCTCCATTCGCAGATTGGCGTGCAGGTGCGGCTTCGATCATACGACCCACAATTGCCGCAGGAATCGCTCTCGACTTCGGAGGTTTCCGGTATGCACACTCCTTCGCCGCTACAGATACCAGCTAAGCAACTGTCATTGCAGGTGCCCTGGTCGTCGTCGTTGCACGGTGCCCCATCGGCGAGCGGGATAATGCACTCACCCGTCCATGGGTTGCACACATCGTCTGTGCAGCTGTTACCGTCGGGTTCACATATGGTCGACGCACCCGCCGTACATACGATTCCAACGCATGTATCGCCGGTTGAACAAAGATCACCATCCTCGCATGAAGTACCGGGTGCTTCAGCGACATAGCAGGGCTGCTCGTAACCACATTCATCCTGCGTACATGGATTCCCATCGGGTGGGCAAAGCGTCCAGGCCGGGGCGTTGCAGCCCCAACACGCATCACCTATACCATCCCCATCCTCATCCGATTGATCCGGGTTCGCGACTCCCGGGCAATTATCGCATACATCGCCTACGCCATCGCCATCGGTGTCTTGCTGATCCGGGTTCGCGGCAGAGGGGCAGTTGTCGCATTCATTTGGGCGACCGTCCCCGTCTGAATCGGGTTGATCCGGAATGGGTGGCTGCTTACATACACCGCACGCGTCGAGCACAGCGGTACCACCACAAACACCGGCACAGTCAACGATATTGCCGTCGCAGTCGCAGTCTCCCTCTGGAATGCCTGGACCAGCGCATACTCCGCATACGTCCACTACGGCGGTACCATTGCAGGTACCGGCACAATCCACCACGGCGGTACCATTGCAGGTGCCGGCACAGTCCACCACGGCACCACCACCGCACACGCCATTGCAGTCCACCACGGCACCACCGCCGCACACGCCATTGCAGTCCACCACGGCACCACCACCGCACACGCCATTGCAGTCCACCACGGCCGTACCACCGCACACGCCATTGCAGTCCACCACGGCCGTACCGCCGCAGACGCCATGGCAATCAAATACATTCTCACCACCGCAGATCCCGGCACAATCGTACAAGGTGCCGGCGCAGTCACATTCACCGGTGGGCATCGGGCTGCCGCTACAGATAGCAGCTAAGCAACTGTCATCGCAGGTGCCCTGGTCGTCGTCGTTGCACGGTGCGCCATCGGCGAGCGGGATATAGCACTCACCCGTCCATGGGTTGCACACATCGTCTGTGCAACTGTTATCATCGGTTGGACATGTGGTCTGCACACCCGCCGTACATACGATTCCAACGCATGTATCGCCGGTTGAACAAAGATCACCATCCTCGCATGAAGTACCGGGTGATTCAGGGATGTAGCATGGGTGTCCGTAACCACATGCATCCTTCGTACATGGATTTCCATCGGATGGGCAAAGAGACCAGACCTCGGCATTTATATCCCCGGTGCAAATACAGTCATCTTCTCCTTGACCCGGATTAGGGACACCTGGACAGTTGTCACATGCAGACCCTACACCATCGTTATCCGGATCGTCTTGGCTTGGGTTCGGAGTGTTGGGACAGTTGTCGCATTCATTTGGGCGACCGTCCCCGTCTGTATCGGGTTGTTCCGGGATGGGTGGCTGCTTGCATGCACCGCATGCGTCGAGCACAGCAGGCCCCCCGCATACTGCAGCACAATCATACACCTTTCCACACTCACATTCCTCCAAGGGAAGAGGGGACCCTTCACAAACACCGTCCGTACACTCGTCGTCACAGTTGCTCGGATCCCCATCGTCGCAGAGGTCCCCGTTCTTCGTTGGATCCGGATTGAATTTACAATAGTTTTTGGTCGGATCGGGGGGATCAGCGATTACGCACTCACCAGCCTCGCATGGGCCGGCAAAGGGGTCGCAATCCGGGTCGGTCATACAACCAGAATCTTCAGTGATTTCCGGGTCCCGGCACTCTGCTTCGAAGGTACCCACACATGTGTTGAGCTCTTTACCGCTGCGGACTAAGGTGTCGATCGTGACTAAAGGTCTGACTTCCCAACTCTTCTTGCTCCGCGGATCATTAAGAATGACTCTGATTTCCTTCTCGACAGACGCGCGAATACTAAAGCCATCCTGATAGGTTCGGGTAACCCCCAGGTGGCCAGGGCCCTTATGCTTACCGGGAATCTCCAACGCGACCTTGAAAGGAGGACGCGTAAGCTCTTTTTTTTCGGGAATTGTCCATTCCCATCCATTCTTGTTTTCAGGCCCAGGTTCAAAGTGCACATCGACGGCATCCAATCTATGTTCAGTAGTGCCGCAGTTATCTTGGTCAATCTCCCAATGGACGATCGCCTGTAATTTCGTTCCCGCCCCATTATGGGGGACCTGCTCTGAGGGCCCACCCACGCTAAACCAAAACGGATTGTAGACAATTCCGGTGACGCCCTGAGATACCCTGACGTTTTTCGTTTTCTCCCCCAAAACAAAATCAAGGTAATTTTCTGCTCGCCGCAGGGGGTGAATCCACTGCAATGCGACAGGCAACCGAGTCAGGGCATACCCTCTGTTATTTTGTTTCTCGAACCACTCGATCCATTCCACCGTGGTTGCCTTGCCCGCAGGAGTTATTGAGCCGGGTGGCGGATCGAAGTTGTTCCTTCGATTATAGTGGAAGGGATCGTCGTACATGCTGGCCGTAACATCATACTGAAAGGTGTGGCCGTCTTCCTTTCTCTCGCACAAGGGCCCGGGAAAACTCAACATCACAAAGTCGAGAGCTTTCCTGCTCCCGGTCCAGCCGATTTTCCAGCCGGATTCGGGCCACCGCCAAGACTTCACCGTCACTCCATTGATTCGGATCCTGTATTCGAGATAGACATGCTGAGTCGAAAGCCAGGGGTCTTCGTGCTGGTAAAGGAGTCTGAAGGAATCGACGACTAATTCACCAAGAGAGAGAGTGCATGACTTGCTCAGGTTCGCCTTGAACTCAACTTCGGCCTCGCTTTTCATGTCATCGTATAGCTTCCCGATTTTTTCAAATGCGGGTACTAATACGTCGTACGCCACCACCGCTGCTTTTCCGTAAGGTCCTCCGAACGTCGAGACTAGGAACTTGATGACTTCGACAACTGCCGGACCGCCACCACCGCGTCCACCGCCGCCACCGCTGCCACCACCGCTGTCTGTCCGAATGACAGCGAACTGCAGCACCTCAAAGTCGGTGCCAAGACAACCGGGCACCATGAACTCAACTAAAGCCGTGTTGCCACCCTCGAAGTCGACCTCGGCTCGGACGGGTTCGTCCAGCAGATGTTCGAAGGCATATTCACCGCCCCGAAGGATGGGGTCGGCAACGATCTCCATCGGCGCCTCCCAGGCCGGATCCACCAACTCCACCACGACCTCGGTCATCTGGTCGACGTTACAGGTCGCGGACAGCAGGCGGGCGTCGGCGAAGAACTCATCCTTATCCACCGTGGCGCTGATGATCGTCTGTTGGTGCTGCACGAGATTGGTGGCCTTGGTTCCGATCGCATAGCGAATGTCGGTGAAGGAGTCCGCGGACGCGGTCAGCTCGGGGGCGACGATGTTCGATGCCGCGTCCTCGGAGACGATGAAGCGCAGCGGCGGCGAAACACCGGTCATGCGAAAACTGTCGTCGTCCTCGGGGCCCAACTCGTCGGACTCGACCACGCCGGCGACGCCATTCAGGAATAGCTGCGCCTGGTAGCTCCCAGGCGGCAAGGGGTGGAGGGCGGCCTTGACCTTGCCGTCGACGATCTCGGCATTAAAGCTGCCGGCGATTGACTCGGAGCGGATATAGAGCTTGGCCACAAAATGATAGGTAGGCCACTGAGCGGCAAGTGCCGCCAGATCGGCCTCGAGGTTGAAGGGGAAGGCGTCAACGATGACGGCGTCCGCCGTGGTCCAGGCCACGGGCAGATTTACGGTCACCTGGCTGAGTCGACCCGGTAAGGCAGCGGCCTCGTCCTCTTCAGCGTCGGGATCGACCACATCTTCCGGTCGAACCACCATGCCCGCAAGATCGACGGTGGAATCGGACGCCAGCGCCGGGCCCAGGGTGGTGAGAGCTTCGTGGAAGGAGTTCAAGAACATCCAGTTGCCGAGGCCATGCGCTTGCAGGAGGGCTTCTATTTCAAATGCGGGGCCATGTTCGGCACTCTCGACCCACTCAAGGGTGCGGCGGCGCGCCAGAGCACTACCCGTCGCTGCGCCGAGGAAGGAGTTGATAAAGGGGGTGGCCGCCTCAAGCTGGGCCAGATCAAATGTATCCGCTGGTTGTACCGATAAAGTAGCACCATCCATCCGTGCTGCCAGATCCTCTTTGAGGTTTTCGTAAAAGGAGGCCGCCGCGGTCGCAGGATCCGACGAAAGATCCAGGCCTGTATCTAGTGATGGAATGTCGATGCGCCAGATATTCTGTGCAGGGTCGGTAAGCAGGGCACCTTCGGGGAGGACACCCTCGCCAAAGGTCTCGAAGGCGGCCACACCCACGGAAATAACATAAACACTGGATCTTGGGCCCGAATCCGAGGCTCGGGTAAGCTCGATACCGAGGTGATAAATTCCCGATGGTGTGCCATCCGGTGCATAAATCTCAAAGTTCAGGTCGAGGGTCTCCCCGGTGGGAACTTCATCGCGTGGGTAACCGACGCTGATAACCTCAACGTCATCGTCAATTACCGGGTAGGGTGTGAGCCGATCCTCCACGACATCCAGCCTCGACATATTTCGGACTACAAGGGGATCCGGGACTGATGAGGCTCTTACGCTCAGCTCATCGAGATCTGTCTCACCGATATTTTCCAGGGCGATTTAAATCTTACTCGAAGTACCGGCCATCACGACAACACCATAGCCGAGGATCTGCGCGGCATCGGCGTCGATGATCTCAAGACTGTTCCAGCCCTGGGTAATACTCGTAATTTGGAGCGCTTCGTCGGG
>CAUZEG010000069.1:0-17307 GCA_963578775.1 Myxococcales bacterium
GATGTCTTCGTATTTCGCGGGACAGAATTTACCGAGTTTCTGGCTGCTACTTCCCCCAAAACGGAAGAGAAGGCCATCATCAAAGGAACCTACGCCTGCACCCCGGAGAAGAAGATCGTTTTCCGCGTCACCGAAGTTGATCCTCCGGGAGCCTTTGGAAATAATTCGGGTGATGTCTTCGCATGCACCTACCTCTGGAAGATGGACGACCCGGAAAACGGGCTCGCCCTTCTTTGCTATTTCGGGTGGAACCCGAAGAAGAGCATGGATTACACCTACAAACGAGTTGGCTATTAAGCCCAGAGATCCGGTCTGGAACATCGGAGGGATATCCACTCCGACCACGACCTAGTGAAAGCCATCATGCGTCCATTTCTACATGAATCCACCAACGACGAAGCCAGAGATCTGGGGCTCTTTCACCTGATCCTGCCGCTCGATATCACCAGCCCGGTGCGCGCCTATCTCAGTCTGAAGACCGCCGGTCATCATTGTTGTCTGCTGGAGTCGGCCGATGGACCGGACGGGCTCGCTCGATATTCATTTATTGGCGTGAACCCAATGGGGACCATGCTCCACGACGGTTCGACCTGTACTCTAAGCTGGCACGGAAAAACCGAGACTCATGACTGGTCTCCTATCGAGGGTCTACGTCACGCGGTCGCGCGCTCGGGAAATATCGGATCCCATCCCGAATTACCGCCCTTTGCCGGTGGTTGGATCGGCTATTTCGGATACGATCTGGCGCGAACTCTGGAACCCTCCGTCCCCTCCCATCCCAGCTCGGATGGCCCGGCTCCACCATTGGGATATTTTGAGTATTTCGGTGACGTGATTGTATTTGATCACGCAGCCCAGCGAATTCACATCTTGACGGATTGCCCGGCCGAGGCCGAGCTGGAGATCCCTCGCCAACGGGCCATTCGCCTGGCATTCGACATCCATAGTGATGCGGTTCTGCCCGGCCCCATCACGATTACCAATGACGCTGCGACGAGTCGTTATACGGACGAGGCCTTTGAGAAGCACGTAGCCAAGTTGCGCGAGGATATCGGCGAGGGTGAAATTTTTCAGGCTGTTCTTGCTCGCCGATTCGAACGGACCATTTCCGGAGATGCCTTCACCCTGTACCGTGCTCTGCGGTTGAGTAACCCAGCTCCACATATGTTTTATTACGAAGCGCCCGAGGTCACTCTGGTAGGCTCCTCGCCAGAACGACTTGTCTCCGTCCGCAACGGACGCGTGCAAACCCGTCCTATCGCGGGCACCCGGCCGCGCGGCGAAGACCTGGCCAGCGATAATGTCCTGGGTAACGAGTTGCTTCGCAATAAGAAGGAACGAGCGGAACATGATATGTTGGTCGACCTCGCCCGCAACGATCTGGGGCGTATCGCCAAGATCGGTACTGTCGAACTGATGCGCTACGCAACCCTGGAACGATTCAGCCGAGTCCAACATCTGGTGTCCGTCGTGGAGGCGCAACTCCGCGCCGATTGTGACGCACTTGACGCATTGGCCGCCACCTTCCCGGCTGGTACCGTCTCCGGAGCACCCAAGATCCGCGCCATGGAGCTCATCAGTGAACTAGAACCGGAAGCCCGGGGTCCCTACGCCGGTGCCTTCGGATATGTGGATCGCATGGGCAATCTGGATATGGCCATCACCATTCGAACCATGTGCGTCTACGACGATGTGGTCGCCGTACAAGCCGGCGCCGGAATCGTACACGGCTCAACTCCCAGCGCCGAACGGGCCGAAGTGGACCATAAGTCCGCTGCGCTCCTCGACGCCATAGATCTGGCGGCATCCCCTGTTTTTGGACCGCCCTCCGACCATCCCAACAACTGATCATAATCATGCTCGTACTCATCGATAACTACGATTCCTTCACCTATAATCTCTACCAATATCTATGTCTGGCCGGGGCCCATGTGCAGGTCATCCGGAACGACGCGATCACGGTCGCGGAACTGTTGGAGATGCGCCCTCAGGCTATCGTACTTTCGCCCGGACCCGGACATCCCAGGGACGCCGGGATCTGCATGGAGCTGATCGAGAATCTACCCGAAGACATGCCTCTATTGGGTGTATGTCTCGGGCACCAGGCCCTGGTGCTCGCCATGGGGGGAAATCTTACGGTCGACGACGCTCCCGTACATGGGATGGCGAGCCTGGTACACCATGAGGAATCCGACCTGCTCAAAGGCTGTCCAGAACCCTTCCAGGCAGGTCGATACCATAGTCTTCTCGTGGTCCGGGACGATCTGCCCGAGGACCTGAAGCTCATCGCATGGACCGAGGATGGGCGAGTCATGGGCGTTCAGCACGCCCATCTACCGCGCTACGGAGTCCAATTCCATCCGGAATCGATTCTAACGCCACAAGGACAGTCGATCATCAACCGCTTTCTGAGCATCGCTGGCTTCGCGTCGGAGGCGGCATGATCCAGGACGCCCTGAAAATCGTCGTCGGGGAAGGTCGGAGCCTCAGCCGGGAGGAAGCCAGAGATTGTTTCCAATACGGTCTGTCAGGAAATGCCGACCCGGTGGTTCTTGGTGGGCTACTGGTGGCCATGGCCCAACGGGGAGAGACCACTGCCGAAATCACCGGAGCAGCGGAAGCTCTTCGTAGCTGCATGACCCCCTTCGAACACGACCACCCCGACGCCATAGACACCTGTGGTACCGGCGGGGATGGTCTTGGCATGTTCAATATCTCTACCACCTCGGCCATTGTGGCTGCGGCGGCGGGCGCACGGGTCATCAAACACGGAAATCGGGCCGTCTCTTCCAGCTGTGGGTCGGCCGATCTATTGGAAGCGGCTGGTGTCCAGCTTGAGTTGAGCCCCGAGGCCGCCCGCACCTGTCTTGACGACATCGGCATTACCTTTCTATTTGCCCCGCGATATCATCCAGCCATGCGCCACGCAGGTCCTGTGCGACGCGCCCTGGGGATCCGGACCATCTTTAATCTGCTCGGTCCTCTCGCCAATCCAGGATCCGTCCAACGACAAGTCCTGGGTGTCGCCAATCGCTCCTATCTGGAAACCCATAGTTCCGTACTACAGGAACTCGGAGCGGATCGTGCGATGGTCATCCATGGAGGTGGTGGAGCCGATGAGCTCACCCTGGAAGACGGCAATCTGATTCAGTATGTCCCCAAAGACGGCGAACCTGTCGCTCTCCCCTGCGACTCTCTCGGTCTTGCGGCCGCGCCTGTCACAGCCTTGAAAGGTGCCGACGCCAACCGAAATCTCGATCTGCTGCAGAGCGTATTGAACAACGAAGCGGGTCCACTGCGAGATGTAGTGGTCTTGAACTCGGCTGCCGCCCTCTGGGTCGCCGGAATCGCCGCCGATCTGCAGGAGGGAGTGGAGCGTGGGCGTGAAGCCCTGGCCAACGGCAGTAGCCGGACTCTGCTCTCACGCTGGGTAGAGCTTTCGGGGCAACTCGGATGACGATCGAAGGGCGTCTTCAACCCATCCTCAAATGTACGGTTCGACGACTTGAGGTGCGTAAACTCCAGAGTTCGGAAGACGAACTCTTGCGGGCTATTTCCACCGAAGGATCACCGCGACAAGACTTTGTACGGGCATTAGGCAATCCCGGCCTGTCGGTGATTGCGGAGTTCAAGCGCAGCTCCCCCTCCGCGGGAACCATCGCCAACCGTGATCTTCCAGCCACGGTGCAGTCGTATATCGATGGTGGTGCCAGTGCCTGTTCGATTCTGACCAACGAGGACCACTTTGGCGGCAGTCTTGTCGATTTACGGCGAGCGGCTGCTTTGGGAATTCCCTGCCTGCGAAAAGACTTTGTGGTCGATCCCTATATGCTGCTAGAGGCACGGGCTCACGGCGCCAGCGCTGTATTATTGATTAGCTCGATCCTCAGCCAGAAGCAGCTTCAAGACTTTACGGACCGCGCCCATGAACTGGATCTGGCGGTACTCGTAGAAGTCCACAACGAAGAGCAATTGAGCCGGGCGGCCACCGTGAATCCGGACGCCATCGGCGTCAACGCGCGAGATCTGACGGATTTTTCGGTCTGCCTCGACCGAACCGAACAACTCCTGGCGGACATTCCGACCGGGCCCGTAACGGTGGCCGAAAGTGGTATCTATACGCCGCACGACGCCCAACGTATGCGGACGGCCGGCGCCGACGCCATCCTTGTAGGCACCGCGCTGATGGAGAGCACCGACCCGGCCCGACTCCTGGCTCAACTCCGAGCTGGAGCCCAGGCCTGATGGATTCTTCTTCGCCCAGGAACCCCGCCATCAAAATATGTGGGATCACTCGAATCGAAGACGCAGAACAGGCCCTTGCGGCCGGCGCCACAATGCTTGGATTTGTGATGGTTCGCCAATCTCCCCGGGCTATCCGACTGGAAACAGCCCGTACCATCATCAAGGCCCTGCCCCAGGAGACCTCGACCGTGGCGGTGGTGGGAACGATCGCTCCTATACAGGCCCTACAACTCGTTCGTGACCTGGGTATAACGCATATACAACTCTGTGGTTCCGCCCAACCAACGGACTTCTCGGACTTTCCAGTACGCCTTCTGCGCCGTATTCCGGTGGACTCCACAGGGATCGCCATATGTGAGGCCTGGGCGGAAGAAGCCACCGCCTTCGTGCTCGATCATCCATCGGGTATGGGGGGGACCGGTCAGATCGTTGACCTGGCTCTAGCTGCGGAGATTGCGCGCCAATTCCCTTGTCTATTGGCCGGTGGACTCCAACCCGAGAATGTGGCGCAGGCCATCACCGCTGTACAACCCCTGGGTGTGGACGCCTCCTCTGGACTGGAAAGGGCACCGGGTATCAAGGATGCGGACCGGGTTACGCGTTTCGTCCAGCAGGCCAGGGATGCCTTTGTTGATTTCTGGCCTCCCCCCATCGGTTTTTGATATGCCAGCGCCTATGAAACCTGATGAACCATTTGGAAACTATGGTGGTTGTTTCGCCGCCGAAACCCTGATGGCTCCTCTGCAGGAGCTGGAGGCGGCCTGGCTACAGGCGCGACAAGATCCGGACTTCAAGACCGAGTTGGATGGGCTGTTGGCCCACTATGTCGGGCGCCCATCGCCTCTTTACCACTGTAAACGACTCTCGGAGGAGATCGGACTACAGCTCTGGTTGAAACGCGAAGATCTGCTGCATACCGGCGCACATAAGATCAACAATACCATCGCGCAGGCCCTGCTGGCCCGTCGAATGGGTAAGAGCCAGATCATCGCCGAAACGGGTGCCGGTCAACACGGGGTAGCCACAGCCACAGCGGCAGCCCTGCTGGGAATGGAATGTGTGGTCTATATGGGCGAAGTCGACGCCAAACGGCAACGGCCCAATGTAGAACGAATGCAATTGCTCGGAGCCCGCGTGGAGTTGGTGCACTCCGGCCAACGTACCCTGAAAGATGCCGTAAATGAGGCCCTTCGCGCCTGGGTCAACGCTCCGACAACTTGCCACTACATACTGGGATCCGTCCTGGGTCCCCACCCATTCCCCTCCATGATCGCCGATTTCCAGCAGGTCATTGGTCAGGAAGCACGACGCCAGATCCTGGAACATAGCGGCCAACTACCCGATGTGGCGGTCGCATGCGTCGGAGGTGGATCCAACGCCATCGGACTCTTTCGAGGATTCCTAGACGATCCCGAGGTGCGACTGGTGGGAGTCGAAGCCGGTGGAACCGGTCTTGCTCCGGGGGAGCATGCTGCCCGCTTTGAAGGTGGCAGTCCCGGGATCCTGCACGGCACCCATACCTATGTTCTGCAAGACGAGGATGGTCAGGTGCTTGGAACCCACTCCATCAGCGCCGGACTCGATTATCCGGCCGTGGGACCCGAGCACGCCCATCTCCGGGAACAGGGGCGCGCCGAGTATACCTCGGTAGACGACGCAGCAGCCCTGGCAGCATTCCATCGTCTGACCCGGACCGAAGGTATCATCCCGGCCCTGGAGTCGAGCCACGCTCTGGCCTGGGTCTTTGCACAGGCCAAAGACCTGGCCAACCAGACCGTGATCGTCAATCTCTCCGGACGCGGTGATAAAGATCTTCCCCAGATCCTGGCCGGGGAAGGCGCATGAGCCCCGTGGCAGACAATATCCTTGCCACACCCTCGGGTCTTATCGCCTATATCACGGCCGGCGACGGTGGGCTCGACCGGACAGAGTCTCTCCTCGAAGCCTGTGATTCGGCCGGCGTAGCCCTGGTTGAGTTGGGGATACCGTTCAGCGATCCCATCGCCGACGGTCCCGTGTTACAGGCCGCCGCCGAGCGTGCGCTGGAAAATGGGACATCCCTACGAAACACGCTCGATATGCTGGCCCGCTTTCGGGCCAAATCGAATTGCCCGGTTGCTATCTTCAGTTACGCCAACCCCTTATTCCGGATGGGATATAGCACAGCGGCACGTGCCATGGCCGAGGCCGGCGCTACGGCTGTCCTCGTCCCCGACATGCCCGTGGAAGCCTCCGCCCCCCTGCGCGAGGCTGCACAGCAGGAAAACATCGCAACCGTTCTATTTGCTTCCCCCACAACAACAGATGAACGTTTAATAGATATATGTAATAAAACCAGTGGGTTTCTGTATGCAATCGGTCGGTTTGGTGTCACCGGTGGTGCCACAGAACTCGATGCCGGTCTCGACCTCTTTCTGGACCGTATCCGCGCCCATGCAAAGACATCTGTTGCGGTGGGTTTTGGCCTGCGTCGCCGGGACCAGGTCCAATATATTCTTGAGCGAGCCGACTATGCCGTGGTTGGCTCCGCTCTGGTGGATGTCATTCATCGATCGACGGATCCGGCCCAGGCCTGTTACGACTTTCTCTCCGAACTCAACGGAACTACGTAAATATGAAGCCAGTTGATTACCAATACCAGATCGAACGGATCGATAAGGCCCTTTTCACTTTGCTCGACGAACGGGCGCGCATCGCCGCCCAGACCGGGAGTGTGCCCTCCCTCGCCATCGGAGACATCCTCGCACGCTACGATGGCGTACTGGAGCCCGCTTCGATGCGTCATATCGCAGAAGCGATCGACGCGGCCTTCAAGGACCAGGGAGACGACGAATGATACTTCAGTTCAAGTCCGGTACATCGGAAGAGATTCTTCTCAAAGTGGAGCAGAAGCTCGCCACCGAAGGGATCCGTAGCGTTCGTTCCTCGGAAACCCATCGACCCATCCTGGCGGCCGTGGACTCGGTCAGCCCGACTCTTCTGCAGGAGATCTTTGACACCACCGATGAGTTGGAGCGGATAGTAACACCCGAGGGGCCATGGAAGCAGGTGGATCGATCGTTCCGCGAAGGACCGACGATCGTGGAGATCGGTGATCTCAAAATTGGTGAGGGCCAGCCCTGTGCAATTATCGGTGGCCCCTGTAGCGTCGAGGGGCGTGCTCCTGTACTCGAGGTGGCCAATGAGGTCCAGGCCGCCGGCGCCCATATGCTGCGCGGTGGGGCCTTCAAACCACGTACGTCGCCCTACGCGTTCCAGGGCTATGGAGTCGAGGGACTTCGCCAATTGAAGGACGCCGGCGAAGCCGTCGGCCTACCGGTCGTATCAGAAATCATGGACGCCTCCCATCTTCCGGCCTTTCTCGATGTGGATATCGACTGTCTCCAAATTGGGGCAAGGAATATGCAGAACTTCACCCTCCTCAAGGCGGTCGGCAAAGCCGGGATCCCGGTCTTATTGAAGCGGGGGTTGTCGGCCACCGTCAAAGAATGGTTGTTGGCTGCCGAATATTTGATGGCGGGGGGCTGTGAACAGATCATGTTATGTGAACGCGGGATCCGAACCTTCGAAACCGCCACCCGGAATACCCTCGACCTCACCGTATTGCCCCTGTTACGCCAGTGGACCCATCTGCCCATCGTCGTGGATCCAGCCCATGCGGCTGGAATCGCAAACATCATTCCCACCCTGGCACGCGCCAGTGTAGCTGCGGGAGCCGATGGGATCACTGTGGAGGTGCATCTGGACCCCAAACGGGCTCGATCCGACGGACCACAGGCTCTCTCCCCCGGTGATTTGAAACGTATCGTGGCGGAAGCCCGGATCATCTCGGCTCTGTTCTAGTCCCGATCTCTACTCGTCGAAGTCCCCAAAATCCCCGTGACGGCCGGCACCAGACGCGAACCGAAGAATCCCCTCGCGACTCTCCGTACCCAGGGACGCAAGACCATGCCGGAATTCATTCTGGAGAGCCTCCTTGAAATCCAGATCGTATTGTTCGTAGGTGGAGAGTCGGTCTCCCCGTAGACAGGCCTGTGGAAATCGCGCCAGTTCACGCGCCAGCCGTTCGGCTTCCGCACGACTTTGTCCGCTCTCAACCACCCTGTTCACCAGGCCCATGGACAGGGCTTCGTCGGCTTCCACAGGACGGCCGGTCAAAATCAGGTCGAGGGCACGCCCCAGACCAATCAGGCGGGGTAATCGTATGGTCCCACCATCGATCAACGGTATCCCAAAACGGCGACAGAACACCCCCAGGATCCCATCCTCTTCCATCACTCGAAGATCACACCATAAAGCCAACTCAAATCCACCGGCCACGGCATGTCCGGCGATGGCGGCGATAACGGGCTTGGTCAGGACCATTCGACTGATCCCTAGCGGGGCATCACCCTCGGCTTCCAGACGTACGGTTTCCCCACGGGCTGCGGCCTTGAGATCCGCCCCGGCACAAAAGGTACCGCCGGCCCCCCAGAGCACAGCAACCGATGCCTGTTCATCCTGCTCAAAAGCCTTAAACGCGCTCACGAGCTGATCGGCCGTCGACCGATCAATCGCATTTCGCACGGTCGGTCGATCGAGAATAACCGTGGTCACGGCACCATTGCTTTCTATTCGAACGCTCATCGTCTTCTCCACCAAAGCCTGGATGGAACGCTACCAGAGATCCCCGGGCGAATCGAGAGGTGCCCGAAGTCCGGCTTCGACGGCCACCGATGGGTGTGGGTTTTCGTCCGGTTTCCTGCTGGCGGATCGACGTATAGCAAGCGTATTCGAGTGGTAGATACGATGCTTCTTTACAGGGCTCGATAGAGTCGATAAAAGGAGCGCCCTCATGCCGTATCCAAGCCCATTTCACGAACGCACGCAGGCTCTTTGCACCAGCTACCGGTGGAAGGAATGGGCGGGCTTTTATGCGGTTCGATCCTTCGACATCTGTCACGATCGCGAATACAACGCCTTCCGCCAGGGGGCCGGCGTCATCGATGTAACGCCGCTCTTCAAATACGATATTACCGGTCCAGACGCCGCCGCCTTCCTATCCCGTGTGATGGTCCGAAATATCAAGAAGCTGCGGGTGGGCCGGGTTGTTTATCTATGTTGGTGCGATGACGACGGCAAAATCATCGACGACGGAACCTGTGCCCGTCTGGATGAGAACTACTATCGGGTCACTGCGGCGGGTCCCACCTATCATTGGTTCATGAAACATGCGGGCCCCTACGACGTCCGCATCGAGGATACCAGCCATCAACTCGGGGCATTGGCCATTCAGGGGCCTCAATCACGAAATATTCTGCGTAACCTCACAGATCTGGATCTGGATGAAATGCGCTTTTTTGCGGCCTCCGACACGAGCTTCGCAGGGATCCCCGGCCAGTTGACCCGCACCGGATATACCGGCGATCTGGGCTATGAACTCTGGGTGAAAAACGAAGATGGCGTCAAACTATGGGATGCCTTGATGGATGCCGGCAAGCCCTACGGAATTCACCCGGCCGGACTCGACGCCCTGGACATCTGCCGGGTGGAAGCGGGCTTCATCATGCAGGACGTGGATTATATCGGTGCCCTTGACGCCGTCATCGAATCCCAGAAGTCCACTCCATACGAACTGGGCCTTGGCTGGACGGTCAAACTCAAAGATCGCGAACCCTTCATTGGTCAGGTGGCCCTGGAACGGGAACATGCTGAGGGTAGCGTCTGGGGCTTTGTCGGTCTGGAGATCAGCTGGGAGGCTATCGAAGAACTCTTCGACGGCTACGGCCTGCCCCCCCATCTTCCCGAACAGGCCTGGCGCGATCCCATCCCCGTCTATCATCGGGGCCGCCAGATCGGACGAGCTACAAGTGGGGCCTGGGCTCCCATCTTGAAGAAGAACCTTGCCCTCGCCACCATCGACTCCAAATACTGCCAACCCGGGCAGCAACTCGAGATTGAGATCACCGTGGAATGGGAACGTAAGACGGTCCCGGCCACAGTCGTGAAAACCCCCTTCTACGACCCCGAGCGAAAGAAATCCTATGGCCCAGATGTATGACAGCATCATTATAGGCGGCGGCCATAACGGCCTCGTCTGCGCCGCGTATCTGGCCCGCGCCGGACGTAAGGTGCTGGTATTGGAGCGCCGCCATGTACTCGGGGGGGCGGCCGTCACGGAAGAGCTCTACCCCGGCTTCAAATACTCGGTCTGTTCCTATGTTGTAAGTCTGCTTCGACCGCAGATCATTCGTGATCTGGATCTGCCCCGACACGGCCTGGAGATCCTGCCGTTGGAATGTAGTTTCACGCCGAGTCTGGAAGGTCCCGGGCTGGTGCGTTGGCCGGAGAGCGCGCGTACCCGACGGGAGATCGCGGCCTACTCCAAGAAGGACGCGGAGGTCTATCCAGAATTCGGTCGGGATATGATGAATATGGCGCGCTGGGTCAAGCCGATCATCGATATGGCTCCCCCGGATCCCACGTCTTTCCATCCCTCGCATCTGCGATCCCTTATGTTCCTGGGTAATCGGGTACGAGGCCTCGGTGACGAGCAACTGGTTCGACTCGCAAAAATGATGACCATGAGTGCGGTCGACTTCCTGGATGAATGGTTCGAGTCGGAGATCTTAAAAGCTCCCATGGCCGTAAGTGGGATCATCGGCACCTATCTTGGCGTACGGTCTCCGGGCACGGCCTATGTGCTCCTCCACCACTATATGGGTGAGATCGACGGCTCCTTCCGCGCCTGGGGCTTTTCCAAGGGTGGGACCGGCCAGATCAGCCTGTCCATCGCCAATGCGGCCCGAAGTCTGGGTGTCGAAATCCGCACCGAAGCCGCCGTCGAAAATGTAATTCTCCGTGGTGATAAAGCGGTGGGAGTCGCGTTGAAGGATGGTACAGAATTCCATGCCAAGACCGTGGTCTCGGGAGTGGACCCCCACCTCACCTTCCTCAAACTGGTAGGTCGTCAGCATCTGCCGGGGGAGTTCACCGACCAGATCGACCGCTATCGGATGCGCGGCAGCTCCGGAAAGGTCAACCTGGCATTGGATCGCCTGCCCAACTTTACCTGTCGCCCAGGAGACGGCCTCCACATCCGTGGCGACATCGCCATCGCTCCAAGCATCGATTATCTGGAGCGCGCCTATGATGACGCCAAATACGGCCAGTATTCCCGACGGCCCTATATGAATGTGGTGATCCCCAGTCTCACCGACTCCAGCCTCGCCCCACCCGGCAAGCATGTGATGTCCATCTTTGTGCAGTACGCACCCTACCAATTGGCGGATGGCCCGGAAACATGGCCCGACAAACGTGAGGCCTTCGGCGATACAGTTGTCGACACCCTGGCAGAATATTGCCCCGGCCTGAAAGAATCGATTCTTCACCGCCAGGTCCTCACACCCTGGGATCTGGAAAAAGACTTCGGCTTAACGGAGGGTAATATCTTCCACGGTGAGCTGAGCCTGGAACAGCTCTTCTTTCTACGGCCCGCGCCAGGCTGGGCCCGCTATCGTACGCCCATCCGACATCTTTGGATGTGCGGCAGTGGAGCGCATCCGGGCGGCGGTATTATGGGTGCACCGGGCGCATTGGCGGCCGAGCGCATGTTGAAGGAGCGAGCCGTATGAGCCATCCCATCGTCATGATCGGCGCTGGCCATAATGGTCTCACCGCCGCGGCTGTACTGGCGAAGGCCGGACGACGTGTCGTCGTCCTCGAGGCATCGGACCGGGTCGGAGGACTTGCGGCTGGTTCCAGCTTTCAGGAGGGCTTTCACAGCACCGGGATCCTTCACGATACGACCGCTGTTCGGCCGGACATCGTCAAAGCCTTGAAACTCGATGTACACGGCCTCAAGTTACGAACACGTCCGCTTCCCATCCTGATCCCCAGCGTCGACCAGGACACCATCAGCCTGATGGGAGATACGGTCGAGGGGCCCCTGACATCGGACGAAATCGCGCAATATCAACGACACCGGGCCTTTCTCGGGCGATTACGTCCCGTCTTCAAACGATTGATGAATCGGCCTCCACCGGATCCATACGGTTCCCTCTGGCCTCTGGCACGTACCGCTATCGGAATCCGCCGCCTCGGCGCCAAGGATATGATAGAACTCCTTCGAATTGGCCCCATGTGCGTCGCCGATTGGATGCGAGACCAATTTGCCAATGAACGACTTGGGGCAGCCCTCGCCCAACCGGCCCTGCTGGGTGGATGGAACGGCCCCTGGTCCCCGGGCACAGCCGCAAATCTTCTACTTCACGAATGCGTCGCGAGCCACGAGGTGGTGGGCGGACCGGCCGCTCTTGTGCGCAGTCTCGAGACCGCCGCCCGGTCTTATGGGGTGCAGATCCGCACCCATGCTCCCGTGGTACGGATCCGTACATCCAACGATGGAGTCATCGGGGTTACCCTGGCCGACGGGGAAAACATTGATACAAATCTTGTCGGTGCAAGCTGCGATCCCAAGCAGACCTTTCTGAAGCTGATCGGCACGGAACGCCTGTCCGTCCGCCTGGGTCGGGATATCGGCTCGATTCGAACCCGTGGCACCACGGCAAAAGTCCATCTGGCGCTGTCGGGCCCCTTACGCGACCGCCAGGGGAATACCGTCGAGGCCATGCGCACGGGCGCCAGCCTGGATGATCTGGAACGTGCGTTCGACCCCATCAAATACCGCCAGATGTCCGAGAAACCCATTCTCGATATACGGGTTCCGAGTATCGAAGACCCAGGTCTCGCCCCGGACGGCCACCATATGGTGTCGATTATCAGCCACTTTGCGCCCTATCATCTGGAGGGGGGCTGGACTGACGCAGCCCGGACGCTCCTCGGAGATCGAATCATCGACGAACTGAGCCGCTATTGTCCCGATGTGAAGGGCCAGATTGTAGGATCGGAGGTGCTCAGCCCAAAGGATCTTTCGGAGCGATTGCGACTGACCGAAGGACATATCCTACACGGGGAGCACGCACCCGATCAGCTGCTCTTTATGCGGCCCACCATCCAATGCAGCAAATACTCCACACCCGTCAAAGGGCTCTTCCTATGTGGAAGTGGAAACCATCCAGGTGGCGGTATTTCCTGCGCACCCGGCGCTCTGGGGGCCCGGGCCATCATAAAGGCCGGATAGGGCTAAGACGGAAAAAGGTCTTTGCGGATCGGTCCGAGATCGTTACCATTAGGAACGGAATCAAACCGTAGGAAGATCATGAACGTCGCACGATCCCTGCTACATCGACACGCGCATTGGGCTACTCTCGTCCTTTTGCTGGCCCTTTGTGCCTGTGGAGTACAAAAAGAGTCCGTGGTGGATCCCACCGATACGGGTAGTCTGGAGGATGTTGTCCTCGAAGAGACACAAGAAGAGGATACATCGACCACTACGGACGAGGCGGCCGCTACAGATCCAGGCGCGGAAGATACACCCACGGTTGAAGACAATGGGAATGTGGAAGAGGACGTTGGCGCCCTGCCCGACCTGGGCCAGGATGACCCGGGTGCCGAAGACGATGTAACCACCCTTCCGGACCTCCCCGATCCACAACCGGATGAGGGGACCCCTGATCCCGGCGGCCCAGCAACCGATATGACGCCACCGTCCATTCCCGCCAATCTGGAGGCCTACGCGATCGGCGAAAACAAGATCCAGTTAAACTGGGATTCCTCCAGCGACGACGAAAGCGGGGTGGAAAACTACTTCGTCTACCGGGACGGTCTGAAAGTGGACGAAACCCTCTATCTGTCGTACCAGGACATCAATCTCCTCCCAGGAGCCACCTACGTCTACGCCGTATCGGCCGTCAATGGCGACGGTGTCGAGAGTCAGCCCTGCACGGACGTATCCGCAACCACGGACGGAAATATCCCAATAGTCGATACGACGCCCCCCAGCGCTCCCATGGATCTGGTCCAACAGGCGACCACCTCCACAAGCGTTAGCATTGAGTGGTCGGCAGCCACCGATCCGGAGAGTGGCATCGCTACCTATTATGTATATCGGGATGATGCAAAGGTGGGAGAGACGCCCGGACTCAGCTATATGGACGCCAACCTGAGCCCCGCCACCATCTACAGCTATAAGGTCTCCGCCGTAAATGGTGAGGGGCTGGAAGGGCTGAAAAGTGCGGAGATTCAGGTGTATACTGAGGAGTCCGTCGTCGAGGGCGTACCACCCCAGGCTCCGACCGATGTGACCGGGGACGCCATTAGCCCCAGCAAGGTGCAAATTACCTGGTCATCGGCCGTATGTATCGATGGCTACGTCACGACGTACTATATCTATCGGGATGCCGCGATAATCGGCCAGACGCCCAATCTGTCCTTTACCAACGCAGACCTCGAACCGGAAACAACCTACGTCTTTGAGGTGTCCGCCGTAAGCAGTCTGGGCTTGGAAGGACCACGTAGTGCTGCTGTGACAGTCCAGACCCCCGCCGAGACAGGCAATCCCGATCCGCCTACGATCGACCTGCCCCTGGACGATTGTGCCGAGATCGGCAGTACGGTCCACTGCCCGGGTGATATGTGGCCGAATTGGACTCTGGCAGAAGTGACCTCAATGCCGCCCGTCTTTGGCGGTCTCAACGACTACCTGGGAACCGTTACATTTGTCGTCTTCTTTTCGACCACCTGTCCGTTTTGTAAGGTCCAGTCCCAAGGGCTCCAGGCCATGCAGGACGAGCTCATCGAAGAGGGGCATGACGTCGACTTTTTGATCGTCAATCAGTTTACAACCCCCCAGGAACTTTCGAATCTTACCAATGTCTGTGACTTCCCGATCTACCAGGACACCGTCGCGGTCCGGGCCTACGAACAGCACGGTGGAGAACAGTACGATATGTACATCTACGATTCCACCGGACATCTGTACGTATATCTTGACGCCAGCTCTGCATTCAATATGACCATGAGTTCCACAAACGGATATAACAACGTCAAGGCCGCGATCCTCGCGGCCGACTGACCCAATAGAAATGGGTTCCAACTCCTCCTTCAGGCGACTATCATTGAAGCACGCTCGACCATATCTCCTACTGGTACTTCTTGCCGGCCTGCTCCTCAGCATCAGCAACTGCGGCAGCATAAAAGACCCTCCTGTGGACGACCCGGGCCTGACTGAACTACCGGCCCAGGACATTCCATCGCCCGCAGATCTCGTGGATTCTTCGTCTGGGGACGCCGCCGTCAACGAGGATCTCGGAAGCGTCGACAGCAGCAGCGCCGATACCTCGCCGGCTACGGACGAGGGAATAGCCTCCGATGAAACCAGCACCGATCCAGGCACGACAGTCGAAGATAGTCTGAGCGATGTCGCCTCTGCCGAAGACCCGGGCCAGAGTGCCTCCGACCCCGGTGAACCCGACCCCGGTCAACCCGACCCCGGCCAGCCCGATCCCGGCCAACCCGATCCCGGCCAACCCGATCCCGGTCCCGGTGATGTTCCCACCTTAGACACAGCAGGCTGTGATCTGCCTCCTCCCAACTGCCCAGGTGCACCAGCCCCCGGCTGGGAGCTGGAGGATATGGCGCAGGAACCACCCACCAGCTATGGGTTGAACGCCTTTAGCGGCCATGTGGTGGTGGTGGCCTTGTTTTCGGCCACGTGAACTTTCTGCAAGGCCCAGGCTGGGCACTTACAGACCATGCAGCAAGAGTTCGATACCGAAGACAACGACCCCCCTATCCAAATCGTCGCGATCAACCAGATCCCTGCCGCCAACTTCGTCCATATGTTGACCGACGTCTGCGATTACCCCGTATTCCAGGACACAGATGTGGTACAGGCCTGGCAACAGCACGAGGGTTCGAAGGATGATTTCTTCATCTACAACTCGGACCTGACCCTTCATCAGCTCCTTAAGCCGGGCGGTGGAACCAATACCACCCTGTCTACGTCCGATGGCTATAACAACGTCAAAAACGCCATCCTGAGCGCCTACTGAAACAACAGTTGCCATGACTGCTACGGCCCGCTAGATTGCCGCGCATGCGGTTTATGTGTACCAACGACGATGGAATTCTCGCCTCGGGATTGTCCATTATGGAGATCGCCGCGAGCCGCTTTGGCGATGTGGTGACGGTCGCGCCGGACCGGGAACGTAGTGCTATCAGTCACGCGTTGACCCTGAACGAACCCCTTCGGGTGCACGAGGTCGCGCCAAACCGATTTGCCCTGTCTGGAACACCCACGGATTGCGTCTGGGTGGGGCTGAATCATGTCCTTTCGGAAAAACCGGACTTCCTCTTATCGGGGATCAACCACGGCCCCAATCTGGGGTCCGATATCTTGTACTCCGGTACCGTCGGAGCAGCTATCGAGGCCAGCCTCCATGGGATCCCAGCCATGTCGATCTCCTTTATGGGCGACCCGGGTTCTCATTCCGAGGCGGTGTTACCGATCGTTGAAGAGCTCATTCGGGGACTCATCGACAGTCCGCCAGCACCGCGCTTTGCCCTCAACGCCAATATCCCGGACCCAGACGACGGCCCTATCAAGGGGATCCTGCCCACCTTTCTGGGGGCACGCTTCTATAGCCAGGAGGTGGTCGAACGGCACGACCCCCGCGGACGGCCCTACCTATGGGTGGGGGGAAGCGAAGTCGAGCATGCCTCCATCGAAGGTAGTGACTGCAACGCAGTTCTCGACGGTTATGTAAGTGTTAGCAGCATCAACCTGAACATCTCCAGCCCTACGTCCGTGGAGAGCATCGCCCATTGGAAACAGGAATTCGTGGCACTACAATCGGATAAGGAGCAACTTCTATGACGGAATCAATCGAACGGCTCATCCGCGACGTCCCCGACTTCCCCAAGCCGGGTATCTTATTCAAAGACATTACTCCCCTGCTCCAAGATCCGGCCGGGTTTCGGGAGACCATTGATATCCTGGTGGATCGATACGCGGGCCGAGACATTGAAAAGGTCGTCGGTATTGATGCCCGCGGAT
Source organism: Myxococcales bacterium (assembly GCA_963578775.1). Classification (GTDB taxonomy): domain Bacteria; phylum Myxococcota_A; class UBA9042; order UBA3505; family UBA3505; genus UBA3505. The sequence continues at coordinate 17,183 of CAUZEG010000069.1, forward strand.
TCATTTTCGCCGGGGCCATGGCCTACCAACTCGGTTGCGGAATGGGTGTAGTACGAAAAAAAGGTAAATTGCCCTGGCATACCCGCTCCCAGACCTACGATCTCGAATACGGTACCAATACCGTC
>CAUZEG010000070.1:0-17240 GCA_963578775.1 Myxococcales bacterium
TCCGGAGCAGTATCTTCGAACATTCTCTCTTTTCCCGTCTGCCAGGCATCGGATTCGACGGCTCGGATGCTCTCACCACGGAGCTCATGGGACTGACTGATCGGCTCGGAGTGGACTCTTGTGGCAACCTCTTCCGCCAGGGCGGGAGGGGTCGGTTCCATGGCCAATCCGTCGTCTTCGTCCGACTGCCTTTCGTCCACGATCGGACGCTCGTCTGAGAAATCGTCAGCGAGCAGATCATCATCCGACTCGAACTCTGCTAGGAATCCATCCGCCTCTGCCACTACATCGGCTTCCAATTCTCCTACAGCAGGCGTCGCATCGGCGGGAAGCTCTTCCACCTGAACGTCCAGATCGGGGTGGTACAGATCATCCTCCTGGGTACTCGACAAAATCGCTGCGACCAATGAGGGGTCCGTGGCCTCATCGTTGATCGGAAACTCATCCGCTTCTGAATCGTCCCGCTCGTCATCGGCCAGAGGAGTCAAAGCCTCTTCCATCGCATCATAGGTCGGTTTTGTTTCGGGATTTACCGCTGGAAACTCAGGCGACGTCTGGGAGCGTTGGAGGATTGCATCGGCCTGTTCCACAGACATCTGTATTGCAGCAGTCCAGATTTCTCTGGGTACCGATACGGATAACCCGGTGTCCAGTATCAGCGCTTTCGTTTCCTCACCAAGCCATAAGGCCTCTTCAATTTTTTCAATATAGACATCTTTCTCTTCGACATCCTCGTCGCTTTCCTCGTCCTCGGTCTCTTCACGCTCGTCACGGCGACGTATTACCTCTTCCATGGGAAGGCCGGCTGCATAATCCGCGATCATGTCCTCGTCGACCGACGGTAGCCCCGATACCAGGGTGATATTCTCTTCCCGCACGGCACCATGCTCGTCTTCGCTGACACGAACCAGCAGGGTTCCAACCTGGCGAACGAACTGTGTTAAATCCGGGCGATTTTCCGGAGTCCCATGGGTTGCGCGAACGAAGAACGAGTCCAGATCGTCTGGCACAAAACGCGTAGTCTGGGCCGAAAGAGGTACTCCCCCACGAACCGTGCGCCCCGCAAAGCACTCACCCATAATAATGGCCAGAGAAAACACATCCACTCGGGAATCATCAACTCCGTGGTCCGTATACAGCTCCGGGGCGGGATAACAATCCCAATACGGTGCATTGTCGTGTGCCCATTCGAGACGGCTAACTCCCACAAGATGGTGTGGGTCGGTAATCACGACGGCACCTTCATTAAGAAAGATATTCTCGGGTTTCAAATTGCCGTGCATACCCTCTTTTTTCGCTTCGGCGAGAACTGCGGAAATCTGGGTCACGAGACGGCCCACATCCAGAGCGGGGAACGGGTCGTCACCAGAATTTCTCATACGGATCAACGCCCGAAGACTGGGGCCGGGCAGGAAGGGGCGAATCAATCCAACGGTGGAATCCAACTCTACCAGTTCCTCAAACCCAACCAGTCCACCGTGCGTCGGTGAGAGTTGCTTCGCCAACTGGATCCGATTTTCCTCCGGTTCCGCGATTAATTCCGGATGAAATACTTTGAGAATCTTTTCCGATTGGTCCTCTTCGGAAACCACCCGCAACAGGATACCATGGGGTCCACGTAGGAATTCCTCCGTTACCGAATAACGTTCAGAAACCACGGAACCAGGTTCCGGCCACCATATCGGCCCAGAAGTCACCACAAAAACCCCGGGATTGAAGAGGCAGATTCCTAACACAGGAACCCCTTCGCCTCAACCTGAAGCACGTTATTAGCGCACTATAATCAATCCATGCGCTTCAATTCGTTATGCTTCGATTGCGCCAGGTTCTTGCGTGCCGTCTTGGATTGTCGATAAGCTAAAGATGTCATGAAGATTTCAACCCGTGGTGAATATGCAATTCGCGCGATGCTTTATATCGCATGGATGGCTCCGGATAGAGAACATCCGGTGCAATCCAAAGAAATATCCAAGGCGCAATACATCCCTGAGCACTATCTCAAGCATATCCTCTCCGAGCTACGGACCCATGGGCTCATCCACTCATCGCGCGGACCACATGGTGGCCATTGGATTGCCAAAGACGCCGAGACCATTACGATCGGGGACATCATCCTCGCCATGGAAGGACAACTCACGCATATCGAAGACATCCTCCTGATGCCTTGTCAGATCGAAGTGGGTCCCGACCATTGTGCCATCAAAGAGCTCTGGATCCGCGTCCGGGATACCATCGAAGAGATCCTTCATTCGGAAACGCTCGCAGACCTGGTGAAACGGCAACGGACTATGGTAGCCGATGCGTCGAACGCCAAGGACAAGGGATTCAAGATCCTCTGACGTCCTCAGCTGAGAAGGCCTTCTACTCCCCGTTCACGTACGACCGAAACGTAATACTCGTGATCACGGAATGGTTCGATGTCGCCCGAGTCACATAATGCCTCAAGCCGTTTCCGAATCTGTCCAAGCATCGGTCCTGCGGGAATAGCCAGCTCCGAAATCAGCAGAGTGCCCAATCCCTTGGGCAGCGGCGGCTCACGCATGTCGATGGCAGTAATTTCGGCAATACGGACTTCCAGCTCGTTGAGCTGGCGAAGAATCTCCCGAACGCGATGGGCGCGTTTGCTGGTAAAGTCCGCCCGACTGAACCGGATGAGGTCTTCGAGGTAGGGTTCCACGTCCTTGACCAACCGGCGAACTGCGGAGTCCGTCCAATCCGATTCATATAGATTCACCCGGCCATGCAGCCGGATCACAGCAGAAACCCGATCCGCCAACTCGTCAGGAATTTTGAACCGAGCTGCGATTCCTTCAAACAGGATCGAACCGAATTCTTCATGCCGGTAAAAATGCACCTGTCCCCGACGATCAACCGTTCGAGTCCAGATCTTTCCAATGTCGTGGCAAAGGGCCGTCCAGCGGGTGCAGGAATCGAAAGAAGCTTTTTTCGTAACCTTGATCGTATGGTCCCAGCAGTCCTTATGGTGCACTTCACAACTCTTATGAAAGCCCACAAGGCTTACGACCTCGGGCAAGAGAAAACTCAAGACACCCGTATCAAATAACCAATACAGGGCTCGGTCCACATATGGCGTCTTCAACACCCGGTCGATTCCCTCAAACCATAACTTTCGATCTACCGAGAGTATATTCGCCGCGTCGCGGGTAGCCATCCTCGTGGTCTCACTGTCCACCACAAACCCGTACGACCCCACGGCGACCGCAACATCCAATAAGACCTCTGGATCGGTCCGGAAGATAGTCCGTGCCGAATCCATTGGGCGGATCCGTTGGTTTGTCATGTCATCTCGCCCCGCAAAGGGGTCGAGAACCGCGCCTTCCGTATCGATTGCCATCGTATCAACAACAATCCTGTTCCGGGCCAGGTCGGCGAGCATCCCGTTTAGAACTTCACCGGACGTATCGTGCGTATACGAATCATCTGGGTCATAACCTCGGATGCCAAGTTCCAGTGACGTGTCATCTATGGCCACAATAAGGCGCTGGTTATCGGTCCCCGCATCTATCAACTCGATAGACTCAAGCTCCGTAACCGGCCCTTCATCCCAGGTACGAGTCAATCCAGATACCAGCATCGTGCCTCGAACAAGCGATATTTCCGGCCGATTCGATAGGAGCCATGACACAACGGGCCCCGTAAGATGAACCTCTCCAACGACTTCACCGATCTGGCGGAGGACGTCCGACAAAGAAGCCGGTAATACAGTGGTTCGATCCGATAGGTTTTGTGCAACCATAATCGCCGCCTCCTATCCGAGCTATCCGTACTCAGTCAAGGCTGAATACCAGAGAACCTCGTGGTTCTTGCCCCAACGTGTACATCGCCAAATCACGTTTCTTCACTGTTTGACGGTGGTTTCGGCACAGGTATGATGCTCATCATCATTGATCAACTTACTTTTCCGGCGCCCAGTACAGGGTATTACGTCGGTTTCGTCCACCAGGAAACTTCATTGTTGGATCCGATCCTCATATTCACCCAGAATCCTGGAAAGATTCGAGAGTTTCAGGTTGCGCTACAGGCCAATAACGACAACCAGCCTGGGGTCCGGTTCCTGGCAATCAATGAACTGGATACGACCGTGGAATCTCCAGAAGAAACCGGACAGACATTTGCCGAGAACGCGTTAATCAAGGCGGCCGCTGGAGTACGCCAGACCGGATATTCTACCCTCGCCGACGATTCCGGGCTTGAGGTCATGGCACTCGACGGTCGACCTGGCGTTCGATCCAGCCGATTTTCCCTTGATCATGGCTACACGGTTGATTCCGGTGACCAGACCGAAGCAAACAACGCGCTGCTACTTCAACAACTTGCAGATAAAACCGACCGTAATGCACAATTCGTCTGCGCACTGGCCCTGGCTCTTCCTACCGGGTCCCTGAAGTCCGTGGCCCACAACGGGGCTGACGACATCAAAGTCATCGAGACGGGATTCGCACCGGGTTGGTCTGGGGTCGTGGTCCATGGGACCGTACAAGGGACGATCTTGACTGCACCAAAGGGGGGCGGTGGTTTCGGGTACGACCCCTTATTCTGGTCCACAGACCTCAAGAAAACCTTTGCGGAAGCAACTCCCGACGAAAAACTGTGCGTCAGCCATCGAGGCCGAGCGCTGCGGAAACTGGGTCAGATCCTCCAGAGGCTGGAATGAAAAAGCGACATAATAGAAATGGGCCCGTTCCTGGGAAGTCCGAGCCGCCCACCGGTCGGATCGTCAATCGCACCCAGCTCTGTAACCTGGTAGATGCCGTTCGGGAACGGAAGATCGTCGCGTTCGATACTGAGTTTCACAGTGACACATTTTACTATCCCCGGCTCTATCTGATGCAGGTCGCAATACCGGCCGAAAACGGTGGAGCTATCGAGACCTATATCATCGACCCTCTTGAGGTCGAAGACCTGTCTCCATTCGCCGAAGTGCTGACCGATCCCTCCATTGAATCGGTGGTACATGCGGGAACCATCGATGTGGAGATTCTGGCCAACGATTTCGGATATGTTCCGGCAAATATCTTCGATACCCAGATCGCAGCCGGCTTCGTCAGCCAGACCTTTCCCATGGGCTTATCACGATTACTGGAGGCGTCCCTGGGGATCACCCTCGCCAAAGGACAAACCCTGTCCAATTGGTCCCAACGACCGTTAAGCCCCAAACAGCTGCACTACGCCATCGAGGATGTCCGTTATCTGATACAACTCAGAGACAATCTAAAAAAAGAACTGGTCGACGCCGGACGACTCCCATGGTTTCAAACGGAAATCGCAAAAAAATACGAGGAGAGCCGGTTTGCGCGTTCACCGGAACTGGCCTACCGAAAATTCTCGGGGTGGAACCGTTTGCAACCCAATAAACGGGCATGCCTACGGGACCTGGCCGCATTTCGCGAGAACACCGCAGCAGAGCTTGATCGTCCCGTACGGCGAGTCCTGGACGACCAGCTAATCATGGATCTGGCCAGACAATGTCCACGTTCTATCGCCGAACTGAAAGAACACCGACGGATTACCAACAAACATGTCCAGGCCTACGGAGAACAGCTCATTCAATGCATCGAAACGGGCCATGCCAACCCCATGACCGGTGACGAATTCAATGTACGGAACTCCCTGTCGCCGGCACAGAAGTCCCGTCTAACCGCACTGACGATGATCACTCGAATCGCCTGTGATCAGGCTGGGGTTTCTTTTGACCTGGTCGCCCCGAAAAACGCTCTAACGGAAGTCGTTCACGCCAATAACACCAGCTCCAAGAACATTCAAAAAGAACTGGGCGGCTGGCGCGGCCAACTTCTGGGCGACACGCTTTCCGGGTTCATGAACGGAAAGGTCGGACTGGCCTATGACACGGAAGACCAGGCCGTCAAGCTCATCAAGCTGGACTAACGCAGGCCATCGGCTGGGCCGAGGCCTGCGCAATCTACCAGCTATGCTGTCTCTACAAGATCGATCTCCGGATAGGGATCTTCGATGGACTCGGGTTCTCCGACCACCTCGTATCCAATATCCGTGTAGATCGGATAGCCCGTTCCCGCCGGAATCAATCGACCGACGATGACATTCTCCTTCAGACCTTCCAGGTAATCCTTCTTTCCCTGAATCGCGGCCTGAGTGAGCACCTTGGTCGTCTCCTGGAAGGAGGCAGCCGAGATGAAGCTATCCGTCGACAAAGACGCCTTCGTGATACCCAGAAGAAGGGTATCGGCACCAGCGGGCTCTCCGCCGCCAGAAACAATGCGCGCGTTCTCGGCATTGAAAGTCCAACGGTCGATCTGATCACCATAGACAAACGGAGTATCGCCGACTTCAACGATCCGTACCCATCGAAGCATCTGACGTACGATGATCTCGATGTGCTTATCGTGAATTCGAACTCCCTGAAGGCGATAGACTTCCTGGATTTCGTCAACCAGGTAACGGGCAACCTCTTTTTCACCCTTCACACTCAAGATATCGTGAGGATTGAGCGAGCCGTCCATCAGAGGATCTCCCGCCTTCACGTACTCACCTTCTTGAAGAATGACGTGCTTACCCTTGGCGATGGCGTAATCGGTGTAGTTCCCAACCTCAGGAACAATCCGCACAATCCGTTTACCCTTCGCAATCCCGGCGAACTCGACTCGACCATCAATACTGGTGATCAGAGCATGGTCTTTCGGCTTCCGCGCTTCGAATAGCTCGGCAACACGAGGCAGACCACCCGTGATGTCCTTGGTCTTAACGGTTTCACGTGGGATTTTTGCAAGTACATCCCCAGGCCGTACACCTTCGTCCGCTTTGAACAGCACGGTGTCGATATTGGCGTTGACCGGCAAGGCGTACGAGACCGGCATACCGGACTCACTATGCTTCACGGGCTTACCACGGGCATCCACAATCGCGATCCGAGGACGAAGACTTGGGTCCTTGGTCTCGATGACAACCTTTCGGGACAGCCCCGTTGATTCATCAACCTGCTCCACAAAGGTGTTGCCTTCGATAAAGTCCTCGAACTTCGCGAAACCGGCAATCTCGGTAAGAATCGGCGTGGACCATGGATCCCATTCGGCAATCTCCTGGCCCTTCGTAACAGTTTCTCCGTCCTTCACGCGAAGAGTCGCGCCGTACACCAATGGCAGACGCTCTTTTTCACGACCGGACTCATCGATAACGGCGATTTCGCCATTACGATTTGTGACCACTTGTACTTCGGTCTTCTTGCCGTCCGCTCCGGTCTCGTCACAACAGACGGTACGAAGGTTCCGGTACACCAGGGTCCCTTCAAATCGGACTTCCAGGCTCGAACGTTCGACCGTACCAGCAGCGGTACCACCAATGTGGAAGGTCCGCATTGTAAGCTGCGTTCCCGGTTCACCGATGGACTGAGCCGCGATAATTCCAACCGCTTCCCCAATATCCACAAGGCGTCCTCGGGCCAGGTCACGACCATAACAAAGCACACAACAGCCATTGCGTGTCCGACAAGTAAGCGGAGAACGAACCATCACTTCATCAATACCGGCATTATCGAGACGATCGACGCCCGCTTCCTCAATCTCCTGGTCCGCTTCTACGATGACCTCTCCGGTATAGGGATCAAGGATATCGTCCAAGGCAACGCGCCCAAGGACACGATGCTTGAAATGTTCGATGATCTCGCCACCTTCGATAAGGCTGGAACAAGCCAACCCATCAAGCGTTCCACAGTCAAAGTCACGAACCACAACATCCTGCGCCACATCAACCAGACGTCGAGTGAGATAGCCAGAGTTGGCAGTCTTCAGGGCCGTATCGGCAAGACCCTTTCGCGCTCCATGGGTGGAGATGAAGTACTGGAGAACCGTAAGGCCCTCACGGAAATTCTCCGTGATCGGAGTTTCGATGATTTCACCGGACGGCTTGGCCATTAGACCACGCATAGCAGCAAGCTGGCGCACCTGCTCACGACTGCCTCGAGCACCGGAGTCTACCATGATATAGATCGGGTTGAAGGACGGCTGTCCACTCTCTTCATCACTGGATCCGACGTCCGAAGCAATCTTAGCCATCATGTGATCGGCGACACTATTACTGGCCTTGGTCCAGATGTCGATGACCTTATTATAGCGTTCACCCTCGGTGATAAGACCTTCTTCATGCTCGATATGAACAGTACGGACATCTTTTCGAGCTCCTTTAAGGATTTTTCCTTTTTCCTTGGGAATAATCAGATCCTTAATACCAATGGAGATGCCGGCACGCGTCGCGTGTTCGTAGCCCCAGGTACGAAGCGCATCTGCCAGAAGAATGGTCTTCTTGCTTCCACATCTTCGGAAGGTCGAGTCGATAAGCCCATTCAAGGACTTTTTATCGAGAACTTTGTTGTAATCGCTGAAGGGGATCTCTTCCGGGATAATCTCACTTAAGAGAATACGTCCAGCCACCGTTTCAAAGCTCTCATCACCCACTCGGCACTTGATCTTGGCCTGCAGATGGAGTTTGCCCGCATCGTAGGCGGCACGAACCTCTTCAGCACCGCTAAAGGAATTGCCAGTGCCTGCGACACCATGCCGGTCCCGCGTCATATAATAAAGGCCGAGAACAATATCCTGTGTTGGGACGATGATCGGCTTACCATGAGCGGGTGACTGGATGTTGTTTGTGCTCATTAGAAGCACGCGGGCTTCCATTTGTGCTTCCACAGACAGCGGAGTATGTACGGCCATCTGATCGCCGTCAAAGTCGGCATTGAAGGCCACACAAACCAGTGGGTGCAACCGGATAGCTTTATCTTCGATCAAGATTGGCTCAAAGGCCTGGATACCCAGACGATGCAGTGTCGGCGCACGATTCAACATGACCGGATGCTCTCGTACCACATCCTCAAGAATGTCCCAGATCTCCGGGGCCCCTTCTTCCACCAGCTTCTTAGCTCCCTTGATGGTGGTCGTATATCCACGTTTTTCCAGCTGGTTGTAGATGAATGGCTTGAACAGCTCCAACGCCATCTTTTTCGGGAGGCCGCACTCATGGAGTCGCAGGTTGGGACCTACAACGATGACGGAACGACCCGAATAGTCCACGCGTTTCCCCAGAAGGTTCTGGCGGAAACGTCCCTGCTTTCCTTTAAGACTGTCCGACAGCGACTTGAGGGGGCGTTTGTTGGGACCTGTGATGGTCTTTCCCCGGCGACCGTTGTCAAATAGAGCGTCTACGGCTTCCTGAAGCATACGCTTTTCATTACGAATAATGATTTCCGGCGCATTGAGTTCCTGGAGACGCTTCAGACGATTGTTACGATTGATGACGCGACGATAGAGATCATTCAGATCACTGGTCGCAAATCTTCCACCATCCAGAGGTACGAGCGGACGAAGATCGGGTGGGAGGACAGGAACGACTTCCAGAATCATCCATTCCGGCTGATTGCCCGATTCGATAAACGCTTCCACCACCTTCAGGCGCTTAGCATACTTCTTTCGTTTGGCTTCACTCTTGGTCGTTCGCATCTCGGCACGAAGTTCCGTGGCCAACTCTTCGCTCTCCACATCCTCCAGAAGACGACGAATAGCCTCCGCTCCCATGCCCACCTCAAAGGTGTCAAAGCCGTGCTCCTCACAGAGTTCATCATAGCGGTCTTCGTTCAGAATCTCACCCTTCTCTAGGGGCACATCACCCGGATCGAGAACAATGTAGGAGACGCAGTAAAGCACACGCTCCAAATCCTTCAGCGTAATATCGAGAAGGTTCCCAATCCGTGAGGGAAGACTTTTCAGAAACCAGATATGTGCAACCGGAGCAGCCAGGTTGATGTGGCCCATCCGTTCACGGCGAACCTTGGACTGGATGACCTCCACACCACACTTTTCACAAACGATGCCACGATGCTTCATTCGCTTGTACTTACCGCAAATGCACTCGTAGTCCTTTACGGGACCGAAGATACGGGCGCAAAACAAACCATCTCGTTCGGGCTTGAATGTACGATAGTTAATCGTCTCTGGTTTCTTCACCTCACCACGAGACCATTTTCGAATCATCTCTGGAGAGGCAATACCAAGTCGGATGGACTTGATTGTGGATGGGTCTTTCGGCTTATCAATATAGCTGTACATATTTTTCAAGGTATCGTTCCTCGAGATGTTTTTTTGTCCGAAAAATGGCTCTACGTTTTCACTTAGCGGCGATTACGCCGTCTCTTCCATATTCACGTCCAAGCCCAGGGCTTTAAGCTCCTGAACAAGCACCTGGAACGACTCTGGAAGCCCTGCCTGGAGGGTATGGTCTCCCTTTACAATCGCCTCATACATTCGTGTTCGACCGGCGACATCGTCACTCTTGACCGTGAGAAATTCTTGTAGCGCGTGTGCCGCACCATAGGCTTCCATGGCCCAGACCTCCATCTCACCAAGACGCTGCCCACCAAATTGGGCCTTCCCGCCCAATGGTTGCTGGGTAACTAGCGAGTAGGGACCTGTAGAACGGGCGTGAAGTTTTTCATCCACGAGATGGTGAAGTTTCAGCATATACATGATGCCGACCGTAACTTGTTCACCAAACTCTTCGCCCGTACGGCCATCGACCAGGGTCATCTGACCGGTTGTGGGAAGATCTGCGAGAGTAAGATACTCGTCGATCTCGTCTTCCGTAGCACCGTCGAAGACCGGCGTAGCAAAGTGCACGCCCTTTGCGCAATCCTTGATCACGGTGACCAGCTGCTCGTCGTCAAGTTCGTCGAGCATCTTCGACATGGTGTCGCTCTTGAACACGCTCTTCAACTGCTTGCGGAGTGCTTCCGTCCCATAGTTCTCTTCCCATAGCTGCGCGATCCTTGAACCAAGCCCTCTGGCGGCAAGTCCCAGATGGACTTCCAGCACCTGGCCCACGTTCATTCGGCTTGGAACACCGAGCGGATTGAGCACAATATCCACGGGACGGCCGTCTGGCATATACGGCATATCTTCGACGGGAAGAATCCGTGAAACAACACCCTTATTACCGTGCCGGCCAGCCATCTTGTCACCAACCGAGATCTTCCGCTTGATAGCCACGTAGACCTTCACCTTCTTGATGACGCCTGGTGGTAGATCATCACCCTTACGGAGGCGATCGACTCGATCGTTGAAGATGGTCTCAATGAATTGAACCTTATCCTCCAACTGAGCCAGGATATTTCGCACATTCTCGCGCGCGACCTCACCCTTCTCGGTATCGATGCTAGCCCAATACTTGGTGGGGATATCATTCAGGGAATCGGCTTCAAGTACGATCCCCTTCTTGAGGATCTTCTTACCGGCATCATTGACCAACGGTGATTTGAGCTTCCGGCCTTGCAATAGGCGTTTTACAGCCTGCAGCGCCGAGAGTCTGATGATGCGGATTTCGTCTTCCTTATCTTTGGCAAGACGGTCCAGCTCATGTTGTTCAAGCTCAAGAGTACGCTCGTCCTTTTCGACACCCTTCCGCGCAAAGACCTTGGCAGAAATAACCGTTCCTACGACGCCCTGCGGCACTCGCAAGGAGGTGTCTTTCACATCAGACGCCTTCTCTCCGAAGATAGCACGAAGCAACTTCTCTTCTGGGCTGAGCTGTGTCTCTCCCTTAGGAGTCACTTTGCCCACGAGAATGTCGCCACCCTTGACCTCTGCACCGATCCGGATGATTCCAGAGGAGTCCAGATTGGCTAGAAAATCTTCGGATACATTCGGGATATCCCGAGTGATCTCCTCTTTCCCCAGCTTCGTATCTCGGGCATCGCTTTCGAATTCCTCAATGTGGATACTCGTAAACACATCTTCTTTGATCGTTCGCTCAGAAAGAAGAATTGAGTCCTCAAAGTTGTACCCACCCCACGGCATGAAGGCCACCATCACATTGGCCCCAAGCGCGAGCTCACCACAGTCCGTCGATGCACCATCGGCAATGACGTCACCCTCGTGAACACGGTCACCAGGAACAACGATAGGACGCTGGTTCAGCGCCGTATTCTGGTTACTGCGGCGATACCGAATCAGATTGTAGATATCGGGTAGAGCCGCCACTTCGCCTTCACGGCTCGGATCGCGACGTACAACAATACGTTGTGCATCCACAGTTTCCACTTCACCGTCATGAAGTGCCACAACCGACGCACCCGAATCACGCGCTACGGCGCGTTCCAGAACGGTACCGACCAACGGGGCATCCGGGCATAAGAGGGGTACAGCCTGACGCTGCATATTTGAGCCCATTAATGCGCGGTTCGCATCGTCATGCTCAAGGAAAGGTATCAATGCGGCCGATACCGAAACCAGCTGATTCGGAGATACATCCATCAATGTTATGTCCGGAGTCCGGAACAGGGCCAGATCGCCATTGCAGCGAGCTGCAACACGATCGTCGATGAGTTTTCCTTTCTTATCGACCGACGTTGTCGCCTGTGCAACTACGTGGTCGACTTCCTCAAGGGCACTCAACCAGCGAGTTTCTTCCGTAAGCTTGCCATCCTCAACGACGCGATAGGGCGTCTCGATGAAGCCAAGTGGATTGACTCGTGCAAATGTAGCCAACGACGAAATCAACCCGATATTCGGACCTTCCGGAGTCTCGATTGGACAGATGCGACCATAGTGTGTCGGATGAACATCGCGAACCTCAAAGCCCGCACGTTCGCGGGTAAGACCACCCTGCCCAAGAGCAGAAAGACGACGCTTATGCGTAATCTCACTAAGGGGGTTGGTCTGATCCATGAACTGGCTCAACTGACTCGAACCGAAGTACTCACGCACCACGGCCGTAACCGGTTTCGCATTTACAATGTCGCCAGGCATCAGCATGTCGATTTCCTGCGACAACGACATCTTTTCACGAATCGCTCGCTCCATTCGGACAAGGCCGATGCGATATTGATTCTCCAATAATTCGCCAACGGCACGAATACGGCGATTTCCGAGGTGGTCAATATCGTCGATGTTGCCCTTGCCGTTCTTCAAATCGACAAGGTAGCGAACAACCTCAAGAATGTCGGAGACCGTCAATACCGTATTGGTCACGGGCTCATCTAATTTGAACTTATAGTTCAGCTTGACCCGGCCCACCGTCGACAAGTCGTAGCGAGATGCATCAAAGAACAGATTGTTGAGGTATTTGCGAGCATGGTCTGGATTGCTGGGTTCGCCCGGACGAAGACGGCGATAGATCTCCAGGACAGCCTCATCCGCACTATCGACCTTGTCGACCTTGAGGGTATCGCGGATGTAGGGCCCAGCTTTCTGGTTATCAATGTACAGAACATCAAACTCTAAGATGCCGCGGGACTGCAGTTCCTCGAGGGATTCTTCCGACACGAGTTCATTGCACTCGGCAATTACTTCACCGGTATCCAGATCAACAATATCCCGAGCAAAGACCTTTGTGTTGAGTTCTTCTGTGGGCAGTGGGATCGAATTGAATCCCATGCCCTGCAATCGTTTGATGCTTCCTTTCGTGAACTTCTTCCCGGCTTTGATGACCACTTTCCCAGTGTCCGGATCCTTGAGATCCTCGGGAACCCGCTGTCCCTGTACGAGGGACGCGTCAAGCTCTCGATGCCAACCTCCACCGGGGCTGAGGAAGATCTTTTCCGTCTTATAGAAGAAGTCGAGGAGTTCCTCAGTACTGAATCCGAGGGCTTTCAACAAGACCGTGGCCGGCATCTTCCGACGTCGGTCAATACGCACGTAGAGGAGGTCTTTATGGTCGAACTCAAAATCGAGCCATGAGCCTCTATATGGGATCACACGAGCACTGTAGAGCAACTTTCCACTGGAATGGGTCTTGCCTTTGTCATGTCCAAAGAACGCACCCGGGGAACGATGCAACTGACTTACAACCACGCGCTCCGTACCATTGACAATGAACGTTCCTTTGTCCGTCATCAAGGGGATCTCGCCGAAATATACGTCGTTTTGCTTGATATCCCGAATCGAGCGTTCACTCGTTTCTTCGTCGATGTCGTATACTTCCAGACGGAACTCAACCCGCATCAAAGCCGAGTAGTTCATCCCGCGTTCACGGCACTCTTCGACCGTATATTGCGGACGATTCAACTCATACGACACAAATGCAAGCGACGCTGTCTCATTGAAATCCTTAATAGGGAAAACACTATTAAAGATCCGTTGCAGTCCCACGTCGTTACGTTGGTCTGGATCAACATCTCTTTGGAGGAAGTTCGAATAAGACTGGCGTTGGATCTCAATCAAGTTGGGAACAGCGTGGGCACTTTGAAACTTGCCGAAGCTATGACGTAAGCGGAGATCCTTTCGGGTCAGTGCGACCATGTGACAACCTTCCTTACAATTGGACTGGTGTGACCAATGTCGTTGGAGATTCTATAGGGATCGCACAGGCGACACCCGCGGGTCATTCGACCCGGGGGTGAGCGCTGTGCATAGGTACCGGCCTCTGCAGAGATCTACTTGATCTCGACAGACGCACCAACAGCTTCCAAGGCCTCTTTGACCTTTTCCGCTTCTTCTTTGGACACTGCTTCCTTGACTGCTTTCGGTGCGCTGTCCACGAGATCCTTCGCTTCTTTCAAGCCAAGCTCTGTGAAGCCACGAACCTCTTTGATGACCTTGATCTTCGCGTCGCCAACGGCGGTAAGAACAACGTCAAATTCGGTCTGAACCGCATCAGCGGCAGCGTCGCCACCACCTTGTACCATAGCCATGGCGGCTACGGGTGCTGCGGCGGACACGCCCCACAGATCCTCAAGCTCTGATACCAGCTCAGACAGTTCAAGAACCGTCTGCTGCGAAAGCCAATCTTTTACTGTTTCTCTTGTCATTTCAGCCATTTTAATTCTCCCTAGATACTTTGATTCTTAGGTAATCGTTCCAGCAATTTGTGTGATTACAGTGTGTCTACGACTTATGAAGCTTCTTCCAACTCGCGTTGGCGTGCAGCCAGAACCCCAACAAGTTCCCGTCCGGGTGCTTCAAGCACACCCAGGAACTTCTGTGGTACAGACTGTAGAAGGCCCAGGAACTGAGCACGAAGCACGTCCATGCTGGGCAATTTCGCCAACTTCGCGATGTCTGAAGCCGACAGATCCTTGCCCTCTAGAACAGCTTGTTCCAGCTGGAAGCACTCTGCTTCCTTGGCAAAGTCTGTCAAAACCTTTGCGGTCACAACCGGATCTTCGTTGGAGAAGGCCAGGGCAATCGGCCCCTTAAGGTCTTGTACCAACGATTCGTATTGTGTTCCCTCTACGGCCAACCGCAACAGGGTGTTTTTAACCACTCTGTAACTGGTGCCCGAGTTTCTGAGGTTCGCCCGCAAGGCGGTCATAGACGACACGTCCAAGCCCGTAAAACGGGTTCGGAGCACAAATTGCGAGTCAAGCAGTTGCTCTTTAAGCCCTGCGATATACTCTTGCTTTGTTTCGCGTCTCAAATGGACCTCCTTTTAAGGTCTTGCTGTCGCTTGGGGGGATTCCACTGAATCAGGGAGTGTGAAAGCCGGGTGGGCTCGAACACGCCTCCGCGGGACTTACATGCAAATGCATAACCTGCTTCTCCGACGATCGAATCCCGGCGCGACATCTAAATTAACGCTTAAAAAAAACCTCAATACTGATTGGGGTCAACAGGAACTCCGGCGCCCATTGTCGTACTGACATTGATACTCCGAAGGTAATTCCCTTTCGCCGAAGCAGGCTTCAATCGAACAAGCTGCTCAAGCAGCGTGTTCAGATTTTCTTCCAGATGCTCCGCTGAAAAGGATTTGCGACCAAAGGTTGCATGAACGATTCCGGACTTATCTACCCGGAAATCGACCTTTCCTCCCTTGGCCTCTTCAATCGCCGGTGCTACGTCAAACGTCACCGTGTTGGTCTTTGGATTGGGCATCAAACCACGTGGACCCAGGACTCGACCAATTCGCCCTACCAGACCCATCATGTCCGGTGTAGCGATAGCCTTGTCAAAATCAAGGAATCCTTCTTTTTGGATTCGCTCGACCAGATCCTCGGCCCCGACAATGTCGGCACCTGCGGCTTGGGCCTCCTGGGCCTTCTCACCCTTTGCAAAGACAGCAACACGAATAGTCTTACCAGTACCGTGCGGTAGGATCACTGAACCCCGAACGTTTTGGTCCGCATGACGAGGATCGACATTCAGTCGAACCGCAACATCTACCGATTCGTCAAAACCAGCATATGCCATCTTGGTCGCCAGCGAAACCGCATCGATTGCGGAGTACAGCTTTCCAGTCTCAAGTTGTTTCTTGGCTTCTAATTGTTTTTTGCCTTGTCTCGGCATCATAGCCTCCCTGTATTGGCAGCAAATATGCTGGGCCGGTCACAGGTATTTACCGGCACATAAAACGAAAATTAAACGACATTCAATCCCATTGAACGTGCCGATCCTTCAAGGATACGGACTGCAGCGTCCATCGTGGCCGCTGTCAGATCGGGATCTTTCTTGCGACAAATCTCTTCGAGTTGCGCGCGTGTAACCTTTCCCACCTTCAATCGATTGGGCTCACCGGATCCTTTCTTGATCCGAGCGGCCTTCATAAGAAAATAGGAAGCGGTTGGGGTCTTGGTAATGAAGGAAAAGGAACGATCCGCATAGACAGTGATGATTACAGGTATCTTCCCCTCTTCTCCCTGGGTCTTGGCGTTGAACTGCTTACAGAACTCCATAATGTTCACGCCCTGCTGACCCAGTGCGGGTCCAACCGGTGGTGCTGGAGTTGCGCTACTCGCATTGATTTGAAGTCTTATTTGTCCAATGACTTTTTTCGCCATGATGAACTCCGATTTTTTGCTCTTCTAGATCTGGTTAATCGTCGAGGGTCTCTACCTGGTTGTAGATAACCTCTACGGGTGTCTGGCGCCCAAATATGGTCACCAGCACGCGAAGTTTTCTTCGTTCGGGACGTACATCGTCCACAACACCGTTGAAATTAGTGAAAGCCCCATCGATGATCTTCACTTTGTCACCACGTTCAAAGTGTTGGATTACCGTCGGCTCGTCGGTAGGCTGCTCAATATGACTGAGCATACGCCGTACCTCTTGTTTGCTCATTGGCTTCGGGTCACTCGTTCGATCCTGGCTTCCCACGAAGCCGGTCACGCGCGGAATGTCGCGTATCAGCATCTGTGCGGCCGAAGTCCGGTGCATCTCGATAAAAACATATCCGGGATAAAGCTTGCGAGTCATCCGACGCTTTTCGCCCGCCCGGAACTCCAGAGTTTCCTTCTTGGGAACTATGATCCGTCCAAAGTCCCCTTC
>CAUZEG010000071.1:0-17217 GCA_963578775.1 Myxococcales bacterium
TGCTGGGGAAGGAGCAGGTGCTGGGGAAGGAGCAGGTGCTGGGGAAGGAGCAGGTGCTGGGGAAGGAGCAGGTGCTGGGGAAGGAGCAGGTGCTGGGGAGGGAGCAGGTGCTGGGGAGGGAGCAGGTGCTGGTGGGTCGTCCTTCTTCTCGGGCACAGGCTTCTGTCGGCTCTTCTTCAACAATGCGATCATGCGAGTTGCTTCTTTTACATACCGATCGAGTTCCTTATTTTCCGTGCGCGACAGTTTGGTTCGTTGAAGGTCCCGGTACTGGGATAAGGCCTTGATGGCATTCTTGTATCGCTCAATGGGATCGAGCCCAGCGATGTTCGAGCCAAAGTACAAGATGCCGAGGTTGTAATGGACTTCAGCGAGCCCTTTATTGATCTCTAGAGCTCGTCGGTAGGAGTGGGCTGCGTCGGCCGACCGGCCCATCAGCCGATACAGATAGCCCTGGTTGGCATGACCATATGCCAGACCAGGAAAACTCGAGGTGAGCTTGTTGAATGTTTCTTCGGCGGCTGCATAGTCCGACATTTTACAGGCGATCAGACCAAGGTTGTTCAAGACATCGGGGGCGTCGGTAAGTGTAGAAACCGCCTTGGCCAGATGAATCCTGGCGACTGTTAAATTTCCGTTCCGGAACGCAACCTCCCCAAGTAGGCGGTGGGTCTGTGCCTCATCACGCACCTCAAGAGCACGGACCAGTACGTATTTCGCTGTACCCAACTTCCCTAGGGCCAGATGGGCCCGGGCGATATTTCGAATAGTCTCTGTGTTGACCTCATTTTGCCGCAAAAGGCGTTGGCCTTCACGGAGCACGAGGCCTGGGCGCCCTGCCTTCAATAACGCATATAGTGCGAGGTTCTGGTATCGCAGATCTTTGGGGAACTTCTGCCCAATCTGTTGCGCTCGCTTCACGGCACCAGCCGTATCACCACTGAGTAGATACAGTCGCACAAGAAGCTCGGCGCATGGATAGGAATCCGGATCCAACTCCAGGGCACGACGGGCCTGTTCGCGCGCTTTCTCCATTTTGCCCAGCCGGAATTGAACCTGGGCGAGAAGTAGGCTGGCGTCGGCGTTGTTGTTGTCCATACCCAGGACGAGTGCGAGCTGGTTTTCGGCGCTGATATAGTCTTGAGCCTGATAGGCCGACCGGGCTATTTCGAGTCGTTCCCGGACCAACCTTTTTTGTGCCGCAGCCTGACGAATTACCTCCTCTTCGGTCTGAGCGGAATCCACCGAGTTCCCGGACTTGTTTTGTGCCGATTTTGTTGAGGCACAACAAAGTAGCAGGGTCAGCCCGATGATTTGCAGAATTCGCTTCATGGATTCAGCACCTCATCGTCCAGTTCGTCGTCGTCGTCATCAAACGCGTCGTCGTCGTCGTCATCAAAGGCGTCGTCGTCGTCGTCATCAAACGCGTCGTCGTCGTCGTCAAACTCGTCGTCGTCATCATCAAAGTCATCGTCGTCGAGACTTTTTGGTTTCGTGTCCTTCGTTGGAGAACTCTCCTCTGGAGCGGGCTTTGTGGGCTCCGAGGGGGCGGTCGTGTCGACGGGCGACCCAGGAGGCTCGGCCCTGGGGGCTGGCTGAGTGGTTGCTGAATCGGGTGTGCCTGGCGTTGTCGTGGGCACTGGCGTCGTCGGAGGAGCAGGCTTGGCTTTCGGAGGCTCTGGTTCGGGAGAAGGCGTGGATTCAGGGGTTTTGAAGGACCATGTATTGTCCCAGATGTAGATCTCCCGTTCCTGCTTAGCCAGGGGATACTCCTGTGGCTTGTAGTTGTTCAGGAATTCCAGAGCATCACGCACCCATTTATTGGTTACCTTTCGACTTCGAGCCTGACGGACCATCTCTTCGAACTTCTTGACCGCCTTGTCTTCCCAGCGTGCCCCCTCTTCTTCGAGTTGTGTTCGATAGATATCAAGGTCGTCCGGGTTCATGCCTCGTGGCTCAGGAGCATCATAGAGCTTCTGCGCGAAGATCTGGTTGATTTCACCGAGCCGGAAGAACGCCGCAAAGTTCCAGTCTACCGAGCGATATACTACCGCAACCTGGCCATAATCGTTTTCCAGTTTCTTCAGGAAGGTCTGGGCCTTCTGAATCTGCCGTACCATTTGGTCTACGTTTCCCTTGAGCATGATCGATTTGTACTCACGGTACTTGAAGTCAACCAACTCAAACTGAGCCCGTGCGGCGTGGTAGGCCTCCGGCGATTCCGGCTGAAATCCTCGTTGGTTATACAGAACGATCACATTCTCAAAAAAGCGCTTTGCGAACTTGGGTCGCCCTTTCTTGAGTTCGATCTCTCCCAGACGAACGAGGCCTTTAAGAACAGCTTGGGCTAATTTGGGTTTGTCTCTTCCCCGGTCGACGAAGCGCAGGAGAAGCCGTCGTTCCTGGCGGGTGTTTTTCCGTTTCGCCCAGGCCTCAGCGGCACGATAGAGCGCGAAGATGGCGTCTTCCCTGTTGGTATAGTTCTTTTCATAGCGCTCAAAGGCGTTGGCAGCATTTTCATACTGGCCGTCGTCGTAGTAGAGCTTAGCGGCCTCGAACAGGGCGTACGGGCTATTTTCATTCCTGGAGTTTTTTCGGACCAGGGCGAGATAGGAGGAGATGGCTTTGTCGAAATCGAAGAACTTCTTGCTGTTCTCGGCCACTTCAAAGAGCGCGAGTTCGCGGAATTCGCTCTTGTCGAAGCGCGGCTCGGTTAAAATGGTCTCGAAGGCTCTAGAGGCCTTGTCGTAGTGTTTCTCTTTAATATAGGCCATAGCCGCGTTATACAGCGCTTTGTCGGCGAACTTTACGTCCGGTTGCGCTGCTAACCGTTCAAATTCCCGCGCGGCTTCAATGTACTTTTCTTGTTCCAACAGCTGTTCGGCAGTCTTGAACTGGGCTCCAAGCTGATAGACGCGGATCTTTTTCCGGAGTTCCGCTTGTTTTTCGGGACGTCCGATTTTCTTCGTCTCCATAATCGTGGCCCATTTCTGGATGTTGGGCCAATCATTTTCGATGGTGAAGGAATTGATGAGCATACCGGCGGCGTTTGCGGCGACGGGAGTCTCGGAGCGGTTCTCAACGATATCGGCTAAACGCTTTCGAGCTTCATCAAAGTTGTTGAAGCGGTAGAAGATGGCAGCTGCTCGAAAGGCGAATTTTGCGATCACATCCGGATCGTCCTTGCGGGTAAGCTTCAACTCCACGAACCGATCGGCGTTGGCAATCCATTTGAGGAGGATCGGGGGGATGGGTTGTGGGCTTACACGTCGAAGCTCTTCGGTTTTGGTGGTTGGTGTTCTGGCTGCTTCGATGGCATCGAGATCGGATGAAAACGAGCTGGCCGGTAGATCGCCTGCGTCGTTCATGGTTTCGATCGCGCGTTCCAACGAAGCAACGGCCAGATAGCCAGCTTCGCTCTGGTGTTCTGTCGGCTCCTTGAAGTCGCGTACCGTGGAGTAGACGTCAGCGGCCTCCTGGTACTTGCTACCGTAGTATAGAGCGTCACCAAGGTCGTAGAGTATGTTGTATCGCTGGGGAGATTCGGGGTATCGCTGCAAAAATGCCTGATACGATTCGGCAGCGAGCCGATACTGTTCCAGCGCTTGCATGACTTTGTCCGGTTCACCGGTACTACGAGCGATGAGTTTCAACTCCTGGGCACGCATATGGTGGGTACCGGCCTTTTGAAGCATTGCCGCCTCAACAAGCAGGCTGGCCCTGGCCAGTGCACCGGCGTTTTCCTGATTCGCTCGGTACCAGGGGGAACCTTTGCCAAAGAGGTTTGCCATGTCTCCACGGGCTTCGGCTCCCGCAGCAAAATCTCGAACAAGGTCGAAGATCTGAATCACTTTCTTCTGGTAACGAGGGTTCTCGGGATCGAAAGTATTGCCCCGGATCAACTCACGGTACACGCGTGCTGATTCCATGTATTTATCGGCTTCGTGTTGGTCGAATAGGACCTCTGCGTATTTCGCCAGAATCTTTCGTTCATAGGTTTTCCCGTCAGACAGAAAGGACAGCGCACGTTCTACGCCTGCATCTGGCTCTTTTTCTCCATCTCCGTCCCAGTCATCCTCGGCCAGCGCCTTCGCCACGTACTCGATGGCTTCGGCCTGGAGTTCCCCCTTCTGACCCCCCAATTTCCCCTCTTTTTCCTCGATGGTCTGATAATGGGCCAACAGGCGCTTGAAGGAGCGAATCGACCGTGGGTAATCGAACATCTGATAATAGGACCAGGCCAGCTTATACAGCGAGATATCAAAGAACCGACCATCTTTATACGCGAGAATCCGTTTATAATAGTGTGCAGCGTCGGCGAAGTTGGACAGCTCAAATTCAAGCTCACCGAGTCGGAGTAGCGATTCGGGTGCGTAGGAGCTATCAGGGTATTTCTCCACCAGAGATAGGAAGGTTGTACGGCCCTCCTCTTCTTCTTCAGTCTCAAGGAGGGTAAAGCCCAGAAGATAGTAGGCCGCATCCGCCAACCGATAGTCGGAGAAATTTGTCACCAGGGCTCGAAGGGATTTAAAGACTTTACTGAAGTCCTTCTCCGGCATTATGGGCTCATCTGCGATCTTTCCGCGTCGGTACAGGTCCGACTGCTTATCGTACACGTCCAGGGCGGCTAGCTCATCGAGCTTGGCTTGCTCGTAATACAACTCGGCCAATCGGAAGAGAGCATGCGGACTGTGTTCGGGGTGATCCGGGTACCGTTCGACGAACCGGGCAAAGAGCCGAATTGCGTCTTCTCGCATTCGGCTCTCCTCCGATTCAAGCTTCCCTGTCTTCTTGTCATACAGAGCGTTGATGTATCGGATTCTTCGTGTCGCTTCGTATTCAATGGACTTGCGGATCTCATCACGCATAGAGAGTCCGGCTCGCTCGTAGATTCGGAGGGCCTGCTCGTATTCCAGCATCAGCGCTTCGAGTTCAATTCGGCTTCTAGGTTGGATCAGGCGCTCGGTAGGTTTCGTCTGTAACGTAGCGGGGTCGGCTACTTCGGCCACATTTGGGATGGAGGTAGGCTGGATAATCGGTTGTGGAACAGCTGGAGTTCGAACGGGCGATCCCCCAAGAGCGGATGCACTTATCAGGCAGAAAAGGCCTGCGGGGAGACTGACCCAACGAGTCATCTCAGGATTCTCCGCGAAGCGGTGTTATGGAAGTGACTTGGCATCCTTATCCTTGGGCGGGGCTGGAGGCGGTGTTTTGTCAGAGGATGGTTTGTCGGTCTCCGGTTTCTTGGTGGCAGGAGTTTTCTTTTTCTCTTCCTTTTTCTTCTCGGACTTGGCGTCCATTGCCGAGATGGGCTGATAACCGGGTGTGGCCAACATTTCGTCGAGGATACTTTTGACGGCAGTGATCTTCTCGGATCTTTGCACATTCAAAGAAGCGATTTGGTCCGTTAGCTTCTGCTTTCGCTCCCAAGCCAGATCAACGATGCCGAGATCTGCCCGCAGGACGGTTTTACGGATGCGCTTCTTGGCACGTTGGAAGAGGTTCGTGCCGACTATACGGGCCAGATTTTCGCCTCGATCCGTAATCACCCCCAGGTAATCACGGTAATTCTCGATACGCACCGCTTCTTCAGAGACAATATTCAAAAGCTTCTGCGATTCCAGCGCCAGATGTTCATCGATCGCCTGTTTTATTTTTGTAACTTGGCTGAATCCAGTCTCAATCTTTTCGTGGAGACGTGCGAACCGGTCGGATCCAGCATGAATTTCGGATAGTTGCTTCAACGCATCGTAGATAGCGAGGAGTTTGGCCTTGTCATTATCTTCCGTCCGCTGGGCGGCCCCACCCAGGCCAAGTTGTCCGATCTCCGAGCGAATGTCCTGACGGATGGTTTCCAATTTTCGACTGAGGTCAACCAACCGCTTTTTCTCCGCTTTAAGCTCCTTCGGAAGAGATTTGTCGATAGGTTGATCCGATGGGTCGGGCTCCGCCTCGACTTCCTTGATGTAGCGGTCGATGGAAGCGATCTCCAGTTTCAGATTTTTCAGGCCGCGAGAAATCTGAAACGCTTCACGGCGTAGTTTCTTGAAGCGATCGGACATAACCTGAATACGTTGTTGGTAGGCCCCTGCTTCGGTTGCAGATGAGCCAGATTGTCTTTCGAGCTTTTTCGCCTGTGCACGAAGCTCATCCATTCGTATCCGGTCCTTTTTGGGGATTTTTTTTCGCTGTGATCGATATTCAACTTCCAGCAGGTCTTTTTTCTGCTGTATCAGCGCGTTTTCAGTTGCGATGAGTTGTACCCAGGCGTTGTTTAACGAAGGGAAGAGCCCAACCCGATCACTGCCGGTCAAAGCTGTGCTCAAATCTTTTACGATCTGATCGAGCTGGGTAATTTCCCGGCTCTGGAGAGCAATGTCATCAAGGGTTGACACCAACTCTTCCAGACCGGCCCCGGCTCGAACCCATTGAGCCGCTCGTTCGGATAGAGGCAGGTCAAGGGTATAGCGCTTGTCGTACCGATGTATGAGCCAGCGAAAATAGAGTTCCAGGTTCTTATCACTCTGGGTAAAGCGTTCCAGCTCGTCGCGAATGGGGACGAAGCGCCGATGCACCTCCTCAAAGGCTTCCTGGGCGTCCTGGTGCTGGTCCAGATAAATGAGTAGTTGGCCACGATCCATACTCGCCGTCAGCACGAGTTCCTCGTTCCTGGCGACTAGTATGATGACGTCGAAGGCTCGGATCGCCTCCTGGAGTTTGCCCTCGTTCACATAGGCCCAGGCCAGCTCATACACAGACCTTGGGAAATGAATGCTGTCTCGAGCGATCTTCTGGTAGTAGTCGACCGCGTCGGTCCATTTGCCGGCTTCTATCGCCAACCGTCCAAGTGCCATATTGGCCAGGTCCCGAATTTCGACGGTTTCTGGGTTGTTATCTGTGGTGAAGCTGACGTCCCTGAAGGCCGTTCGGGCAGTATCAAGTTGGCCCAATGCAGTACGTGCGACACCCAGATAGTAGCGTGACTGGGGGTATACGGCGGCATTGGCAGGTATCTGCCCGAGTAGGCGAATGGACTGGTTGAAATCGCCGCGGAAATAGTAGGCTTTCCCTGCGACGTAGAGTAGTTCCGCACTCGACACGCGACTGGCTCGCATGGAGTCGAGGTAGCGGACAACGTCATTTTCACGGCCTAGTTTCAAGGCGGCTTCGATGGCATAGAACAACGCGTTATGAACGTGAGTCTGGCTTGGTCGACTCTGGAGCAACAGATCAAATATGGGTAGAGATGATTCCGAGGCACCGAGACGGAACAGGCTCTGCCCATACATAAACAGGCCTTCATGATAATTTCTGCTTTGTTGAAACTCACGGTTCTGGACCAGAGACGCGAGCATAAGGACCGTACGATCGAGCTGGTTTGAGTCATAAAAGACCTTCGCATCGACCCATTTTCGGACCACATCTACGCCCGTCATCTTGAAGGCGGTATCGTCGAACTGGAGGGCAAGTTTTGCGAGTCGGGTTGCAACGATCTCGTTACGGCGTTCGAGTTTTGTCAGTTGTTTGTTCGTGTTGCGTGCGGCGTGGGCCGGCGGTGCCAGCCAGAGGATTCCACAGCTCACCGACAACAAGAAAACAAAGCGGACCAGGCGGCGGATCGACGTCGGTGAGAGGAATTGGCTGGTCCTAGGCAGTCTCGACGGCCAGGCCATCGGAGCCATCATCCTGCTCGCCCTGCGTTCAGAACCTCTCACCGGTCACCATTACTTTTTCTTGGTCGAAAGCTTGTTCAAGTTTTCGCGCGTATACGGGTATTGCTTGAGATCATAGTTGAGCGTTGGCCTATCTCGATAATCGACCAGCAGTCCTCCTTTCTCATACAACTTTGCCCGCAACTTGGTGATCCGGCCACGTGCAGCGAAAAACGTATACTGGGACCGCAGTCGGAATTGAAAATCGCCTACATAGGGGAAAAGGGTGGAATTTCCTCGTATAAGACACTCAATCGTCAAGACGTGGTATCCGGGAACGGTGTTTCCGTCATAAATGGTAAACGACTTGGACTTTCTCAGGTTCCCGGTTTTCCGGTCCCCATAGTAGATCTTGTTGTCGTCAAGAAAGTAGATAATCTCTTCGATGAGAAACGCGCTGGACATGGTGTTTTTATGGAGAAGCATCAATTTGGCTTCTGCGATCACATTGTTCAAGAGGCGTTCTTTGATCAACATGAGGCGTGTTTTCGTTCGAAAGACCTCTTGCTTTAGAGATGTTACCCGGTTTTGAAGAGCCTTGAGTCGGAAATTCGGGCGACCTTCGTTGGAGGATGTGGTGGCAGCAGGTGGTGCCGAACCAGCCGCAGCTGCGGGGGATGTGGGGTCCGACGGAGGGGCCGGGTTCGTCGTCATGGGTGCAGTGTCGGATGGTGCCGGGTCCACTGCTATTTCCGGGGGTGCCGCGTTGTCTTCCGCGGTTTCGGTGGATGGTTCAGCCGGGGGGGTAGGCGACTGACCAAAAGCCTCGTATTGGGCTCCAAATATCATGGATAGCCCGAGCACCAGCAGGAGAGCTGTTGCACGCGATGGGTATACCAACGCCATAAGAGTAGATTGAGTTCGCGAGTCGGGGGCCATGATCGTGGAAGGTATGGGTTACCCAGAAATAAGGATTGGATGATAACAGAGGTCTAAAACGTGTCAACGCACAGAGGGCCGACAGCTTACCAAAACCGAACTGTCCGCAATCAGACGTTATTACTAAGTTCGTCTTATGGAAGGGTTGCTTGAGGGCTTTGAGCCTTTTGGCTGCTGGATATTCTGGATTCTAAGATTCCTCTTGAGAATCGAGAGGGTGAAAGGTCGCTTTGGGCGCCGGTTTTGCTCCGCGCCACATCCCAGCTTGTTCCAGTGCACTGGTAAAAGCGTCGAGTAAAGAGTGCATACCCGAGCCTGTGATTCCAGAAGTCCGGACTATCTTAGCGCTAATATTTTCCTTTGCGAGCTGCTCTTTCAGGCTTTCTTCCTGCTGGTTGGCCTCGGCCGCCCAGTCCGAACCCTCCGTCAGTAGATCACATTTCGAAAACACAATTACGATGGGGCGATTCAGGAGGTCCTTATCGTATTTGAGAACTTCTTCTCGCAGCTTGAGGAAGGACTCCAAAGGTGGTTTTTCCCCCTGCACTGCCAGGACGTAGGCCAGGACGCGAGTTCGACTAAGATGCTTAAGGAAGCGGTCGCCCAGACCTCGTCCAGCATGAGCCCCCTCGATGAGGCCTGGAAGGTCTGCCACCACGAAACGCCGCGTATAATGTGCGACGACTCCCAGATTGGGAACGAGGGTGGTAAAGGGATAATCTTCGACGCGAGGGGTTGCGTTTGAAATATTTCGAATCAGAGTCGATTTCCCTGCGTTGGGGAATCCCAGAAGCCCCACGTCGGCCAAAACCTGCAGTTCCAGGTTGAGCCAGAGTTCCGTTCCAGTTTCGCCTGGTTGGGCGTGGTCTGGTGCTTGTCGGGTAGCGGTCGCAAAACGGGCATTTCCCCGACCGCCACGTCCTCCCTTTGCCGCTACATACTGCTGATCCGGCCAGGTAAGGTCACAGATACATGCTCCCTTTTCGTCGAGGAGCTGCGTTCCGACCGGGACTGAAATTATCAGGTCTGCGCCGCCCGGGCCGTACTTCTTTTTCGAGCTCCCCGCCGCTCCATCCTGGGCTTCATAATGGGTCTGATAGCGGACGTCCATCAACGTGGACAGGCCGGTGGTGGCCTCAAAGATCACACTGCCGCCATCGCCACCGTCGCCTCCGTCGGGACCGCCACGAGGCACAAATTTCTCCCGGTGGAACGAAGCGCAGCCTGCACCACCGTTTCCAGATCGGACAAAGATACGTGCTTCGTCGATGAATTTCATAATTCTGGCCCCGAACGAGCCCGAAGGCCTACTCTACGCGAATATAACGACGACCGTTTCGCTGGAAGAAACGTACGGTACCATCGGTGGTCGCAAAGATTGTGAAGTCTCGTCCCATACCGACATTCTCTGCCGGATGAAAATGGGATCCGCGTTGCCGTACGAGGATGTTTCCCGAAACAACGGCGACACCATCATGGCGTTTGACACCAAGTCGCTTACCGATGGTATCGCGACCGTTCCGACTGGAGCCTTGTCCTTTTTTATGAGCCATGCCGTACCCCTCAGTCCGTGGTGATTTGATTCACGCGAATTCGTGTCAGCTGTTGGCGATGACCGTTCAGGCGTTTGTAGTTCTTGCGTCGTTTGAATTTGAACACAAGAATCTTACGAGCTCGCTCCTGAGCGACCACGGTACATGTTACGGCCGTACCATCTACATATGGGTGTCCCAGCTGGATCCCATCATCATTTCGAACGAGCAGAACCTGGTCGAAACGGATCTCGTCTCCGACCTCTCCATCGAGCTTCTCGATAGAGACTTCGTCACCTGGGGTGACCCGGTACTGCTTTCCACCTGTTTGTATCACGGCATACATAATGTTCCTCGCAGGTCTACAAAGGTAGACTGAACGCGCGGATTTAGCTCTGTGCGGAGAAAAAGTCAACCAAATGATGACAAGAGCCAAGTTTTTGGGGCGAATTCCAGATTTCCTGGCTGGTATCGTTTTTTTGTTTGGTCGATCTGGTTCTTACACGAAAGAGTCCCAGATAGGCTGGGAGATCCCAACAAGGCGTTGACCTGAGTTTGTGGCTCTGCTATCGCCCCAACCCGCTGGTCAGGTTCTCCGACTCCATCTCTCTTTCGACCGACAGAGGTTTCCATGCGAGAAGCGGTCATCGTAAGCGCGGTACGTACACCAATCGGCTCTTTCCAGGGCACGTTGGGTACAGTGTCCGGTCCAAGACTGGGGGCCGCCGCTATACGTGGAGCTGTATCTCGGGCTGGGCTATCACCCGATCAGGTTGACGAAGTCATCATGGGCTGTGTCCTCCAGGGAGGGGTAGGCCAGGCTCCTGCTCGACAGGCGGCCATATTTGCAGGACTACCCGATTCTGTTCCCTGCACGACGGTCAACAAGGTCTGTGGTTCCGGTCTTAAGACTGTGATGATGGCCTATGACATGGTCCGGCTCGGAGAAGCGGAGGTTGTGGTCGCGGGCGGAATGGAAAATATGACACAAGCTCCGTATCTTCTGGAGCGAGCCAGGGACGGCTATCGGCTGGGTCATGGACAAGTGATCGATATGATGATCAACGATGGCCTGTGGGATGTGTACAACGACTTCCATATGGGGACAGCCGCTGAGATGTGCGCACGAGAGCATCAGATCTCGCGTGAGGACCAGGACAGCTTTGCTATTGAATCGTACCGCCGTGCCACGGCCGCCATTGCGGACGGTCTATTCAAGGAAGAAATCGTGCCCGTTGAGGTTCCGCAGCGACGTGGAGACCCCCTCCGAGTGGAACAGGACGAAGAGCCGGGCCGCGGCAGACCCGAAAAAATACCTTCCCTCCGTCCGGTTTTCGATAAAGCCGGGACGATTACGGCGGCGAATGCGTCCAGTATCAATGACGGAGCGGCTGCGGTGGTGGTGATGTCCGCTGAAAAAGCCGCGGCGTTGGGGTGCACCCCGCTGGCGCGGATTGCGGGTTATGCAAGCCACGCACAGGCACCCGAATGGTTCTCGACGGCACCGGCGAAGTCGATTCAGCGCCTTCTGGAACGGCAAGACCTGACCGCCTCCGCCATTGATTGTTTTGAGGTCAATGAGGCTTTCGCGGTGGTGTCCATTGCCACCAACAGAGAGTTGGGACTGGATCCGGAGCGGGTTAATCCCTGTGGTGGCGCAGTTGCCCTCGGGCATCCGATTGGTGCCTCGGGCACGCGGATCCTGGTTACATTGATCCATAGCCTGGTCCGTCAATCGGGGCGACGGGGCATAGCGAGTCTCTGTATCGGAGGTGGTGAAGCTGTGGCCATGCTGGTTGAACGTGAGAATTGAGAACGGGGAATTATGATGGGTAAACAGAATATCGGAGTTGTCGGATCAGGGCAGATGGGGGCCGGCATTGCACAGGTTCTTGCGCAGGCGGGTCATGATGTGAAGCTGGTGGACGTATCCCAGGACCGGGTTGATCTCGGGATTGCAGCCATCGCCAAAAGCCTTGATCGCTTTGTTCGTAAAGAGAAGATTACAAGCGCGGATAAAGACGAGATCATGGGGCGGCTTTCCAGCACGACGCAACTGGATGATTTGTCCGCTGCGGACATGGTTATCGAAGCCGTCTCGGAAGACGAAGGTCTTAAGGCAAAGATCTTTGGGGAGCTTGACCGGATTGTCCCGTCGAACGGGATTCTTGCTTCCAATACATCGAGTATCAGCATCACCCGGATTGCAGCAGCCACAAACCGCCCGGATCAGGTCATTGGGATGCACTTTATGAATCCGGTACCGATCATGAAATTAGTCGAGATCGTGCGCGGTCTACAGACGTCAGACAGTACCTATAATCAGGTGCGTGCATTGGCCGAATCCGTGGATAAGGTCACGGTTGTCGCGCATGATTTTCCAGGCTTTATCGTGAATCGTGTGCTTATGCCGATGTTGAATGAGGCGTTCTATGCCGTCTATGAAGGGGTTGGATCGGTTGAGGATATTGATATTGCCATGAAGCTTGGTACCAACCAACCGATGGGTCCGTTCGAGCTGGCCGACTTCATTGGTCTGGACACAACGCTTGCGATCTTGAATGTAATGCATGAGGGGCTGGGCTCACGTTATTTCCCCTGTCCTCTCCTACAGCAATACGTAGATGCGGGATATTACGGTCGAAAAGTCGGCCGTGGTTTTTATGACTATGATTCGGCCAAATGAACAAGGGATAGAACTAGAACGGGAAGGACGGAAAATGGGTGATCTGGTACTAAGAGAACGGTTTGATGGGATTCTGGTAGGCACGCTCAATCGACCCGACGCGCTGAATGCGTTGAATCGAGCGACGTTGGCTGAATTGGCCGATCTTGTCGATGACTTTGACCATTCGAGCGAAGATCAGGTCCTGGTTGTCACGGGAGCCGGTAAGGCCTTTGTGGCCGGTGCAGATATTCATGAAATGGTGGGTATGGGCGTTCTGGAAGCGAGAGCCTTTTCGGAAGAAGGTCAGGAGCTTTGTGCCCATTTGAGTTCCATGAATAAGCTGGTGGTTGCGGCGGTCAATGGTTTCGCACTCGGTGGAGGCTGTGAACTCGCGATGGCCTGCGATCTGATTTACGCCAGTGAAAAGGCCCGGTTTGGTCAGCCAGAGGTCAAGCTTGGGGTGATTCCCGGCTTTGGTGGAACCCAACGCCTTTCGCGAATTGTGGGACCGCGTAAAGCCATGGAATTGGTGGTGACCGGTGCCATTATCGATGCCGAGGAAGCGAACCGAATCGGCCTCGTGAATCGTGTGCTTCCGGCGGAGGATTTCTTGACCCACGTGATCGAGGCTCTACGCCCAGTCCTTGAAATGGGCCCCCTTGCGGTCGCGGGCGCAAAGCTTGCGATTCATCGGGGACTTGATCTTCCGTTGGAACGGGCGCTATCTCTGGAGACAGAGATGTTTGCGGGCCTGTTTGCTACGGAAGATCAGGAGGAAGGCATGCGCGCATTCCTCGACAAGCGGCGCGCGAAATTCTCTGGAAATTAAGAGGACGATTATGACGGACACAGTTGGAACGTTGGGGCGGGTATTGATCGGCAAGCCTGGTCTGGATGGTCACGACCGAGGCGCAAAAGTCGTCGCGCGAGCCTTACGAGATGCGGGCTTTGAGATCATCTATACCGGCCTTCATCAGACTCCTGAGATGATCGTGAAGGCTGCAGTCCAGGAAGACGTGGATCTGATCGGGTTAAGTATTCTGTCTGGAGCTCATAAGGCGTTGGTCCCCCGGATTGTAGAGTTACTCAACGAGAGTGAAGCGGCCGATATCGGTGTGTTTGTCGGTGGGATCATTCCTGACTCTGACATCTCTGAGCTTAAGGCCCTTGGTGTTCTGGACGTGTTTACTCCGGGAACATCCCTTCAGGACATCATTGAAAGGGTGGGCAAGGAAGTAGAACGGTGCCGGAAGGAAAGGGGATTGGAATCATGAAATCACTCTCTGTATGGGTCGGCTGTTTTGTCGGGCTGTTCAGCGCATTGTTGATTTCTTCATCCATTGGAGCCAAAGCACCACAATCGGTTCGGGCCCACAGTCCTTTTTTTGATACTCGAATTCACCAGGCGGATGTCATTCCCCATGTCCTTGGCAAGGGGAGCGCTTTCGTTCAGGTTCTTCTTCATCGTGATAATGGCCTTGCGTCGGCCGCGCTGAGCCGTATACGAGCGAAAGCAGGCTGGGAAATTCCATCCCATCGACATGCGGATGCAGACGAGATCCTATATGTCCTGGACGGAGGAGGTAGCCTGACAGTATCCGGGCGCACGCGCCCTGTTTCAGAAGATATGGCAATCTGGATCCCAAGAGGTGAGGAACATTCGTTTGTAATCGGAAAAGAAGGCTTCCTGGCCATTCAGATCTACGCTCCGGGAGGACCGGAACAACGATTTTTGAAGGCACCGAAGGCCCGCTGAGTGACGGAGAACCAACGGATGGCGGATCTGTTCGAAGAATACGAAGACAAGCTGGAGAGCACCGTGACCGAGTCTGCGTACCAACCGCTGGCGGATCGGATTCGCCCCCAGACGATAGATCAGATGGTAGGGCACGAAGATCTGCTGGGTGAGCACGGCTTCTTGCGTCGTGCAATCGTTGATGATCGGATCCCATCTCTGATTTTGTGGGGGCCTCCGGGATGTGGAAAGACAACGATTGCACATGTGATTTCTCACCATACGGAAGCTTTCTTTGAGCCATTCAGTGCGGTGCTCGGTGGATTGCCCGAAGTACGAGTTCTTTTGAAGCGAGCCCGCGTACGCCACAAAAAGGGCCGCCGTACCATACTCTTCATGGATGAGATTCATCGCTTCAACAAAGGGCAACAGGATGCGTTTCTTCCCTATGTGGAGGAGGGTACGATCATCTTGATCGGGGCCACTACGGAGAACCCATCCTTTACGTTGAATTCGGCGCTCCTATCACGCTGTCGTGTGGTTCAGTTGTCCGCTTTGCCAAAAGAAGCCCTGACCGTTGTGCTGGAGGCAGCTCTCAACGATTCGGACCAGGGACTGGGCTCGGGGATACCTCGTCCTTCAAACGAGGTACTCTCGCTGGTGGTTCAGGCGGCCGATGGAGATGCCCGGCGTGCATTGACCCTGTTGGAGCAGACGTTGGCTCACTGTAGTATGGAAGAGCCTCCGACAGCCGAGACGGTGTCTAAGATCCTCGAAGGTGCTCCTATTCGCCACGATCGCGATGGAGATGCACATTTCGATACGATAAGCGCCTTCATTAAATCTATGCGTGGCTCGGATCCGGATGCGGCTCTGTATTATGGGGCCAGATTGATCGAGTCGGGGGAAGACCCGCGGTTCCTGCTGCGGCGAATTATTATTTTCGCGAGCGAGGATATCGGTAACGCGGATCCCAGGGCGCTTGAGTTGGCGGTGGCCACAAGCCAGGCCTATGAACGCCTGGGGATGCCCGAGGCACGGCTATGTCTTGCGCAGGCAATCACCTATTGTGCTACGGCTCCCAAGAGTAATGCCTCCTATAAAGCATGGGACAAAGCCGTCTCGGATGTACGAAAATATGGGAGTCTTCCCATTCCGCTCCATCTTCGAAATGCGCCCACGAAGCTTATGAAAGAAATGGGACATGGTAAGGATTATCACTATCCGCACGATGCACCCGGCCATTTTGTGAAGGAGGTGTACCTACCGGAGGATCTGGTCGGGCAGCGGTATTACAAACCTGGCGACCAGGGCTATGAGCAGCGCATTTCCGAGCGGCTCCGTCGGTGGTGGTCTGGAGAGTCCAACGACGTCTGAGACCTTGCTTCAGTCTTTTTCAGATCCCTTGGGTTTATCGTCTGGAGAGGAGGGCTCTGGAACGTCACAGGCAATGATTGCGTCCGGATCAAGGGAACGGACCAGCTCTAGAAGTTCGGGCGGCAGATCGGTCAATACGACTCGGCCGTCCTTGTCGATCTCTATCGATAGCTCGACAGGAGTCTTTTCTTGGTCTTTCTTGGTCACGGTGGTCGCACCTCTACGATTTCGTCGAAAGGTATCTTCTTCCCTTTTTTGTAGGGCGCGAGTTGGTATTTTTCTACCACCGGTAATTCACCTCGAAAGAAGCCCTGGTCGTAGCGGTAGATATCGATAAGGAACATCGGACGGCCTTCTTCATCGACGGAAGTGACGTTATATTCCACGTAGATGGAGATGGGAGTTTTCAGGGCCAGGGACTTCTCTTTCTTTTCGGCTAGAATCGTCTGAAACCGTTCCGTGGAAATGCTCTGATCACGCGTTAACAGGTACTTTGCCATATCAAGGGGATCTTTCAGACGCATACAGCCGTGGCTCTGGGCGCGGACGGTCTTCTTGAACGTAGCCTTGCTGGGTGTGTCATGCATGTAGATGGCGTAGGGATTGGGGAAGTTGATCTTGACCCGCCCCAGGGCATTGTCGTCGCCGGGCATCTGGCGAACGGATTCCGCCCCCGATGCGGTTGAGCGAACTTCGTAACGATTCCGCTCGTAGAAGTCAGGGGTGTCGATGAGTTCGAGGTCCAGTTCCGTCTTTTTGATCCGCGATGGGACACGCCAATATGGGTTTAGAACAACGCTCTGGATCGCAGCCTTGAACATAGTGGTTCGGTTGAGATAGCCGATGACCTTCTTCCGGACGTTGGTTACCAACTTATTATTCCCGACGACGACGGAATGCTTACGGACTAACAGTCCATTGGCCCAGAGTTCCACTTTAAACTCGGGGATATTGACCCGCAGGTAGATGTCCGGACGATCTTCATTGATCTGGCTTTCCCGGTGTCGTAAGAGGCCGAGTTCCAGTTGTTTTACACGGTGTTCAAAAGACCGGTTGAGACTGCTTACGGTTCCACGGGTCAATTTGCCATCACCCTCCAGTTGATGGGTGAACTGGTATTCGCGCACGGCCCGTTCAAGAATCTCGTCGAATCTATCTCGTAAGGCCAGAGTCCGTGTGTCATCACAGGGCTTGTCCCCATCACAGTCTTTAACTTTCCATTCTTTGTCGGTTGGATTGTAATAGCCCTCGAACATGAGTCGTTTCTTCAGCTTCTTGATGAGAGGGCCGCGAGCGCCCAGCTTGAGTGCTGTG
>CAUZEG010000072.1:0-17157 GCA_963578775.1 Myxococcales bacterium
CGAAGCGACGCTCGCGGACGCAGCCGGCTGGCTACAGACCCTGCGCGGCCAGCTCGACGAGTTAGGCCTTGAGAATCTGCCCTTGCACATCACCGAATGGAATATCGGACTGGGCAAAGACTGCGGTGCTGCCCTGTATGGGCAACCCCTCGTCCAGAGTTTCGTGAGTGGCTTTCTTACCATCCTCCAACACCCAGACTACAAGGTGCAGGCCGCGCATTATTACGCCGGAATCCCGAATATGAGTCTCTTCTACACCGAGGAGTCCCAGTTCTTCGTTCGTCCGTCGGCCTGGGGTTTCTGGGCCCACAGCCAACTCCAGGGTGGGAGTCTACTCAACGCAGCCGTCTGCGACGAAGAGGTATGCATCTTTGGCTACGCAGCCAACGAAAGCCCTCTACTGGTAGCGGCCAGCCGGAAGGGACAGGACTATACGGTCGTGGTCACCAATATGACGGATGCTCCCATCCCGTATGCAGCACGCACCACGAGTGTGGACCCGTCGAATATGACCCTCACAGTACACACACCACCGGCCCCGAATCACCCCGCTCACCAACTAGAGACGGTGGAGACGGATGGGGTATTCCACCCCACCCAGGCGGCTGTATCGGACCTGATGGCTGCCGTAGAAATCGAATCCAAATCTCTGGAACCCAGTGAATCGGGTGCTGAGGCCGTAGTTGTCATACCACCCCATTCCACGCAGGTGCTTGTCTTCTCAGGACAATAACGGAAACCAGAACGAAACGGTTTGCGCTCAGTGCTTCCCGTCCATATCGGACATGGCGTCGGGATCATCTGGATCGACCACCATGATCACACCCATCATGCCCACCTTGGCATGCTCCAGGATATGACAATGGTACATCCACCCACCCGGGTTATCGAAGATCATGCTGATGCGAACGGTCTCTTCCCCCGGCACGACGACCGTATCCTTATAGCCGGTCCGCTCCTCGGTGGTCCCAATTTTGTCGATGACCTTGAAGAAATGCCCGTGAATATGCAGCGGATGATCAAATGGGCTCTTGTTGACGAAGTCGATGACATGGTGGGAATCCAGGTCGACCATAATGGGCTCGTGGTCACCAAAGGCTTTGTCATTCAGGAACCACTTTACAGTTCCATCGGACATATGACCGCCATCTAATTCAACGACCATGGTTGGATGGGCCAGAACCGGATAATCTGGAAGAGTTACGATTGGCAGACGGATCTCATGCTCCTCCAACTCCGGCTCCTGGGTAGACACGATATTGAGCATCGTCACCGGCCAGATCACCACCTCATCATTCTCTATGACCGGAACGTGATAGCGGAACTTCGCTGTGTCATTCGAGTTCTCCGGCTTCCAGCGCACCTCGATATCGTAGCGCTCTCCCGGGGCGATCGTCAGGGTCTGGGTGGTATAGGGCTCGGGCAGAATACCTCCATCCGAGGCAATCACACGCCACTCGGCACCTGGGACATCGATCTCCGCAAAACGACCATTGGCCGAGTTCAGAAGCCGCCAGCGTTCAACGGATCCCGGCCGTATGGCAAGCTCCTGCTTTTCATCAACCGGTGCACCATTGATCAACAGTACATTTCCGTGACGCCCATGCATATTGTCGGGGGGCATCTCCGTAAAAGCCGCCAGATCGCCGGTCTCGGGAACCAGGCGGATATCATCCAGTGCGAAAATGCGCTCTACATCATATTCCGGCGGTTGCCGCTCATGAACCACGATGGCGCCGTAGAGACCACGCTCCACCTGCTCGTTGGTGCGAATATGCGGATGGTACCAGTAGGTGCCCGCGTCGGTGAGAGTAAACTCATACTCGAAGGTGCCCCCGGGCTCGACCGGATCCTGGACCATCGGACTTCCGTCCATAGCGTTTGGAAGTCGCATCCCATGCCAATGCACCGTGGTCGTTTCCGGCAGGTTGTTGTGGAAATGCACGATCAGTCGGTCGCCCTGCTTGGCGCGGATCATCGGGCCCGGAAACAAGCCATTATAGGTCCACAAGCGCGTGGTTGTACCCGGTAACAACTCAATATCCATAGGCATAGCCACCAATGTGACTTCTACGATATCCGGGTCCGGGTTCTCGTCTGGAATCTGCATTGCACCCAGAACGTCTGGCGGCGCGATCACAGGCCCCTGTTCAACAATGGAGCTTTCGGGTCCATCGGAACCCGGGGCATGTTCGTCACCATGTCCCTCGAGATCCTCGGCCTCAGCTATCATATGACAGTGATCACCGGACTCCGGCTCACACCCCAAAAAACAAAAAACAATGCAAAGGAAAAAGATTCCAAAAACAACACGTTTCATCCGAGCTCCTCCGTACGCTGGCAAAGGTGTTTTTTTCTGTCTACTCGTGAGTAGATAAACTAGAAGGTGGGGCTAATACTGCGAACAAAACAGCCCGTCAAGAACTTTTCGTTTACCCACTACAAAACCGTTGCAATGCGGTATTGTGCAAGGGTGTAAGACTTACGGGTCATTTCCATCTTTTCCTACCGTCGGGAATGAAATGCGCCAACGATAGGTTGAGGCAGCCATGATGATAAAACCCATATATCCTATCGGTATATTCATGATGATTTGTATCGGTCTCTGGGGTTGTCCGGACACGGATTCTGGACCATCCGATATGGGTGGAGTTTTCGATGGCCAGACGGTGGAATGGGATATCTTTCAGACCGATATATTCGAGACGTCTACAATCGACGTTGTAGGCAAACCCGACGTACAGGCAGAAGTCGATACCAACAGTCCCTTGGACGCTCTCGAAGACCCGCTTTGTCCCGAATCCGTTATCTGTGTGGACACCTTCCCCTTCCAACATCAGGGGGATACATCCATCTCGCCCATCAGCTCCTTCGACGCCTATTCCTGTGCAAGCACAACGGATGAGAGCGGACCAGAGGTCATCTACCAGGTGGACGTAGCGCAACCGGGCTTCCTGACAGCGGTTGTCTACGACGACACCGGGGTCGATGTGGATGTACAGATCCTCACAGATCTCGACCCTGATAGCTGTCTGAGTCGAGGACATCACCAGGCCTTTGCAGATGTTCCCGCAGGTCGGTTCTATGTGGTCGTAGATAGTTATGCCAACGACAGCACGGTCTTCGATGGTCCCTACACCCTGGAAATCGGATTCACAATTCCATCCCAGGGCCCATGTACCATGGAGGAAGGTATCATGAAGCGTGTTGGGGACGGTGGTAACCATCTTGCGATGCCGGCTACGGGTCCCATGGTGCATGAAGCACATCTGGTCACAGCCGAAGAGCCACCACCCTATCCCAATAGCCCGACGGACGAGCTCTATGATCATTATCAGCTGTCGCAGGAACGAACGGGCTTCGTAATGTACCGTGAAAGCGTCTGGGCTCCTCTTGAAGGAGGCAATTTCTATGGTGCGGGAATCGGCTCCACCAGTCTCTTTCCGGTGGAGCACGAGGCCTGGTATGTCAATATGTATTGGACGAGTGCCAGCCGACCCGACCGGGGTACGCGAATGATTCTGCGTCTACCCGATAGCAATCGAGCCGTCGTGGTGGCCGCTGGCTATGAAACCGGGCCCGGCAACCTCAACAATATTGGCGGAACATGCGAGGAGACCCACTTCTACCTGGGAACACAGCATAAAAGTATTCTCACGCTGGGCATTGCGACCGAAGAGACCCTCCCCTTCGGACCTCGTGTATGTATGCCTTAAAGGAACAGCCGATATTGTAGACAAGTCACGGTCCAGCCCGGTACAACCCGTTGCATGTGGCACCCCACCCGAGATAACCAACGAAACGGTCGAGGCCAACCGTGAAATCTCGCTCTTTATCTCGATCTGGATGGTGGGCTCTCTACATCATGCTGCCGCAGATCGTCCTCGGTGCATATCTGGCCTGGGTGCCCGATCGATTCGCGTTTACGACC
Source organism: Myxococcales bacterium (assembly GCA_963578775.1). GTDB lineage: Bacteria > Myxococcota_A > UBA9042 > UBA3505 > UBA3505 > UBA3505. The sequence goes on from CAUZEG010000072.1 coordinate 3,932, forward strand.
GGCCAGGTGGTTGTAATCGCACATATAGTCCTGGGGATTCTCTCTCTCCTGCCATTTTCCCTATGGTTGGCAAGCCATATCCGGGAACGAGAATATCCCAGCGATCGCTCCTATCGAACGATCGTAGCCATCGGTACATCGATCGTATTGGCGACCATGGCCTCTTTCGCCTATCTGACGGGGGTCGGACTGGTCATCATCCCGGGATATTCGGAGTCCATGCATACGTGGCACTTCCTCTTCGGTCTGGGGTTGCTTGTACCTATGTTGGTTCATCTATGGCTTTCCAGCCGAATCAAGGCCACCCTGCTATTGTTTTCCCTTACCCTGATCCTGGTATTCGGCTCGGCGGCCTTCCAGGCCAATGCTCCCCCGCCCTATCCAGACCGTCCATCCTTTCGATACGAAACGCGCCCCACGGCCCTATACCGTTCCGCGGAATGGTGTGGCTCTTGTCATGTAGAAATCTATAACGAGTGGCGACACTCAACCCACGCACGCGCCCTACAGATCCCGGCTAATTCCAAAGGCAGGGATGAACCCAGCTCGGTCGTCGGTGGACTGATGAATGCTTCGGGCCAACAGGGCACCGAACAATTCCAGGATGTCGACATCAAAATGGACCCGAACACGGGCCGATGTGTGGAATGCCACGCTCCGTTATCCTATTACGGTGACGATACGACCTCCATATTCCAGGCGAGGGTCCCGGTTAGTGAAGGAGTAACCTGTTCGTTTTGCCATACCCTTCGCGGCATACAGGACTGTAGCGATGGGGGGCAGAACCCCTTTGGAGATCAGGTACTAGACGACCCCGACCGTACTTGTCCCCATATGGTTTCGGCACCGGAAACCGTGCAACCCTATCTTGGGCATCGTTCGGACAGTCCAATCCTGCAACAGCTTGGAGACACGCTCCTATGGCTCCGGCCCGCCATGCATCGCCGGAACTATATGCGCCCCATACTCAAAACGTCCGAGGCATGCAGTGTCTGTCATAATCTCACCTACGCGAGTTGGAAAGACAGCTCCTATAACGACCCAGACAAACCCGTACATTGCCAAGACTGCCATATGGTAAGGGAAATGACGGGTGCGCCCGTAGTCGAACCTGGACCGCTGGTACCGGGCGGCCCGATCCGCCCCCAACGACGCTCCCACTACTTTCTTGGCGGCAATGTTCAGGCGGCTACCGCATATAATGACTTGGACATGGCCAAACGGGAACGCATGGTGTCCGAAAAAGGTATGAAGGTGGACTTTGTCTCCATGCAGGTAGAAGACGCCCATGTCATCGCAGAAGTACGAGTCACAAATATCGGTGTGGGGCATGTATTCCCGGTCCTTGAGCTCATGGAACACTGGGCTTTCCTTCAGCTGGTTCTGCTGGATGCCAATGATGTGGTTCTGGCCACCACCGAGGTCCCGAAAGACGCCAATAAACGCATCATGAAGCAGGGAAAGGCCTACTTCAAAAACGTCCCGGGATTCCCGTGTACCGTCATCACGGGCGACCCGAGAGAACCAAAGGATACCGATACGTCGATCCACCCTAAAAAATCACGAACGTTCCAGCTTCGACTTCCACTTCCCGCCACTGGTACTGCCGACCTCCAGGCGGTCGCATGGCTGTATCATATGCTGGATCCAGAGCCGATTGCACAGGATAAACGGACCGTGGATAGCCGCTGATATCGGTGGTCGTCCGATATCGTCCTTCTGTGCTTGCGCAGAACCGCCCGCGGGGCTATGACAGACATCTAGCCCCGTAGGGGCTGAACCAGCTCAACCTGGAGGATGCGGTCGTGACCAACCGAAAACTGAACTACGCCTTATTTCTTGCCCTCTTTTTTCTGCTTCCATCGATAGCCTGGGCCGGGGGAGAAAAACCGGAAGAGAAACCCGCCCCGGAAAATCCTGCGGCGAACGAAGACGAGGCCACGCGACATGCTCCCGCTGAGGACAAGCCTAATGAGCGCGGTGAAAACCATAACCAGACCGGCACCATCGAGAGAGGATCGCCGGGTGATGCGGTATTTCGTCCTCCCCACCAGGGGCGCTCCGTCGAGACGGACTCGGACGTCAAGATCTGGGTGTCCGGGTATCTACGAAGCCGTTACTCCCACGTTATGGACGATCCAAACGAAACAGATTTCGTGGGTCGTTACGATGGGTTTCAGATGGCCAACGCTCGACTGCGATTCAAGGGGAAATCCAAGGACTTCTGGTTCATGCTATCTCTGGACGGTGCCGTCGACCGCCGCGATAGCGTCAACACCTCCACGGGTGAAACGATCGTACGACTCAAGGATGCCTATGTCTCCTGGCGACCCCACGACGCGTTCCACCTGACCACCGGTCAGATTCGCACCCCCTTCGATGCCTACGATATGACCTCCACCAGTGAGCTGCTTTTCATTGAGCGCCCGCTCTCCAGTCGTGGCGTCAAGGGCGTCGAGGGATACAATGTCGAAGGCCTGGGAACCGGACGGGAAGTAGGCCTGGGCATCGATAGCGAGCCTCTTCAGCTTGGCAGCCTGCCCGTGAAATTTACCTACTCCCTGGCAGTGACCAATGGAAATCACGCCAACGCCTCGTTGAATGACAATGACGCTCTGGCCCTATACGGCCGGCTAGAGATGTACGTAGGAGATTGGCTCAGCCTGGGCGGCTCCGTATACACCAACGAGCTCACCCATAACGAGCCTCCCGATGAGTTGACGGAGGACCGCTTCGGGTACAGCGCAGATATCATGCTCCGCACCAAAAACATTCTTCTGATCGGCCAATACATCCAGGTCCAGTCGAAGTTTGGAGACGTCAGCACGGAACCGGAACGGGTTGCCCGTGGCTACACCGCAGCCCTGGCCTACCATCTGCCCTACGGGCTGATTCCAGGCTACCGACTCGCCTATTACGACCCCACGGCTGAATTCAAAACGAACGACCCGACCCTGAACGAACAATTGCTGGCCGACGAACTGATGTATCACACCATCGGCCTGGCCTGGGTCGCGCCATCTTCCCCATTCAAGCTCCAATTAAACTACACTGTCGCGCAAGAACCTGGAGGGGCCGTACGTGTCGCCAACGATCGTGCAGACGTCGTCGTCCAATATCGATTCTAGACGATTCCGACTCGGAGCTGGAGAAAACCAATATGATTTACTATCGACGCCTTAGTTTCTGCCGCTCGGCGTGTCTCACCGTTCTCATCGGACTTCTCGCTATGGGGTGTAAGACGAGCCTCCTCGAGAGCGATACAGGGCCTCAATCACGCGCGCGACAAGCCCTCACGCGGAGCGATCTTATCGGAGGGCCCGGAGCCCTCGGTGAGGTGGGCGATTACATCCTGGAAAATGATCAGGTTCGGTTCGTGATCCACGGACTCCAGAACGACGGCTATTCTCGCGGTAATGGCGTCTATGGCGGCTGTATTCTGGATGCCGACCTCGTACGTCCACAGGCCGCAGACAATCCCAACGAACTGCGTGGCAGGGATACCTTCGGCGAACTCTTTCCGGTCTTTTTCCTGCAGGCCCTGGTGCCCCATAATATCGATATCTTAAGCGATGGAAGTGATGGGGAGACGGCAATTATCAAGGTCACGGGGGGCATCGGTGACTATCTGAGCATGACCACCGCGATCAACCAGGTGTTGATGAATTCACATGCGCTGCCTAACGATCTGCTGGCGATTCTCAATCCTGCCAATCTCGACGGCGCGCAACAGCTGGAATATTCGGTCACCTACGAACTGGTACCTGGGGATAGCCATGTCTCAATTGAAGGTACAATTAAAAATATCTCCGAAGAGGAGCTGGAGATACCCTCGAGCCTCGCATCGACGCTCCTCCAGATTTTCCTGCCCGGATCGGGTGACCTGAAGATTCCGGTGGGGCATCTCCTCCTTTTCGGCGCGGGGAACAACCTCTTTCTGCCCGGAGTTGGCTACAACGTGAAGCTCTCACTTATGGACAGCTATGAGACGGCCTTCCCGTTTCCGGCTATTTCGGGTCTGGTGGGGCCGGGCTTGTTCTCGAGTAACGAAATCGGGGTGTCCTACGGGTTCTTCCCAGCCCAGGACGGCAAATCAATTGATTCCCGGTTTAAGAACTTTGCCAAGAATCGGCTCGATGAAAACGGCGACAATTATTATGAGCAGGGCTACGACATCGAGGTACACGAGGATTCCATCCTCGTACCCTTTCTGGCCTCCAGCGTAACCGGCACCTTCTATGCAGAAGCCCCCTCTCCCCTACCCGCCGGAGCGACCTATTCCTTTAAGACCTATTTCGCCGTAGGGGACGGCGATATCTCAAGCGTCATGGATACCTATTACGAAACTCGAAACCAGACAACAGGCCTGTTCACAGGACGGGTTCTGGACGAAACCACTCTGGCCGCCGTGGAAGGCGCGTCCATTATTGTCTACCAGGGAGACTGCGGTAATCCAGACGGACCCATGGAAGCAATAAACCAATTGTTCTCAAGTCCGTCCGGCTATTTCAAAGGCCAACTGCCACCAGGCTCCTATCTGGTGCGGGTAGAAAAAGATCCGGTTCTGTCAGAGCCCTCGTGCGTAACCGTTGAGGCGGACAAAACCACCTTCGTCGAGCTTCTTCGACCGGGGATCGCCCGCATCGCAGTGCAGGTCCGGGATAGCGCCAACCAGAAGCTACCTGCCAAAGTCACGGTGGTCGGCACCTACGATCACCACGACGGGCTGGAAACACGTCAGTTCCTCTTCGACCTTGAAGCGGGACAACGCTGGCGAATCAGCGACCAGATCACCGACGATCCGGACGAGCCGTCCACCCGCGAGTTCATTGAGGCCATCGGTTTTACCGAAGATGGTTTCGTCTCCCTGAATGTGCGCCCCAATCAAAAGTACACGGTCTACGTTTCCCGTGGGCTTGAATACGACCTGGAACAATTCGATGTGGAGTTGGGACCCGGTCAGGCCGCCAGTGAACTGGTGGTCTTGAACCGCACTGTGGATACCGCGGGCTACATCGGAGCGGACTTTCATATTCATGCGGCGCCGTCTCTAGACTCCCATGTCGCCCTCCACGAACGCGTCGTTACCGCCGTTGCAAACGGGCTGGAATTCCTGACGGCGACGGATCACAATATGATCACCGACTACAGCGCCTATATCGCACGTGCCAATCTGCTTGAGTGGGCGACCTCCGCCGTCGGCCTGGAACTTACGACCCTCGAAGCCGGACACTTCAATGGTTACCCCTTAACCCGCGACGTAGGCCATATCACAAATGGCTCCTTCCAATGGTCCATGCTTCCGCCCGACGAGATCTTCAGCGAATTACGGGCCCGCGGTGAACTCGGCGGCGAAAACACCATTATTCAGGTTAACCACCCTCGGGACTCGATTCTGGGCTACTTCTCCCAATTCGATATCGATGAGTTGACCGCTCTACATACCGAAGAAGCGGGTGGGATATCGGGTATGATGTCGCCCAATGGAAGCGCCTTCTACCATCCAGAAACCGGTGAAACGACCTTCAGCCTGGGCTTTGATGCCATCGAGATTATCAATGGCAATGTCCTGGGCCAGCAATTTCATCGCCGTATGCCGCATGATATCGAAGGCCTGTTCATTCCCGAAGAGATCGTCGACGAACTGCCCGAAGGCGGTGCCATCTTATGCATCGACGACAAAGTGGCCTTCGCAGGTGTCGTTGACGATTGGTTCAATATGCTCAACCAGGGTCATACCTTCGCAGGCATCGGAAACTCAGACAGCCATCATACGAGGGATATCGGCTTCCCCCGTAGTTATGTGCGTGTCGAAGATGATCAACCGCTGCACGTCACATCGCAGAATGTCGTCGATGGCATCCGGGATCATGACATCACAATCTCGAATGGGCCCTTCATCGAAGCGTCCATCAATGGACAGAGCATCGGCTCCAAGATCATAGCCACGGATGGAGCGGTGGAACTTTCCATCAAGGTCCAGACCGCCAACTGGGTCGGCTTGAGCAAGCTCACCGTCTATGCAAATGGCGCGGTCCTTGACATCATCCCGGCACCTCTGGCCAAAGAGGAACGGATTTTCGAGACGACCCGGTCCTACGAAATATCCAACGACACCTGGTTCGTGATCCTGGCCGAAGGCGATAACTCCCTTTTCCCGGTTATCCCGCCGGTGGACGTTCCGCCCTTCTATCTTAGCGACGCATTCGCCACCCTGGCCGGCGCCATCGGCTTTGGCGCAACCAGCGCTCTCGGCGATCTGCGACCCGGACTTACGGGCTATTATACGCCCTTTGGGATCACCAACCCGATCTGGGTCGACATCTCTCCGAAAACAAACGCAGATACCGGCTCGGCCGAATTTGATTTTGATGCTCCCGGAGTCATAGCCAGAGAGTGCGATGGCATGGGCGTAGTAGAAATCGAAGACACCGGAACCGCCTCCTCGGCTCTCAGAAAGGCCCCGGCCGAACCCCGCTGGGACAAAATCCTCCGCAATTCTTTTGGCTATCCTCGCGTTCGGGGCGATATTTATGACATCCGCGTAATTTTCGACCAGTACATGCGCCACGCGCATTAGGGTTCGATCATCATGGAGGTCTAATGAGCAGAGCCGGCTTCAGAGTGGGTGAGCGCCGTTTACTGTTGAGTTGCGCCCTGGTGGTGAGCGCGATCGCTCTCGGCTGGGCCTTGCACTTTATGAAACCCATCATGGTGCCCCTGGTCCTGGCCATCCTGCTCTCGTACCTGGTCAATCCTCTGGTGGACCTCATTCAGGTTCGGCTTTGTATTCCACGACCCATCGCCATTATCCTGGCCCTGGCCCTGGCCGCCATAGCAATGGCCCTTGTCGCGTTCCTTCTGGTCTACTCCATCAAAGACCTCGCCGGAAGCGCCAAGGTCTACGAACAGAAATTTGTAGATCTGGGATCGTCCGCCCTGGGGCATGTCCAATCCTTGGGTATACCCGTCGACACGGATACCTTCATGGCAGAGATCCGTACGATTGAATTTGCCCCCATGCTGCTGGATGTCTTCGGCAACCTGCTGAACTCCATCTCCACATTTCTTCTGGTCTTGATCTGCGTGATCTATATCGTCGCCGGTCGGACTCCCTATGCCCACCGCAAGGGGATCTACCAGGAGATTGATATGAAGATCCGCAAGTACCTACTCATCAAAGTCGCGGTGTCCCTGGTCACGGCCATCATCGTCGGGGTTTCACTACACTTTATCGGGATGCCTCTTGCGGTGGTCTTCGCCGTCCTCACCTTCCTGCTGAATTTCATTCCATCGATTGGGTCCGTGATATCGATCGCCTTGCCCCTGCCGGTGGCTTTGGTGCATTTCGACACGATCGGTCCTGTCCTTATGGTGCTGCTCATCCCGGGGACGTTTCAGTTCGTCATCGGGAACATCCTGGAGCCAAAGTTTATGGGCGAATCCCTTAATCTTCACCCGATTACGGTGCTCCTCTCTCTGATCTTCTGGGGAATGATCTGGGGCCTGCCCGGAATGGTGCTGGCCGCCCCGATCACCGCCGTACTGAAAATCGTTCTCGAGCGGATGGAAGCCACCCGCGCCATCGCCAACATTCTGGCCGGGAATCTGCCCGAAGAAGCCGACGCATAGGTCGTCAGCCGCGTACCATAAGATTCTTGTGGAGGATCGCCCGCGTGAACGCGGGGCGAAGATAAAAGCCGCGTGGCAACGTTCGGACCTTTCCACCATCTACGCCAATCCCCCATGTCTCCGCCGATGCGTTCGCCGCTTTGGGGCGAATCTGGAGGACCTCTCCCTGGTGTCCACTGATGTCATCCACATGACCGGTCAGAACCATTCCCATGAGTTCGTCCCAGTCGGCTTTCAAAAGAGCGTACTCCTGGGCGTCCGGGCTCCATAGAAAGCCCGCTGCTATACGACGTTCAAGCATCGGAATATGGGCTTGTACGGGCAACCACAATACTCGTTTCAGCTTTCGGTATACCGGTGATTCCTCCCAGGACGTTCCCGCCTTCTCTCCCATGGGAGTTACACAGACAAAGGTCGATTCGGTAGGTACCCCCGTGGCGTCGATGGGTAGAGTCTTCAACTCCACGCCAATCGATTCGAAATCGGGGACCGACCGAGAACCGGCCGTAGCCCCGAGGCATGCCTCTACCAGCTGCCCCAACCAGCCCTTGGCATGTCGCTGGTCGGTGGGCACAGTCTCACCTATATCGGCCGCCACCTGGCCAAAGGTCTTTCCAGCCAGCTTTCGTACCCGAAGCATCAGCTCGTCTTCGCTCCGGGGCGGTGATTGAAGGGTGTAGGGCGCCATGGGTCTCCGCACTTCCACGATCTGGGCCTACCACAGGAGGCCGTTCGATGCACGGTCTGACAGGGTTCCGCTCAACGGTCGTAGATGTAGGACTCTTCTAGAAGAAAGTCCGAAGGACAGGGACCACTTTCGTGCATCACAGCCAACCGTTGATTTGGCAACAACTTGAAGAACGAAAAATAGCCCGTCGCCTGGTAGCAGTGTTGGCTCGTCACGGCTTCCGGTAGGGCGTAGGTCGGCGCGTCCGGAGAGATCCAGATCAGACCATCGCCAAGCCCACCGATCTCAATCTGCCCGTCCAGAGCCGATGTAATGGCGAGCTGGGGACCGAAGGGACCCAATGGCAGAGCCGTATCCAGAAACCAGGCTCCCGCAAGTGTTCCGACTCCATCTCTAGACGCGCTTCGACACGACGAACCCGGAATCGGCTCATGCCCGCTGGTCCCGAATAGCTGGTAGTACGTATCCCGAAGTGGGGCCGAATAATAGTCGTAGGGACAATCGGCAAACAGGGTTCGCTTGGATTCGCTATATCGAGCCGGGTTGATGTAATCCACCGGCTTCGCGAGATTGATGGTACCAAAATACAAGGGGGCCTCAGGGCCGGTGGCATCCACCGTCCCAACCAGATCACCGGCTTCTACCGAGACAAAGACGATGGGGTCTATCACCAGCGAGGAGCCAATAACCGGCGTCTCCTGCATGGCCGCAGCTATGGGCTCACTGACCGATATGAGGTTGTCGAGATGGTAGCCGACCTCACAAGACGTCTGGAAAAAGAGCAGATACATCGGCGTCTCCTCCCAGGGCATATGGTAATAGGCCAGTTGGTACAAAACACCATCCGTCGGGGCATAGACTGGTTCCTGGGCCTGACCGGTCATATATAGATAGGTGGTGTCAGAGATACGGTCTCCAGTCACGGAACCGAGAGGAACGATGCTGTCTACCACCGACATGTCCACCACCTCCGACTCGAAGACGGGCTGTGCATCACTCCAGAAGCAGTGAATCGTAGACGCGATGATACGGCAGCATTCGCCGGGCATACAGAGCTCATCGGGAAACTGCGGGGCGCAGATGGCATCCTCAAGGCAGGTCCCGCCGATACAGGTACCGTCGACCGAACAGGTCTCACCTACGGTACAGACGTTACCATCATCACAGCTACCGCCCAGAACCTCGTAGGAGCAACCCGACAAGGGAAAACAGAGATCCTTGGTGCAGGTGTTTCCATCATAACAATCAAGGGGCGTAATGCCCTGACAGCCGCCGTCGATACAGATGTCGACCACGGTACATGCGTTTCCATCATCACATATATCTGTATTTCCAAGGTGGACGCAGCCGGACGTGGAATCGCAAGAATCATCCGTACAGGGATTTCCATCGTCGCAGTTCAAGGCACCACCCGGGACACATCCTCCCTCAATACATTCATCATGTAGGGTACATGCATCGCCATCACTACAAAGCAGCGAGTTGTTGGTCTGGCTACAGCCAATCTCCGGATCACAGCTATCGGTCGTACAGACGTTACCGTCATCACAATTAACCGATTCCATGCCCACACAACTTCCGCCACCGCATTGATCCACTGCGGTGCATTCATTTCGGTCATCACAGGGATCATCATTGACCGCATGGACGCAACCCTGGGCAGCCCCACAGCTATCATCCGTGCAGGGGTTCTGGTCGTCACAATCGAGTGATGAACCGCCGACACAGATGCCCTCTTCACAGAAATCATCCTGACTGCAAAGATCTCCGTCGGAACAAAACCCATCTACGTTCGCATGCGTACAGCCCTCCGCAGACGTGCAACTGTCCTGGGTACAGAGGTTACCATCATCGCAATCGTCAATGGTTCCCCCAATACAAACCGAATCCACACACTGATCCTCGAGCGTACAGCCATTCTGGTCGTCGCAGGGCAATTCATTGGCTTCAAAGCGGCAGCCTATGTCCGGCACACAGCTATCATCGGTACAAGGGTTCTGGTCATCACAGGAAAGGGCTACCCCACCCCCACATTCGCTGTCCGTACAAATGGTATCCACCGTGCAGGGGTCGTCATCGTTGCAAGCAAGACCCGTCAAAGGCTCAACCGTGCAGGACCCAGCCACACATAACGGCAGCTGACATACGTCCGCTATGCCGCAATCCTGGTCCACAACACAGGGGACCACGTCTGGCGTGGACACAGAGTCGCCACCACAGCTCCAGACAAGGAGCAAAGACAGAACATATACAGTGGGTTTCATACAGGTCGTTCCAGAGCTTTCACCAAGTGTACCGATCGAGAACAGGACATGCCAACACAGCTAGATCGCGGCTCTGAACGCCGCTTCAAGGCCAACGGTCCAAAGCTTCCAACACCTGAACGGGGAGTTCACTTTGTAGAATCTGTGCGCCGGCCGCGTATAAGTCCAGATAGGCCAGCGGGTTCTCGTCGGCATAATATGCAATGTCCGCGCCCCATACATCGGTGAAGACCTTGGCTCCATCCTCAATGATGTCTTGGGACATCGCCTCGATCATGTCGGCAGGGATCTCCACGATTTCGGGGATCCGAGATAATTGTGCTTTGGCCTGCAGATAGTCCTCCATCGTGTCGGGACGGATCTGAATACGGATATGGGGTGCCAGAAGACGCGCTTCGACGACCCGATCCACATCCCCCGTACTGATGAAAACCTGGTCTTCCAGGCCGGCCTCTACGATTGCTGCGACCACCAGGTCCACCCGATGGGTCTTGGTGTCGAGATCAATGAACAACCGGTCCCGGGTCAATGCGAATGCCTCCGCGAGGGTAGGTACGCGAGCACAGCTGAAATCCCCGATGATCGGTTTTATATCCGGCTCCACCAACTGAAGCGCGGTCACCTGCTCCAAGGTCATTTCCGATACTGTCCCCGTTCCGCTGGTGGTCCGGTCCACGGTCGTATCATGAATCACAACCAGTTCGTCATCCACCGTATGGCGTACGTCCAACTCAATCCCATCGAGCCCCAATAATAATGCAGCCCGGATGGCATAGATTGAATTCTCCGGCGCAGTGCTACCAAATTGGCCCCCGACGCCTCGATGCCCCACAACCATAGGCACGTCACAATCCAGCCGAATGGGGCAATCGATGGGGCTCGCGGCCGTGCGCGGCGGTAGCTCGAAGTCTTCCACCGTACAATCAAAGAGTTCCGAAGCTGGACCCGGTACCACGGGTGGGAAGGGCTTGGGACCCAGATCATCGCTGGCTTCATCGACTTGTTGGACGTCGGGACCACCAGAGTCCACCAGGGTATCCGGCCCCTGCAATGAACCTGCAGAGCAGCCGGCCAATCCCAATACGATCACATAGAACGCTCGTCTATCCACGGTTCTCTCCGGCCTCAGGGCCTGTATCAATGAATATTTTGAATTAAGAAGAACAGGTTATGGCTGAATCCAAGTGGGTTTACCCCGCCTACATCCACGCCCAGGCCATAATAGACGTCCAGTTGTACATAATCGAACATCAACATATGCATGCTCGGGCCCGCACCGAGCAGAGCGCAGGGTTCGGGCTCTAAACCACGCCGGTCCAGAAAGCCACTGGCGTCGAAAAATATGCCAAATTTCAGAAAATCCCGGTCCCAGGCAACTCGAAACTCGGATTGAAGTTGGAGAGCCTCCAGAACCCGGTATCGATCTTCAAAGAAGACTCGATGGTAATCTCCCGTCAGTAGAGCTTCGTCCCAGAAACGGAGATCGCCGGTCATATAGACGGCCTGTCCACGTACCACCAACTGATGGAATCCAAAATTGTACACCCATTGCCCCTGTAGGCGGCTATCGAATGACAAATGATCAAGGCTCGTCCCCCCAACGGTGGCCTGGAGTTTTAAATGCCGCCGCAAGTCCAGGCGAACCAGATCTGACGCTCGCTCCAATTCCACTTCCATCCGAAGTAGACCTCGTACACGACTTAGCTCGGGCGGTACGTCCTCATTGGGCAACTCCATTTCCACGTCGAGTATGTCCATCCGATCGGCGCCAATCCAGGTGGTAAGGGTCAGCCAGTCTTTGAATAGATGAGTGAACCCAATGAGCCCCTCGCTTCCACTGGTGACATACTTCTCAATCCTTCGTGCGGTATGTCGATAGATCGTAGACTCAACCGATATCTGGGCCGTTGGAGCGAGTTGAAGTCCCTTGGAGGGAGGGAAACGATAGCCCGTCAACGTCCGACCATGCACCCATTGGAATTCCGGTTGTTCATCAAATAGATATTTCCGATAGGGAATTCCAAAGGCGACTTCGCCGTAGGCACGGTCACCTTCGGCAAGGGTGTTGGGGAGGCGAAACCCCAGGGTAGGCGTGATACCCGTAATGGGCTGTACCGAGACACCAAACGACCAACCAAGGCGTTCGTGCTGGGTCACATAGATGGCCAGATCACGCGTAGACACGACGGTCCCAAGGCGAGTCTTTACACGCTTATCCGGTCGCTCCCGAACCCGATAGGTCAATTTGTGAAGGCCATATTTTAGTCGCAGCGTATCGAGTGATTTGTTGACGGTCGCTTTATGAAACACGTTGTTGGGCAAATCGAAATCGACATGCAACATCAGGCCGCTGACCAGATTGGTCCCGACAAAATAGACGTTGTGCATGACGCCTTCATCGATCTCAATGCGAACCACATCGGGCCGGCTCAAATCCATGAAAACGCGCGCGTAGGAATAGCCCCTGGAAACGTACATTGCTTTTATGCGCAGGGCAGTCGCGTCTGCCCACATACGTACAACCTCGGGATGGTAATCGGCAGGCTCGGCCGCCGTCTCCAGAATATCAACGACAGATATCTGCTCGGCCCCCAGAACTTCGATAGTCAGGGCCGAGGCACTCTGGATCCCAAAGAAACCAA
>CAUZEG010000073.1:0-17074 GCA_963578775.1 Myxococcales bacterium
CCCTATTGTAGCTGGGAACTGACACGGGAGCTTGTCCCCTGACGAATTGATACGCTGATTCGTATAGTACGTGGCGGCACCTTTGTAGATTTTATCGAGCATGTCGATAGCCTCTGAGGTCTTCGCGCGCCGCATATACTTAATGAACGCAGGCACGGCCACCACAGCAAGAATACCAAGGATCGCAACGACGATCATAAGCTCGATGAGCGTAAAACCCTTGTTCCGCCGTCGTAGAAGTTGAAGCATATTATCCTCCCTGTGGATGGTTTTTTCTCTTTTCTAGAAAAGCTCGTTACTTCAAGCACCCCATTGCGAGGTGCACATATCATGCCATAGTCTGACAACAATTACGCCAGGTTGCAAAAAACATGCAAGCCACTGTTATAACATGTCTTTTCTCGGAGCTTTCCTGGTGGCTGTCAGAAAGAAGGGTTTGATTTAATTACCGTAAATTGTCAGGCGGCTGACATTGTTCGTCACGTAAAGACAATGGATGCGGGTCATGTCCGGCCATGCTAGGGTGCGAATCATGATTCAGAGTATGACTGGTTTTGCCACCGTAGAACACTGCGGAGAGGCCGCTGAAGTACAGATTCGACTTCGCTCGGTAAACAGCCGATTTCTCGACTGCCGCATTCGTCTGCCATCTGCGTTGCAGTCCTATGAAGATAGTTTATATCCACTGGTCCGGAGCGCCTTTTCGCGGGGCAAGATAGATATCGACATCGAACTGAAAACAAACGCGGGGGTAGCGGCCACCCCATCCATCAATATGCCGCTCGCAAAATCGATAGCCTCGGACTTGCGCCAGGTCGGCGAACTACTGGACCTGCCAGGGGATGTCTCACTGGAATCACTATGTAGGGTCATGGGAGCACAGCTCTTCGAGCATTCAGAAAAAAACGGTGGAAGTCCCGAGCTGGCGTCCGACCTGGTTCTTGCAATCAAACAGGGGCTCACAGTGCTTTCGGAGGCACGTCTGGCCGAGGGACAGGCGTTGACCGAAGACCTCGCCTCCGGATCTCAAAACCTGAAGACGCTTGTCCAACAGATTGATGAAGCACGACAGGGGCTTGAGCTTCCCCATGCGGAACGGCTCACTGCACGCCTTCAATCTCTCGAACTATCGGACGAACAACAACAGACTCGCATCCACCAGGAGATCGCCTTACTACTCGACAAGATGGATATCCACGAAGAGCTGGTTCGTCTCAAAACCCATCTGGAAGCGTTTGAACAAACCCGGCTGAAGTCCACGGAGCCTTGTGGCAAGAGGCTTGACTTTCTACTCCAAGAAGTGCTCCGGGAAGTGAATACCATTGGCTCCAAAGTTGCCGACGCAATGGTTCGCGGGCTTGTCGTCGACATGAAGGTGCAGGTAGAAAAACTTCGGCAACAGGTAGCAAATGTAGCCTGATTGTAGGTAGGAGAGTGATACGATGAAGCTGAAACAGCATGGCCTGGTACCGGTGGGACACGGAAATTACATCAATCCAGAACGGATTGTCGCAGTGTTGTATCCAAATACAATGGCCGTCCGCCGTCTCAAAGAGGCCGTCCGTGACAATGGCCAGATGCTCGATGCAACCCATGGCAAACGCACCCGGTCGGTAATCGTCACAGACTCTGGCCATCTGATCTTGTCGAGTAATACACCGGAAACCCTGTCGCAACGGTTTGGTTTCGTCGCCCCGGAAATTTCATCGTGACAGAGGGGCCATCAACGGAAGAAGCCGGACATCTGGGTAGGCTATTCGTTATCTCTGCACCATCAGGCGCCGGAAAAACCACCCTTGCCCATGCGCTTATGCGAAAATACCCCGAGCTGCAGATCAGTGTTTCGCACACCACACGAAGTCCACGTCCCGGTGATCGAGATGGTATCGACTATCACTTCGTCAACGACGTCACCTTCGATGCAATGATCGCGGCCAGCGACTTTCTTGAGTGGGCCCATGTACACCAGCACCGCTACGGCACGAGCCATAAAGAGGTCAACCGGCTCCTGGCCGCCGGTGCCAACGTCCTCTTCGATGTGGATTACCAGGGTGGAATCGCGATTCTCGAAGCCCACCCGGAAGCCATCTCGGTATTCATTTTGCCCCCGAGCTATGCCGAGTTGGAGGCGCGTATCCGACGCAGAGGAACCGATTCACCGGAGATCATCGAGGGGCGCCTCGCTATTGCCAAACACGAGATGCAACAATACGGGCATTACAAATATACCATCGTAAACGACCATCTGGAGGAGGCGATCGCCACTCTGAATGGGATCTATATGGCCCATCAACATCTCACCAACAGTATGCACGGGCGCGCACGCGAGGTTCTCGCCAGCGTCCCGGCCGAAAGCTGAACCGCTCATAAACCCGGTCCTAGTCGACCGTTTTATTTTCGTCCTTCTTTCGACAGGCCTCAAGCACACCCTCGAAAAGCGCCACTCTGGTGCCGTCCGGACCAACCGATCCTATCAACTGTTCTAGCGGAACCGATTGTTCGACGTGCGACAAAACACAGTCACAGTCGGACGTATCCTGTACTCGGCGTCGCTCCTGAACCTCTGGGTCATCGCTTTGATTTCCCCGGGAGGTCAACGCGTCCATACAGTGCTTCAAAACCACGGCTCGGACCTCCTGCGGATATCCATTGGCCACATCCGCTTCCTTGCCAAAACAATGGGAGAGGGCCTTGGTCGTCTCCGCAGAAAGAACGCCCTTGCTCAAATCTGCGGAAACCCTGCGATACGTGTCCGCATCGAGCTCTTTCCCGAAATAATCGATAGCACAGGAACACAGACTCCGCGCCAGGTCTTCGCCCACCGAACGGCGGCCCTCGGCCACACATCCGCGTACAAACCCCTCCCGGGCCGTATCCGAGAACGGATCGACAGACGGGGCCCTGGCCTGTGATGAACAGGACAGTACACTCCAGACGAGCAGAAGGCCGAAACCTACCCAGCAACGCATCAAGCTCTTTCTCCAAAGAAACTACGCGGCCACCATATCATTTCGAAACGGAATTCCCAGTTCGGAATGAGCGCTGCACCGGGGCTGCTTCGGTTTATCCGGACAGGGTCGTAATAAAGACAATCTGCGCTCCGTAATACATCGGAATTCCCCAGAGCCGATTGATCAGTGCCGATTGGATGAATCGTTCCCGCGCAACGGACAAGTCCGACAGCCAGAACATGGTCGCAGCAACCCCTATGACCGGCCAGTCGAAACGCCACGCCACACCAACCGAGGTCGCAACCATCGCGGTGATCACAATCACATAGGCAATGACTGGAACTCGGAGATCCGCTGAGACCGTTGGTAGAAGCCAGCGTAGGATCAGGCCGCCCGCTACGAGCAATGGGGCGGCCGAAATCAAAGCCGATGTCGGATCAATTCCAAGGCGGGTAAAGGCGACAATATAGCCAACATGAGCCAGGAAGAAACTGAAGATACCAATCTTGAAAATGGCGTCCTGCCTGGGAATCAACAACACATCTCCAAGCCAGGAACAACAAAGTGAAATCAAGATCCACTGACCGTAGGAGGTCTCGGTGGCTCCTTGCTGCCAGGCAAGTACAAGAAATGCCGAAGACGCCCCGATCTTGGTGATCCATACGAGGGGGAGGTTGTTACGGTACTCCGCATATACATACGCCATCGCAAGTATGAGAATCGCTGTGCTTAACCCCCAGAACATGAATCGCTCCTTTGCTGAATTACCCAATCCGCCGCAGCAAACTGATCAAGCAATGCCGCGTTCAGCTCATCTGCACACTGACGAATGATTCCATGGCCGGCGTCCTCCATAGATATCATCGTCGAACCAGGAATCTTTTTGTGAAGACGATCGCTTTCCGTTGGGGCTACGAGGATATCTTTCCCTGCTTTAATGATCAGCGTTGGGATGCCCTCTAACTGGTGGATACGAGGCCGGGTATTATGACCAACAACAGCCCAGAACTGACGTCGTCTCGCCTTATAGGGGACAGGTACTCCGAAGTCTCGTTCCATCGAGCGGTCCAGCCAATCGGAGTCACAGGTCGTAAGGAACGAGCTTGGGAACAACAAGCCTCGTAATGTTGAGGACCGATTCGACGCCCCCTTAAACAAAACTCGAATCGCCTGAATCACGCCACGAAACGTCGGGCAGGCTGCTCCCAGCCCCCCGGAATGGGTTGCAATAAGAGTAAGAGAGCGAACCCGGCCTGGAGCGCTAAGAGCTAGCTCCTGTGCCACCATGCCTCCCATGGAAACCCCAACTACATGGGCCGTCTCAAAGGACAGGGCGTCCATAACGGCCAGCGCATCCTGCGCCAGATCTTTGATCGTAAAGGATCCCGGTGAAAACGAAGTCTCACCCACTCCACGATGATCAAACCAACCAACTCGATGGGTTTTCGACAACTCGGGAATTTGCGGCATCCAACCAATGCCGGGAACGCAGTAGCCCATTACGAGTAGGACCGGACTCCCCTGGTGGCCTGCGGTATCGTAATGGAACCGCACATTATTACGTTCAACAATCGGCATGGTTATCGGTTGGGCATGGCTATTAAATGTCTTGCCAGAACCCGACTGAATCGCCTTCTTATCATGAACAGCGACAAGCAGGGAACTACCGCCTCTACCTCCTCGACGTTTGACCCCGCCCGCGCTGGTTTGTACCCTCAACAGATTGGGCACTCCTGCAACTCGGAGCAAAGGGAAGATGCATCATGCCAGGTAAGTCCGCCATACCTCGTTTCCTGATCCTCGCTGCTACGATCCTTTTGCTGTCCTGCGGATCAGGAGGAGACTGCCCCGCAAGTCTTGCCTCCTGTGAAGGCGCCTGCGCCGAACTATCGTCAAACCCACAGCATTGTGGGGGATGTGGGATTGCATGTGGTCCAAACCAACTCTGCAATGCGGGTACATGTGTCGTGATATGCCAACCGGGGCAGACCGACTGTGCAGGCCAATGTGTCGATCTTTCCACCGATGGAAGTCACTGCGGGACCTGTGGAATCCAATGTGAGGCTGGAGAACGATGTTCCTTTGGGTCCTGTAAGCTGGACTGTCCCACGGGGCTGTATGATTGTGGACAAGCCTGCAAGGACATTCAGAGTGACGTCGAGCATTGTGGCGAATGTGGTCACGCCTGCCCACAGGGAGAGGTCTGTTCCGGTGCTACGTGTACAAATATATGTGGGGTAGGCCTGAAGGATTGCGATGGTTCGTGTCGCGATACCCAGAATGATCATACCAACTGTGGGGACTGCGACCAGGAATGTGCTGCTGGTGATCGCTGTGAAGAAGGAGCCTGCGCACTCAATTGCGCCAGCGGATTCGCCGACTGTGAGGGCAGCTGTAAGGATGTTCAGATCGACCCACAGCATTGTGGCGACTGTGAGACTACCTGCCAGGCTGGTGAACTATGTTCCTCGGGCGAATGCCTTCCCAGCTGTGGGGGCTCACTTATCGATTGTGGTGGTCTATGCGTCGACCCGATTCACAACCCTGTGCATTGCGGTGGCTGTGATGTTGTCTGTGCAGCCGGATACGTCTGTACCGATGGGAGCTGCCAGTTGAGCTGTGGACCCAACTTTCTGATCTGCGACGGGGCCTGCCGGGACATTACCAGCGATCCATCCTTCTGTGGGGCCTGTGACAGCGCCTGTTCGGCCGGATGGGTCTGTTCGGGTGGAGCTTGTCAGCTGAGTTGCACCGAGGGCCTGTTGGACTGTGACGGGTCGTGCAAAGATCCCATCAGTGATGCCCAGAATTGCGGGGAATGCGGTACCTCTTGTGCGCCCGGACAAATCTGCTCGGCTGAGGGATGTGTCCTGAACTGCGGCGAAGATCAGCAGGAATGTGGCGACAATTGTGCGGCCGTTTTAACCGATCCCAACAACTGTGGTGGTTGTGACACCAGTTGTGCGGCCGGAGAGATCTGCTTCGACGGCGCATGTACCCTGTCGTGCCCGCCCAATCTCGCCGACTGTAGTGGTAGCTGTAAAGACCTGCAGACCGATCTGGAGAACTGTGGGGCGTGCGCTACGGTCTGCCTTCCCGGGGAGGTCTGTGACGATGGCGGCTGTGTGCTTGCATGCGGATTGGGGATGTCCCAATGCGGCGACGTCTGCAAGGATCTACAGAACGACTGGAACAACTGCGGGGAATGCGATCATAATTGCAGCGTTGGTGAACTCTGTACCGGCGGAACCTGTCTACTTGCCTGTGCCCCGGGTATGAAGAAATGCGGCGGTATCTGCAAAGACATTCTCAACGACCCCAACAACTGCGGTGATTGCGACAGCACCTGCGGCGTTGGACAGGTCTGCTTCAATGGCACCTGTGATGTGGCCTGTGGCGACAGCCTGACCCCCTGTTTTGGATCCTGCGCCGATATCAACACCGATCCACACCATTGCGGCACCTGTAGCAATGTATGTGATCCGAGCACGGTCTGCGTAGACGGCGGCTGTGCTCTGTCCTGTCCCGAAGGCTTCTCGGCCTGTTGGGGTACGTGCGTAAACTTCGTCAACGATTCCGACAATTGCGGTAGCTGTGGAATTGTATGCACCGCCACAGAAGGCTGTATCGACGCAGATTGCGTACCCGCCTGCGGTACCACCGCCAATGGTACCTTTGAAGCGCTGGTCAGTACCACGCTCCCGTCGGGAACATACCACTTTGATACTTTTGCTATTGGCGCTGGCGTGACCGTATTGGTCACTGGCTCCGAACCGCTCATCATCTACACATCCAATGCCATCATCGAGGGTACCCTGTCTCTCGTTGGACGAGACGGCAGTGATTCCTCGCCGGACACCAACCCCGATGGAGGCGACGCCGGTCCAGGTGGCGGTGGCGGCGGTGGTGGCGGTGGCGGCACCTGCGGAAATCCAAACGGAGCCGCCGGATCACCCGGTGGTGAACCGGGAAGTGGTAGTGGAGGAAATGGCGGAATCGCCCCCGATTCCGACGGTACGGCCGCCCAGGGCGGTGATTTTGCGTGCGGCTCCGGAGGCGGTGGAGGTGGTTCCTCGACAGCCGGAACCAACGGCCAATGCAATTATGGCGGGGCGGCTCCAAACGGTGGATCGTCCTTCAGTGATCCGACCATGACCAAATTTTCCGGTGGTGGTGGCGGCGCCGGCGGTGGAGCCAATGGCGGCGGTGGCGGCGGCGGTGGTGGTGCCGTAAAAATCTTCGCATTGGATATCCACGTTGCGGCAAACGGTTTAATTGATGCGCGGGGTGGCGATGGTGGAGAAAAGATCGCTCCACTGGAGGGCTGCGTCTCCGGAAGTGGTGGCGGCGGTGCTGGTGGTATGGTCTGGCTCGAAGGCGAACAACTCTATATGGGCGGCCAGATTATCGTTACGGCTGGTCTCGGTGGCACCTATGAAAGCGACGGAGGAGACGGCTCGGCCGGACGCATTCAATTAAGTTCACCCAATCTGATCCTGACTGGATCCACATCCAATGAACCCGATATTCGCTCCGATTTACCGAACTGCCCCTGAACCATGCCATTCCCACCCATCGTATGGCAGCCTGCCAAACAGCACGCGCCTTATGATATGCTGAGACCGCGATGAACCGGCGAAAAACCGTTGCGATACTGGGAATCACCGGACGACTGGGACCGGCCGTCGCGGCCGCCTTTTCGGATTGGGATATCCGCGGCCTGTCACGACGATTACCCAACGCCGATGAATTTCAGCCCGAACCGGAAACCTTCGCGTTGGCCGATCGGCAGACCGTTGCAACGCTTACTGGACTCGTCGATGGCTGCGATGCTGTGGTCGATCTTATTGGTTTCTCTGCCGACGACGCTCGGGCCCTCATCGATGCCATTGCGAACACGAATCAGAAACCAGCCCATATTGTGTTCGCCTCCTCTACCGCCGAATGCAGCCCAGGCCACCTGGGTGCGGCCGAAAGCGCACCCCACGATCCCGACAATGAGTATGGAAGCGGCAAAAAGGACGCTCGCCTCTACTACGAAGAACATTTTGCAGGCACGGTCCATACGCTCATTCTGCCGCGGCTGGTGGCTCCCAGGGATCCGCACCGACGAGAACAAGCCTATCTGGAGGCCGCCTCAACCGGCCGGGTGCTTATCCCCGGTTCCGGCGACCAACGGCAGATCATTGCATCGGTTTCTGGGGTAGCAGACGTGATCGTTCGCCTCTGCCAGACACCCGAATGCCTGCCCTCTGGGATGTTGAATGTGGGACCACCGAAGGACGTTGCAGTGGAAGCGGCGGTGCAGGCCCTGATCGCGGGCGCAGGAATACGGGCAGAAATGGGGCGCCACCCCGATCCCCGCTGGCGCGGCCCACATGGGGGAGGGCATGAGCCCCTGGACACCAGCCTCCTGCAGCAAACATTCACGGATATTATGTGGACCGATCCCATCGATGAATACCAGAAGCTGGGACGATGGCTGGCCGAAAACTCCAGTCCAACCGAACGGCCCAAGCCCCTGGTACGAGCCAGCAAGAAGTCCTTTACACCCATGCGAGTTATCGATGTGCATGGCCATCGCCGTGATGTGGTTTTGGAGCAACCCAATGCCCAACTCCAGACACTCGGCAAATGGCTTTCGCCAGCCTTCTATGTCAATACGGGCCGCCCTTGTAATTCCCTTTGTGTCTACTGTGCGGTTCCTCCCCATGCCGATACAAAGGGGTTTACTCCGGTCGAATCCCTGGAGCCCCAGATCACATCGGGGGTCTCAGTGGATTGCAATAAGGCCATTTTGATCGGCGGTGAACCGACCATCTATCCGGCCTTGTTTGAAGCCCTGGATATGCTCCGTGAGGCGGGACTTGGCAGCGACCATGTAATTATGACCAACGGCCTGCGCCTGGCGGACGCGAGCTTCGTTGATAAACTGATCGAAGCAGGAATCGGGACTATCCATCTGTCGATCGATACGGCCGATCCCGAGCTTTATAGCCAGATCAGTCGGACCCCTGGACGAGCCGATCAACAATGGTTGGCCCTGGACAATATTCTGGCCCGCCCCCAGCTGAACCTCTACATCTATACCTGTGTTACCCGCCTGAATGGTGCGGGGATACCCGATTTGCTGGACAAGCTACATGACCACGCCCAAAAAGCCGACCGACCGGCTCCGCCCGTGGTTATGGCGTTTTTGAAACCCATCGGCGATGGGCTGACGCACCGAGAAAAACTGCTCCCTGATTTTCAGACCCGCGCCCAGATTGCCCGCACCGCCGCCCAACACGCGCAGACATTGGATATGACGGTGGCCTTTCGAAACCTCCAGGCCTGTCTAGTCCCCGAGCTACTGCCCTATCTGATGGACTACTACTTCGAGGACTACTCGGTGGATGTAACAACGAAAGAGCCCGAGCCCTACTCCCATAACGAGTACTGGTCTCATGTGGACGCCTGTTCCAGCTGTGAGCATCAAACCATTTGTCCGGGGGTCTACCGAGACGACCAATTTGTGCTCAAGGGAGAGCCCTTCCAGGCCCTCGACGCCAACGGTCTGCGGATCAAAACCCTATAAGAGATCGATAGATCCTTTCCCTTCTCGAACAACAACCGCCACATTATCGGTAAAATCCACGACGGTGGAGTCTTCCGGGTAGATGGGCCCAACGTCCACCACCAGATCCACCCCATTGTCCAACCGTCGGCAGATATCAATCGGATCGTCGAGGGGATGGTCCTCGTCTGTATGCGCCACACTGGTGGACAGAAGCGGGCCGCCAATATCCGACAAGATCGCAAGGGTCACCGAATTGTCGGGGATTCGAACGCCAATGGTTTTTCGTTTCTTCAGGGCCCGGGATGAAATCCGCGACGAGGCGTTCAAGATAAACGTATAGGGCCCCGGCAACGTTCGACGCATCGCCCGGTAGACCTGATTGGAAAGCCCCATGGTGTACTCGGTGACACTGGCAATGTCGGAAAAGAGAACACTCATGGGTTTCTTATTCCCTTCGGAGGTCACACCCTTAAGGGATTGAAGCCGTTTGACCGAATCACGGGTATTCGCACTACAGACGATGGCGTATGTCGTATCGGTGGGGATTACCGCAATCCCGCCGGCCCGGATCTTCCGTGCGGCCGTGCTCAGAAGACGTGGATCCGGATTGTACGGATTGATGGTAATAAGTTCCGCCATGCATGGCCCCTCAAGGTCGGGCCTGACTAACCCAACCCCAACGAAAGCACAAGCAAGATCATTCCAGCCCGCATTGGGACTAGCTCTTTCGCGCCAGCTGGGTGATCGCCAACAAGCCGTCTACCATCAGCTCGCTGATCATATAGAGGTAAAACGCCAGAAAAAAGCAGCCGCCAAACGAGCCCTTCATCAACAGGTACATGCCGACGGGCACGAAAATGAACGGGCCGTATGCCGTATAGGCGTAGGAAAGAACGCGCAGAAAGGTCGGGTTGGAGTTCTTCTGGAAGCCAAACCAGGCCAAACCCACGAGGGGTAGTATTGCGAACAGGTACAGACCCGATAAGACCGCTACTATCGGCATATCATCGAAACTGTCGGCATGTTCGAACAAAGCAAAGGTCAGACCCATCATCGTTCGTGGCGCCTCGGATTCTCCAAGATATGGGACCACCGGTAGAACCCATAGCAGTCCGATCAAAACCACCGAGCCCATCACCAAAATACGCGCGGTTCGGACCGACTCCTGAAGGGCCAGAAGGCGGGTCGCGAAAGACAACGCAACTAGACCAAAGCTAAAGAAGACGAAAAAAGCTACCGTCGGGGCAAAGCTCGGTCTCTGAAAACCTGGGGGAGGCCCAGGACGCCCATACTTGTGAGAATCTCGAGGGGATGCTCCTGCATACCGTCTTTTGTAGGAATTTTTCTCATTCTCCATACCCCGTGCCGCTACCTCTGGGCGACGCGGTACTTCGGGTACTGTTTCGGCTACTGCGACATTGACACTCTGGGCTACTGCGACAGTTTCGACGGTGTGTGACGCGTCGCCCATTAAGAGCATACGAGTCGTATTCGATAGGCTCTGTGAGATAGCAACGAAGAAAAATAGAGCCCCCATAAAGGCCATACCCGCAACGATGACGGACCGGATGGCTGGTCGCATTTGCAGGCGCGAGACCACCAGACAAGCGATGGAGATGAATAAACTGAAGATCAGAAAGCCCTTCATCCCCGACCACATATCTGGAATCTGTCCCAGCACATCCCAGTAGAAGTGCGTCCCTTCTTCGGTGTTCCACGGCAGGAAAAAGGTGCACAGGCCCAGGATCCCGAAGGTCAGATAACGGTTACGGGTATGCTCTTGCAGATGTCTTCCCAACGCACCCGGATCGGTGCTCTCCTGCGCCTGGCTCGCCACAACGGGCTCTGCTGATGGGGCCGCCGGTGCCGATCGGGCCGGTCGAGCGTCTGGTGGTGGCGGCGGCGGTGCCGGGGCAAATAGGTGGGGCAGTACCGCTGACGCCGTCTTCCAATCGGTCCAGCCATCACGATAGATATAGGTGTTCGGCCCCACCAGACCCTGCTTTACCAGGGCGAGTAAGACCTCTTCGGATACCGGACCTTCGGTCTGGCCATCGCGACTATAATGCCACATCTACAACCCCAACCCGTCGCGACGATTATGCCATAGGGGAGGGCGCTAGACCAGGCGGGGGGAAAGCTGCATTCAAGCGCTTTCGGCCAATACGACCAGGACCTGGCCGGTGTCCACCACATCGCCCTGCGCCACCGGGATCGCCTGTACGGTCCCATCCTCGGGCGAGGCGATGGAGTGCTCCATCTTCATGGCTTCCATAATGGCCAGAACCTGACCCTTCTCTACGGCTTCACCCTGGGCCACTTCGATCCGTACGACCTTCCCCGGCATGGGGGCCGTCAGCCCACCCTGCTGGGCGGCCAGATCCGGCTCCGGGAACCGGGGCACCTCGTCCAGTCGGAAGGCCTGGTTGCCATCGTGCACATAGACACTGGAGCCGTTGGAGACCACTCGATAGGACGATCGAAGTCCGGTAGCATTCTCCAATACGAGCTCCGGTCCATCCTGGCCCATGACGGTCCAGATCCCGAACGACTCGACCTCCTCATCACCGATCGATATCTCGTAACGATCGCCTCCAAGATCTCTATACATAATACGATGGGTCGCCTCCGCCAGGGTATAGGACACCCAGGCGTCGCAATTTCGATTGTTTCGATATCCACTCACCAGGGACGGCAGGATCGTCCGCTCTGCAATTCGTGCCCGGTGGCTGAACAGAGTCGCCGCCACAAGGCTTCCTATACAGGTATCAAACGAGGGATCCTCGGCCAGTAGATCGATAGCGTGAGTATCCACAAAGTGGGTGCTGAGGGTACCGGCCTGAAAGCTCGGATGGGCCAAAACACGCCCTAAAAAGGCGCAATTGGTGGCGATCCCCTGGGCCGACAAACGACCGAGTGCTGTCGCCATACTGCGAATGGCTTCGCTGCGGTCATCCGCATGAACGATGATCTTCGCCAAGAGGGGATCGTAATGAACGCTCACCTCCAGGCCGGATTCGGCCGCACCATCCACCCGTACGTTTTCCTCAACCGGCATATGCCAGTCCACCAGTGTTCCACTACAGGGCAGAAAACCGCGGTCCGGATCTTCGGCGTAGATGCGACATTCGATGGCGTGGCCAGACACCTGTAATTCCTCTTGGGAGAAGGACAGCGGATGCCCTTCGGTAATGCGGATCTGTTCCCGCACCAGATCGAGGCCTGTAATGCATTCCGTTACCGGGTGCTCTACCTGGAGCCGGGTATTCACCTCCAGAAAATAGAAAGCACCATCCGGAGCCAGAATGAACTCGACCGTTCCGGCATTCTGGTAGCCGATCGACTGGCCCACCTTGACGGCCGCCTCACCCATCCGGGCGCGAAGATCCGCATCCAGGGCCACCGACGGGCTCTCCTCAATGATCTTCTGGTGGCGCCGCTGTATGGAGCACTCGCGCTCAAAGACATGCACCATATTTCCGTGCTGGTCTCCGAGGATCTGAAACTCGATATGGCGCGGCTCCTCGACATAGCGTTCAATCAGAAGGGTGTCGTCCCCAAAGGAGCTGGCGGCTTCCCGTCTGGCCGCAGCTATCGCGGTCGAAAGGTCGCCCTCGTCACGAACCACTCGCATCCCCTTGCCACCACCTCCGGCGCTGGCCTTGACCAGGACAGGACAGCCCATCTCCCGGGCTTTCTCCAGCAGTACATCGGGGTTTTGATCGGCACCATCATAGCCGGGAATGACCGGCACCCCGGCGGCTTCCACAATCTTCTTTGCTTCACGTTTCGAACCCATCGAACGAATAGCGTCTTCGGACGGCCCGATAAAGAGGATCCCCGCATCGGTACAGGCCCGGGCAAAATCCGCGTTCTCAGCCAGAAACCCGTACCCCGGATGGATGGCATCGGCACCGGTCTGCTGGGCCGCCTCAATCATCTTGTCGATGCAAAGATAGGATTCGATCGATGGCGCAGGCCCCACGCGAACGGCTTCGTCGGCATAGCGCACATGCGGGGCGTCCGCATCGGCATCCGAGAAAACCGCTACCGTTCGTATTCCAAGCTCGCGGCACGTTCGCATCACGCGAATGGCGATCTCGGCCCGATTGGCGATCAGGATCTTCCGGATGGTTGTTGGTTTTGTGGTCGTTGTCATCGTTTCCTTAATGCCGGAACACACCCCAGGAGGTGGTCCCCTTCACGGGCGCCGTATGAACAGTGGACAAACAAATGGCCAAAACCGAGCGGGTATCTCGCGGGTCGATAATGCCGTCGTCCCAGAGCCGGGCCGACGCAAAGAAGGGATCGCTTTCCTGGTCGATCTGGGCCTCGATCATGGTCTTGACCGTCTGAAGACCCGCCTCGTTTACTTCCTCGCCCTTGCGCTCGGCAGACTCACGTTTGATGATCTCCAATACACCGGCGAGCTGTTTTCCTCCCATCACGGCGATGCGGTGATTCGGCCAGGTGAAAAGAAATCGCGGTGCATAGGCGCGTCCGCACATGGCGTAGTTTCCGGCACCAAAACTAGCTCCCGTCATAATAGTGATCGCCGGGACCTTACTATTGGACACGGCGTTGATGAGTTTCGCGCCGTTCTTGATGATACCTTCGCGCTCATAGGACGTGCCCACTATGAACCCGGTAATATTCTGCAGGAACAAAAGGGGGATATTGGATTGGTTACACAGTTGAATGAACTGCGCCCCCTTATTGGCTGACTCCGAAAACAAGATCCCATTATTGGCCAGAATTCCCACCGGATAGCCGTGGATATGCGCCCAACCACAGACCAGGGTCTCCCCATATAAGGGCTTGAATTCACTAAAGCGCGAACCATCCACGATGCGGGCGATGACCTCACGGGAATCAAAGGGGATTTTGATGTCGGCCGAAGCGATGCCAAGCAGCTCCTCGGACTCGTAAAGCGGCGACTCGACCATCCGCAGCTGCGGTGACGAAGCCTTGGACCAGTTGAGATGGGCCATCACTTCGCGCGCCAGACGGATGGCATCTTCCTCGTCTTCGGCAAGATAATCGCTTACGCCCGATTGGCGGCTATGCATGTCGGCGCCGCCAAGGCTCTCATGATCGGTCTCCTCGCCCGTCGCCATCTTCACCAGGGGTGGTCCCGCCAGATAGACCTTGGACTGATCCTTCACCATGATGACGTAATCACTCATCCCCGGAACGTAGGCCCCTCCAGCGGTACAGCTGCCGAAGACCACACAGACCGTGGGAATGGCCTGCTCCGATGCCCTCGTCAGATCGCGAAACGCGGTCCCGCCGGGGACAAATAGTTTGCTCTGATTGGGTAGATCGGCCCCCGCCGACTCCACCAGATTGATGGCCGGCAAGCGATTCTCGGCTGCTATATCCGCCAAGCGGTGGGTTTTGCGCATGCCATATTCATTGATCGCACCCCCCTTTACAGTTGCATCGCTGGCCGTCACCAGACATTCGATCCCCGATACAATTCCGATCCCACCGATGATGCTACCACCCGTGGTAATACCGCTCACTCCATAGCCGGCCAGAGGACAAAGCTCTAGAAAATGGCTGTCCCGGTCGAGCAATAATTCCACTCGCTCGCGCGGCAGCAGCTTGCCCCGCTCTTTATGACGTGTGGTGTATTTCTCGCCACCACCCGCACGGGCTTCTGCCTGGGCCTGGGCCAGACGCACAAGCTCCTTAAGGCTCTGTTCGCGATTGCTTTTATAGATGTCGCTGTCCAGTTCGGCGCGCGACGTCAGAGCAGGGTAGGGCTGTTTGGTACTCATAACCGTACTCCTATGCCAACCCGAGAAGAGTCCGTGCCTCATCGGGAGAGGCAATCGTACGGCCCGCTTCTTCGGCCATCGATACCAGTGTTTCAATGAGTTGGCCGTTGCCCGAGGTCTTTTCTCCATTGGGTAGATAGAAGGTATCTTCCACACCAGTCCGCAAATCTCCTCCGAGCTCCGCGACCCGCCGGTGCACATCCCATACCTCCTCGCGGCCGATAACGATGGCTTGCCAATGGGTCTCTGGAACCATCTCGTCCACCAGCAAGGGCAGCCAACTAGCCTTCGCCGGCATCCCGCTAGCCACACCCATTACAAGCGAGACATGCGGCGGGCCCGGCAACATCCCGTTCGCTACAAACATGCCAACACTGCGCAAGATCCCCGTATCGAAACACTCACATTCCGGTACGATATTGAGCTCCAACATCGTGTCGACGAAGGACTTCACCTTGTCGACGGTATTATCGAATAAGATGGGTGGCCAGGCCCAGCTCCCATCGCGTCGTAAGCGTAGATAGTTCAACGACCCCGCATTGAGCGCAGCCATCTCAGGCCGAACCCGCTCAAGACAGGCAAGAGGTCCTCGAATGTCAGGACCCATCACACCGGTTGTAAGATTCAAGAGCACGCCCGGACAGGCATCCCGAATGGCATCGGATATCGTACCGGCCACATCTGGATCCCAGCTGGGTAGAAAGCCGCGCTCGGGCTCCTGACACCGGAAGTGCACATGCATAATGCTGGCCCCGGCGTCGAAGGCCTGCCGGGCCGACGCCGCCATCTCCTCCGGAGTTACAGGCACCGGATGATTTTGTGGATTGGTCAATACACCCGTGAGGGCACAGGTCACTACTGCTTTTGTGCCAGACATCATCAATTCTCCAACAAAACAAATAAAACTTATTAAGTGCTACTTCATAAGGTTGCCACAAACGATGCCCAAACCGCAAGTCCCATGAAATTCGGGCCACGTCGGTCGACAAAGGCTTCGGGCCAGGTTAGAACCGGTCCATAATGGCATCCAATAAGAGAGAATATTTTGCGGTTTCACCGCCCGGTTTGGAGGCCATTGTTGCCAACGAGCTCGCCTTTCTGGGTATAGCCAAGAACCAGACAACGAGCGGTGGTGTCAGCTTTCTGGCCGACGATCGCCTGGTGGCTCGTACCAATCTATGGTTGCGCGCGGCGTCACGTGTTCTGCTGCGAGTGGGGCGATTTCACGCCACCCACCCGGCACAGCTATTCCAGAAGACCTCACGCCTACCCTGGGCAGAGGTGCTTCAGCCCGACGTGCCCCTACGCATTCGCGTCACCTGCCGTAAGAGCCGGATCTACCATAGTGGAGCCGCCGAGGAGCGTATTCGAAAAGCGATCGGCACAGCCCTGGGCCAAAAGCTCTCCACTCCCGTCCTTGATGCCGATGGTCATTCGGAAAGCGCATTCAATACCGTCGTGGCGCGTATTGAAAAGGACGAATGTACGCTGAGCGTCGATTCATCGGGCGAGCATCTGCATCGGCGAAACTATCGACTGGAAACAGCCAAGGCTCCCTTACGTGAGAACCTGGCCGCTGCGGCCTTATTGGCGTGTGGGTGGTGTCCGGCCAAACATTTCGGCGCCGAACCATATACCGCCTTTGCCGATCCGATGTGTGGTGCAGGCACCCTGTCCATCGAAGCGGCGCTGATCGCCAAAAATATCGCCCCGGGGCTCAACCGGAGCTTTGCATTTCAAGGCTGGCCCGGTTTTGATGGGAGCGCTTTCGAGGCAGAACT
>CAUZEG010000074.1:0-17064 GCA_963578775.1 Myxococcales bacterium
GGAACAACGTATTGATGAGTCATATCGCCCGCGTGGACCCGGATATGACATCCCATAGTATACTCGACATGGGGCCCGAGATCTCACGCCCGATTGGTATCGCCTTCGACAAAAACGGATGGTTGTGGACGGCGGGTCGCAGCACCAACACCGCCGCACATGTCGATGTGGCGAATTGGGACAACGAACCCACAGTAAATATCAGCACGACCTTCGGTGTTGATCCGTACACATATAGTGATTTTACCGGCGTACAGTTCCTACGTTTCGTGAAACCGGTGGGTAGCTGGACGCGGATTTTCGACTCCGGAACCACCGATCTCATCTGGCAATCCGCCTCCTGGGAGGGCATTGAAAACGAAGTAATCACCGACATCATGGTCCGTGTGCGATCGTCGCCCAATCTGCCTGGATTACCGGACCAGGAGTGGTCGGAATATGCAACGTCAAATCCCGCCGATCTGACGTCGCTCCTTACAAACCACTCTCGCTATCTGGAGATGGAGGTACGACTTACGTCTACAGATCCACAAGCGACACCTGTATTGACCTCGGTGTCGGTGCATTGGTACGACGCAACGACGTCAGAAGATCCTTGAGGTGGATTCTGTGTCTGGAAACCGCCGTCTTACGCTTGTAATCATCGCATGTATATTAGGCGCACCGATAGCCCTGGTAGCGCCGGGGGCCGATGCGCAAGTCGCGCCCGGTTTTACCGCCCCGGAATCCGGATCACCCCTACGGTTGGTACAAATCGAGGACAATAATTCTACCCCCAATACGGCCAGCGACATACTGCTCTATAGCTCCATAGGTCTGGGAACATTATCGGGCGTAGGTCTTTCGATCCTCGCCCATACTCGTGGAACCGACGACTACGCGGGTTCAGCGGTCGCAGATGTACTTCTGGCGGCTGGCGTCAACTATCTCATCACCGTTACCCTGAAGAGGACCGTCGACCGAGCTCGCCCCTACACCTACAGCAGTAACTATCCATCGAATGGCGACATCGTATATTCCCAGCACGATCAGGATTATGCCTTCCACTCATTCCCGTCCGGGCATACATCCATTACTGCGGTCTTCCTGTTCTCGGTGGCAACGTCCGCGTACTACCATCTGCCTGAATTCCGGGGGCGAACTACGACCCTTGCTCTGCTGTATGGAGGGGCATTGGCCGCAACGATAGTCGTGGGGGAAATGCGTGTTCGGGCTGGCCGCCACTTCTATAGTGATGTGATCGCTGGTGGCCTGATCGGCACCACCACAGGCATCGCAATTCCCATCTTGAACCATTATCTTACAGACTACCTGGGTGGCACAGTATCGAAGCCTGACTCGGGCCAGGTCATCGCACAGATCTTGCCCAGCGCGGGCCCGGATCATATGTCCTTGTCTATAAGCGGACAGTTTTGAAGCACGTTAACCATAAACATTGGCTCGTATCCACGACCGCCTTGATTCCAACTCCGATCCGGCGATTCTCTGGGGTCCTGTCTTTGACTCTTCTTCTGGTCGCGAGTTGTGGCCAGGCCGTCGAGCCCATTGCAGATACCAGCGATGCCGACGCCACATCGGACACCCAGGAACCCGACGACGGTCCCCCTCTCCCAGACATTGTAGAACCGGACGTTGCCGACGTGTCCGACCCTGGGACCGATCCGGGTCAATCCGAGGATCCGGGAAGCGAGACCGAGACCGAAGTCCTGGAAGACATACCGGCCGAAGCCGAAACATCGGACGCAGAGGACATAATACAGTCGGACAGCGTTGATATTGGTGATCCAGGCTGCCCCGAATGTGCTCCCTGTCCAGAAGAGAACCCCTGTCAAAACGAGGGGACCTGCGTCGATATCCCCGACGCCGCCTATGTCTGCGAATGCGCCGATGGCTTCGACGGAGACGTATGTGAACATAATATTGATGAATGCGAGCCGTCTCCCTGCGAGAATAACGGGATCTGTACCGACGAGATCAACGGGCATACCTGTGAATGCCAGGGCCCCTGGGAAGGAGACAACTGCGAAGACTTTGATAATCCCTGTCAGGTAGCCTGGGGATCACCGCCGGTCTGTAAGAATGATGGCGACTGCCTTTACGATGATCTGGGCAACTTCGCCTGCGAGTGCCTACCCGGCTTCGACGGTACTCTATGCGAAATCAATATCGACGACTGCCCGGAGGAAAACCCCTGCCAGAACGGGGGCATATGTATTGATGGGCTTCTCAGTTTCAGCTGCGAATGCGCCGGTGAATTCGGAGGGCTCTTCTGCGAACATCTCGTATGCGATGGTGGGGTCACCATCACCAATGCAGCGGATCTTGCCGTTCTCGCCAGCTGCGTTGTGGTCGGTGGTTCCGTCACAATCGAGCTCTCGGATCTGACTACCCTCGAGGGACTCGGCTCGTTGGAACAGATCGATGGGGCCCTCATCATTCGCGACAACGATGCACTCATAAGTCTCTCTGGTCTGGATGGCCTCCTACGAGTCGAAGAGCTCGTCATCGAGGACAACGACCTGCTGTTCAACCTCATCGGACTCAACCTACTCGAGGAGATCAACGGGGCCCTTACCATTCGAAATAATGTAGCTATGACCAGCCTGTCTGGGCTAGAGGCGCTGGCCTACGTCAACGATCTTGTGATCGACGAAAACGCCAATCTCGTTCATCTGGCCGGAGTGGAATACCTGGAGATCGTGGATAATGACCTGAATATTACCAATAACCCTGTCCTGGAGAGTCTGTCCGGGCTGGAAGGACTGACAGAAGTCCGCGATCTTCAATTGTTCAACAACCCCAGCCTGACAACTATCAGTGCCCTGGCGGCGCTCGCCGAAATACACGACCTGATCATCCAGGACAACGGGGCCCTGGTTGATCTTTCCGGACTCGAACAACTTCCGAGTATTACCGGCGTTTTCACTCTGATCAACAACGACTCACTTACGAATATTGATGGTCTGGCAGGGATCGACAATTTGAGCAGCACGCTCACAATTCAAGAAAACGAAGTTCTGACAAATATCAATGGTCTGGCAGGGATCGACTCCGTCGGTGGAGCGATGCTTCTCATCTCCAACAATGCGGCTCTGGAGCACCTGGACGGACTTGTTGGCGTCGGATCTATAGCCAACCAGATGCATATCAACTACAACCCGTCTCTGGTAAGCATCGAAGGCTTGTCGAATCTTACGGCGGCCGACGCCATGCTGGAGATCTGGGGCAATCCTCTCCTTACAAGTATTGATGCCCTCGGCAACCTGCCCTCGGCCGACGACCTGTTTATCGGTGAGAACCCCTCGCTGACCGACCTGAACGGCTTCTCGAGCATCACAACCGTAAACAGCTCCGTGGAGATTGTAGATAATGACCTGCTTACAGATCTTACCGGCCTCAACAATCTGACATTCATCTACTTTACGATTCGTATCGAAGAGAACGATTCTCTCGTCTCTCTCACCGGTCTCGAAAACCTCACCGAAGTGGGTGGATGGGTGAAGGTTGCCTACAACGATTCGCTACCGGATCTGACCGGACTCGAAGGCCTTCTCCGCTTCGACGATCTCATAATACGCGGCAACAACTCCCTGACCAACCTGGAGGGGCTTATGAGCGTCAACGATGTCGGCGCGTCCGCTAGTACGACCTATGTCCAGGTGCGTGATAATGCCAGTCTGCCCTGGTGTATAGCCGACGCGTTCCTCACCCATATCGAAGACGTATGGGTAAATACCCAATGGGCCGGTGGAGATTTCTACCCAGTGAATGTCGGCAATGACGACCCCTGCAACCCGAATCCCTGCGATCCGTATCTATGCCAACAGAGCTGTTCAGCCCCGCAATTCTACGTCTGCCCCTGAACAAAAAAATAGCCTCAAAAGGGTCACAAACGACGTACGTCTGCTAGGCGGGAAAATACCCGGTTTTTCACCTTGACACAGGTAGCCTGTTTTCCGATTGTTACGCCTTCAAATTCCCCGAGGTCTACGTTGGCACGTTCTATTGGTTTGAAAGTTTGTCTGCTTATATCCCTTGTCGGTTTTCTTCTCTCCTGCGGCTCCGACACCACGGTCCCGGCCGGTGGTGATACGGGTATTCTGTTTGGCAATGGCGACCTTGCCGGAAATCTCGACGGCAGTTCTGGTCAGAACACCTCCGACATCGGTACGTCCGCACCCGATGTACCAAACACGTCGCTCGACCAGGGGTCGTCCGTTCCCGCCGACACAGGTGGTAGCACGGCTTCGGACACCACCACCGTCTTACCGTGTGAACCCGGCTCGATTGAAATCTGTATGGCGTCCTGCGGTTCGATCGGACAACGCCAATGTCTCAAATACTGGAGCGCCTGTGTGCCCCCCCAGGAAAACTGTAACGACTGTCTAGACAATGACTGCGACGGTGTCGTCAACAATGGCTGCCCTCCGAACCTGGATTGTGAGCCAGAATCGGAGCCCTGTGATTGTATAGACAACGACAACGATGGCTTCATCGACGAGGGCTGCGTCCCCAAACCACAATGCGATAAAGAGCCCTGTGATTGTATCGATAACGACGGAGACGGCACGGTCGATGAGGGCTGCCCCTGGTGGTGGTTCTGCGATCCTGAACAGGAATGCGATTGCATCGATAATGACAACGATGGGCAGATCGACGAATCCTGCGATCCACTACCGGAGGAGTGCCCCGGTGAAGAGTGCGACTGTGAGGACACGGATGGCGACGGTCTCATCGACGAAGAATGCGATTGCATCCCGGGTACCTGGCGATGGTGTGATGAGCCAGTGTACTGCTCCTGGGGCAAACAGACCTGTCTCCCTAACGGAAAATGGGCCGTTTGCGTCGAGGTCGATGAGGCACCTCCCGGTTGCGATGAAGGTGGTTTGTTCGAGGGCGACATCCCTCTGTACGACGTGGGCTGCTGTGTCGATTCCGGAGCGTGTTGCCAGAACTACCCGGCTAATGATTCGGTCGGGGATTGCACCTCGTGGTCCTGCGAATAGGAACCTTGTTACGGTGGTCCGTTTCGGGACTCCTATGCCTGTTTTTCGGAATCGGTCTGTTGGCGTCGGCCGAGGCAGCACCTGGCACCCCCAGCTCTCTTCTTGCGCTTCCCCGCTTCCCACTCCAGTTGGGCCTCTGCCGGGTTGTCGACATTCCCGTCCGTACATCCTTGCAGGCCGGCGAAAGTGTACATTTCTCCCTGCGATCGGGAACGGACCGGGTCAAAGTCCTGCCGAGTGGACTCCAAATCCGCACCCCCTGCCTGGAGGACTGTGTCCCGAATCCAGACCGTTTCCAGGGCGTCGTACCGGTCGACCCGGATTGCCGTGCAGCTATCGATGGACGCGTCGAGATACGCACTTCAGACGGACAGCTCCGCGCCTTTGAGGATTTCAAGCTGGCCGCGTCCATTCCACTGCCTGGAACCGCCGGGATCCCGGTCGACGCACGGATTCATGTGGCAGGTCCAGCCACGCAGAGTGCATGGTTCTGGACGGTGGAACCCGCGCGCTACGCGGGACCGGA
This sequence comes from Myxococcales bacterium, assembly GCA_963578775.1. Taxonomy (GTDB): domain Bacteria; phylum Myxococcota_A; class UBA9042; order UBA3505; family UBA3505; genus UBA3505. The sequence goes on from CAUZEG010000074.1 coordinate 5,533, forward strand.
ATTAGCACCGCTGGAAAATGCCACCGACCGTGTCGTTCGTGTCCAGACCTACATTCCGGACGCCTACGATCTAGTGGAACATTTCTCTGGATTCCGGGTACGGCTTCATAGCGGCGAACAACGATTACCCTATGGAATGTGTGCTGGCTCCGGCTGTCATAACGCCGAGGTCGCCGGCTGGCGTCAAACGGCCCATGCAACCGCATTTTCCCGGTCTATGTTGGGAATGCGTGGTCAATTTTCCGACCAATGTCTCGGTTGCCACGTCACCGGTTTCACTCCCGGTGTATCCGATCGGGGCTTCGACGACGAGATGAACGACCATGGCTGGCGCGTGCCAACAACTCTTTCGAGTGCAGCACTGGAAGCCATGCCGACAACCTTGAAGGTGCTGGCCCAGGTGGGCTGCCCATCTTGTCATGGGCCCGGAAAGTTCACCCCAGCCAATCTGTCGGACACCCTCTGCGGAACCTGCCACGATGCCCCACCCCGCTATCCCAAAGTCGCCGTCTGGCGAACCACTGGAATGGCCCATGCCGGCTCTCTACTGCAAGAAGGCGATCCACTTGTCTGTCGTGCCTGCCACACCACACGCGGGTTTCTGGCCTGGCAGAGTCGACAGATTGACGCCCAGGTCTTTCCGCAAAAACCCGACGATGGGATCAGCTGTGTCGCTTGTCATGATCCCCATGAGGCCGAGCGCTATCTTATTCGCTCGCAACTTTCTTCCCCGGGATTTTCCGACGTAGCCGGCGATCGCCTCTGCACAAGTTGCCATCGACTGCTTATGCCGGACTTCGTACGCCAGCACGATGGTACCGCACATCTGGTCTCCGGCCCCATGGATACGAGTTTTCAAACGGTGCGGGGCAGCTGGCCCGCCCAGCTGGCTGCGTCCGATCAAGATGTTCCCGCTGCCCCCCATCGCAGCCTCACCTGCGTTCGTTGTCATGACGACCGGGGCGATCACGCCTTTGGTCCCAAGGCCCGCGGCGATCAGATCCGAAAATGCAAGGATTGCCATCCCAATATCAAGCCACCCCGAATCGCCGCGGTGCAACGCCCCGAACTACCCGCCGGGATCCGCGCCTGTGAACAGTTGGTCGTACCGGCCAGAGTGGCGGTCCGACGCGGCGTTATCGTATTCATGGATGCCCAGAACCAGATTCTCGGAGACTGCAATGGAAATGGGCGTCCCGATCCGGGCGAGCGTTTCGCAGCCCCGAAAAACGCCACCGCCTGGTGGCCATTCCTGATCGTCAGCGGTGATAAAAGTCACGGCAATCACGATCCATGGCTATCCCAGCGCTTCGAATCAACAAACCCTTGATCCGAGCCGAGCAGCCGGTCCCGAATGTCTTAAATCAGGGGAAGATCCCACGTAGCTCCGTGGCCTCCACGACCCGCTCAATCGCGCGAACATAGGCCGCCGTACGCATATCGATTTCATAGCGCTGGGATGTCTCATACACCTCGTGAAAGGCCTTGGTCATGATCCGTTCCAGATTCTGGTTGACCGTGTCTTCGTCCCAGAAGAAGGACTGCAGATCTTGAACCCATTCGAAATAGCTCACGGTGACGCCACCGGCGTTCGCAAGAATATCGGGGATGACCATGATGTTCCGCTCGCGGAAGTTCGCATCCGCTTTCGGGGTGGTCGGGCCGTTGGCTGCCTCCGCAATTATTCGGGCCTGCACATTGGCTGCATTCCGTTCATGGAGGGCCTTCTCCAGCGCGGCTGGAATGAGAACATCGCAAGGCACGGTCAACACATCTGCGCTTCCCATCGCCTCGGTATTTGGAAATCCTACAACACTTCCCGTTTCATGCTTGAAGTTCTGGAGCGCCTCCGCATGAAGACCATCCGGGCTGTAGATCCCGCCCTTGGAATCGGAGACGGCTACAACTTTCGCACCAAGTTCAGAGATCAGCGTATGGGCGATGGAACCCGCATTGCCGTACCCTTGTATCGAAACTGTCGCAGTACTGAGGTCGATCCCCTGGATCTTGGACGCCTCGCGGATGGTATATACACACCCACGAGCTGTCGCCTCATTTCGGCCCAGAGAACCACCGACGGCCACCGGCTTACCGGTCACGACGCCCAATGTCGTTACACCACGTAGCGCACTATAGGTATCCATGAACCAGGCCATGGTTTGCGCGTTGGTGTAGACGTCGGGTGCAGGAATATCCCTGTCAGGACCAATGATTGGCGCAATCTCCGTTGCAAATCGCCGAGTCATCCGCTCCAGCTCACCCTGGGACATCTCCTTCGGGTTACAGACGACGCCACCTTTTCCACCACCGTAGGGAATATCAACCACGGCACACTTCCAGGTCATCCAAAATGCCAGCGCCGTTACCTCATTCAAGGTCACATCTGGATGATACCGGAGACCACCTTTCGCCGGCCCCCGCACTACACTATGCTGTACACGATAGCCGTCGAAGACAGAGATTGTTCCGTCATCCATACGAGTGGGAACAGATACTAGTAAACTACGCTTGGGCTTTTTCAATACGGCCCGCATGTCGTCGGACAGACCGATAACATTTGCGGCGCGATCGAATTGAGCCCAGGCAATATCCAACGGTTGTAGCGACGAAGCGGCGTCGCCCGAAGAAAAATCGGACATAAGCGGATTCCTCCTATTTCTTCCGAAAGCCTTGTACTGCTCTTACCACGACCCTGCAAAACGTACAAATGAATAGAGATGAAAGCCGGTAAGAAAAGGGATCCGCCCAAAAAGGAGCAGGGGATGACCGATGGCATTTCGCCCCGGCGCACCCCCTGTTTTTCGCTCGCCTGTTAGAACCAGTGTAGCACGGTCCGGGCAAATCGGCCGTATGCCAGGCCTATTGCTCGTAGGCGCCCACATCACAGGATACATCCCGCGGTTCGTACCGCTGATCCATTGTAATCGGCGCACCATTATGGTCGACACAGCTCGGGATTTCGTTAACCGCTCCGCTGCCCGGCAACAACTCCATCGTCTCGGTCCAGCCGCCATTATTCTGTAAGGGGCCCAGCAGCGGATCGACTCCTATCATATCACTACCGCTCACAGCACAGCTTCCTGCGCTACCAAACCAGTTGTTGCCCTCCGACGTTAACGTGCCACCGTCCTGGGTGCAGCCGTTGGCATTGTCCCAGAACAAGCTGCCCCGAACGGTCGTGAATGTCTTGGAGCCAGAAAGCCCACGAAGGGCACAAACCCCGGCACCATCATTCTGCGCGACCGTCACCTGGCTCAACTGTAGATAAGACTCGCATACCCCCGTTCCCGAGTTATTTGTTAGCACGCAGCCACCCATATGATCCGTGAACGTGGAATTGGTGATATTGATCTGGGACTTATCGATTCCCGACCCACAAGTGTTGTAGATCGCATTCTCATTACCATTAAACGTACAACCACGGATATTGAGCGTTGGTATAATATCATCAGCATAAATCGATGGGTTTGTCTGAGATATCACCGCACCGTCGCCAAGATTATTGTCCTTGAACCGACTATCTACGATCTCCCCAGATACCACCTTAAGGACTAGTACTTCGGCCCGATTTTCCTGAAACCCGGACCTCTCAATCGTAAGAGAGCCAGACGACATATATATGACAGGTGCTCCGTTGAAGATGAACGCGGATCCCACGATGCTGACCGTTCCGGCGGACGACCCGCTGCGATAAAAAAACGGTCCCTCGATCTCAGAAACAATCGTATTATCAAATTGCGTTTCAGCGACAGTATGGAGATAGAGAGCCGCTTCGGTCGGCTCATCGAGAGGAGATGCCTCATGATAAAGGATGTGGGAATCTCGTATAGAGAGTAGATCCGTACCAACAACGACAGCTACCGCTCCAATATCATGGCGTTCCCCCACCACTTTATTATCCGTAATCTCCATCCCAATAAGCTCAATGGTCCCCCCTGTTCCGAAGTGATCCACAAACAGTGCTCCTCCCTCGCTACTGCAACTGTTCACGGCATTATTCTTAATGGAGCCACCACCAGAGACATCTCCGTTCGTATGAATCCCGCCCCCCTTGGCGTATGGTCCTGGCTCAAAAAAATCGGTAGGACAATATCCATACGTGGATGCGGTATTCGACGAAATATTGGAATCCACCAGAATAAGAGATCCTGATTCAGCAACCCGAATACCACCACCGAGTGCGATATCCTGGGCATAGGCCTGGTTAAGGGTCACAGAGCTATTGGTCAGCGTCGCCACGCCACCGACATAGAGCCCACCACCTTCTTCGGCCGCGTTATCGGTTATGGATACCCCATTCAGCGACAGATTTCCCGTAATCTGGTGAATACCACCACCTTTTACCGCATCCCCGTCGGCGATCGTGACGTTGTTAATAGTCACATCCCCTGATGCAACCGTAAGTATCGAGCCGGATGCTCCAATACCGAGTCGAAGTACTGTTGTTTCTCCTTCCGCCCCATCAATTACAACGTCGCGGCCTACCGTAAGAGGCATTACCTCAAAAGTTCCAGCCGCAAGTTCGATCGTTTCACAATTGGCATCGCCAAGATAGGCCTCCAGGGTCCAGGTATTTACAGCCGTGGACCCGACCTCAGCTGCACAGACATTACAATCCGCTCCGGAATAGGGCTCAACGCACTCGCAGCTAAAGCTGTTGACGCCGTCCACACAGCTGGCCGTTACCGGACAGGTATGGTCGATACAATCGTCGCTTTGCACACAACTATCAATGCCATCGCCTTCATAGTCCGGATCGCAGGTACAGCTGAAACTCCCGACGTCATTGGCGCAAGAGGCGTTCTCATGGCAGGGGTCGTCCAGACATTCGTCGATATCGGTACAGACGGTGCCATCCCCATCGAAGCCCTCCGAACAAGCGCACTCGAAGCTACCCACCGTATTAGTACAAAGGGCGTCCACACTGCAGGTATTTGTAGGATGAACCGCTACATCGACGACAACATCATCTACCAGAACGCCCTTGGCGTCGTTGTAGTATTGGTCCACGGTGTCGAAGCCAAATAGAACAACGGCGTACGACCCAGCAAAAGAATCCAGGTCCAGATTTACCGTTAGTGGGCTATCATTGGTCGTCAGGGCGTAGTATTCCTGTTTATCCCAAAGTTGCACATAATCGGTAGACCAGTTGTTGGCCAATGGGTCGGTTTCGGCTGCAATCGACGCCGCGCAATCCTCTGGGGTATCCGATACATCACATAATACGATGCCGGCCACCGCGACATCCGCGCCAAAATAGTCTCCATCGTCCAGATCCAGGATAATGGAGAACGATACGGTCGCACCGGCTTCGACCATAAATACCGGCGAAACTGCCGTTCCAATGGAAACCCCCGGATAGGACGTCCCCAACGCATTGCTATACACCAATGCACCGCCAGAGACATGCCAGCCCACGGCATTATTACTATTGTTCAGGGTCCAACCAGGAAGCTCCGCCGATGCGAAACCCTCGGACCACAATTCGGCGGGCGCACATTCGTCGATATCGACGCAGTCAACCCCATTGCCATCGTAGCCATCATTACATGTACATTCGAAGCCACCGGGGAGATTGCTACAGCCGGCATCCACGGAACAGTCATGGCCACCATCGGTGCATTCGTCCACATCCGCACAGGTCACTCCGTCGCCCGCATAGCCGTCATTACAACCGCAGCTGAAGGTTCCATCTTCGTTGGTACAGCTGGCGTTCACATCGCAGTTGTCGGTCTCCAATTCACATTCATTAATGTCCACGCAGCTGCCATTGCCGTCGTCCGCTTCCAGATAGCCATCATTGCAGGCACAACTGTACCCGCCGTCCTCATTGGTACAGCTGGCGTTGGGCATACATGAAGCCGTGGTCACAGTGCATTCGTCGATATCCGTACAGGTCGTGCCATCGCCTTCGTAGCCATCGTTGCAAGCGCAGCTGAAGCTGCCCTCTTCATTGGTACAGCTGGCGTTCCCATCGCAGTCATCACTTTCGTCGGTGCATTCGTCGATATCTTCACAGATGATCCCGTCACCCACATAGCCCTCATCACAGGCACAACTGAAACCACCATCCTCATTGATACAAACGGCGTTGGCACCACAGTCGGACGCTCCGTCGGCACATTCATCAATATCCGCACAGTTTGTGCCGTCCCCTTCAAAGCCATCGTTGCAGGCACAACTGAAGCTGCCCTCTTCGTTGGTACAGCTGGCATTTACATCACAGTCATCGATCTCGCGGTCGCATTCGTCGACATCCGTACACACGCCGTCATCAAGCTGCTCAAAACCGGCATCACAAGTGATCGCGCAACTTCCGCCAATACACTCGCCAGTGCCGTTTTCCGCACCACAGACGCTGCCACACTCGCCACAGTTCTCCAGGCTGATCTGCAGATCGGTCTCACAACCGTTCTGATCGTCCTCGTCGCAATCGGCAAATCCTTCGTCGCAACCGACGCCATCGATGGGCTCGATCACATCACTCCCCGTATCCGTGGCCTCGGTGGGCGAGTCACCTCCACAGCCCCAGAGCCCCCCCATCGTCAAACCAATTAAAGAGAGAACACAGAAGAACTGTCGCAGAGTATGCATGAACACGCCTCGTAGATCCGGTCGATGGTAATTTGGACCGAGTTTATAGCCCGTTTATGTGGGGCCGTCGATAGTTTCGCCAGCACCCTGCCAGACTGGGGAGAACGATCAAAAAAACACGTCCTCAAAGCCCATAACTGGAACTCAAGGGCTAGTAGCTACACACCCGAGGGGTAACGACTACTTGCTTACAACCGCCATTTCGTCGAGCCGGAGATCGCCGCTATGCACGATATTGGAGCGAAGCGTATGCTCGATATCTGCGCAGGGACCGGAACCGGAAAAGCTGTTGTCCAACCAATAACGGCCCTTCTCGTCTTTCGGCAGCTGGCCCGACTTGATGCAAGCCGACAGCGGAACACCCGCCATCCAGCTATACACGTTCAAGTCGATCGCCAGGTTCGGATTCGCATCGTTGATTGCAAGACCTTCGGGCTTTTCCACATGCAGCTCTTCTTCAAACCCGAGAACGATTCCAAACGGAATCAAAGTCCCGGCTATTTTCACATCGCCGGTCACGACAAAGGACATCGATGTCTGCACATCCTGGGAGGAGGAAGAAGAAACATCGAAAAGCTCATCGGATTCATCAATACGAACATCGATGCCTTTGTACGTGCCAGCTGGAAGAGAGACGTCGATCAACGAGGGTTGCGTACCCCTCGCGAGAAGATCGACTGGGAAAGGACCCACAATGCGGAGCTCGTGGTCACTACAATCAACGGCCGCATCAAGTTGCCCCGCTAATACGTCACACCCTTCGCTATCCTCGGGAAGTCCGAGGCGAAGCTCACGAATGTTGACGTCGGCGCGGGCAATGACGACCGTATTTCCGTCAGCGTCCGGAACCCTCAGCTCGGTGTTCTCAAGCGAAAGTCCCTGGAGGCCAGAACCGAAGATGGCGATGTGACTATCAACAAGCTCCTCCTGGGGAGTACAAGCAAATGCAAACGCAGCAAGAACGCCAATGGCGAAGAGCCCGTTTACGTTTTTTCTTATTTGTTGATTCCACATTGTTCAACCACCTGTAAAAGAGGTTCGGTGGTTCGCGGAAAAACCTTTAAGAAATAATTATATAGTACGTAGTACGCCCAGTGAGCCCTTTGCAGATTCCGGAGAATCCAACGGTTGGCCAAAGATGGGTCAAACCCGTACAATCGACGCCTTGCTCTCGTTTTCAGGAAGTCTCTTGCGGCGATTATTTGGACTCATCAGCCTGGTAATGCTGGCCGGCCTCGGCTGCGGAAACGGAGTCGATCTTCCGGATAGCGGTGATGTCTACGAAGATGTCGTACAGCCGGATGTGGTGGAGCCGCCCGGAGACGTCGACCCATGCAGTGTGATCAGCTGCCAGGATCCGGAGAATGGCCAGGCGAATTGCGTCGACGGAAGCTGTGCCATTGTCTGCGACGAATTCTACGAGCTTCAGGGAACCAGCTGCGTCGACCAGAACGAATGCGCGCTGGACAACGGCGGATGTGGCCCTGCGGAGGAATTCCATTGTCATAACCGCATCGGGCGGCTACCGCGCTGCTCCTTTAATTGGACGAGCGATTGGAACACGCTCACAGAAGGCGTAACCACCATCGAAAATGGGACAAACTATCCCTCATCCATGGTCGTGTATGGCACAACCGCCTTCCCGGTTGTTTTCGACAAGGAGCAGAACCACAGCATTATCGCGGCCGCCCGGGTTGAGGAAGGCAAGCTGCTATATTTCGGCAATGAAACCCATCTTCATGCCGGATTATCAACCGAGAACGAATCCACTCGCCTAATCTTAAATGCTATCGGCTGGATGACGGAGGCGCCGAGCCCCATAATCGGCGTGGCTCCTGGTATGACATTGATGGCAGAGTTCCTGGCCGCGCAGGGCTACACAGTGGGCCAGGTCACAACACCGGAACTGGTGGGAGTCGACATCTACATCCGTGAGGCCTACGAGGAGATAGCGCCGGAGGATGTCGACAGGATCCAGGCCTTTGTTCGATCCGGTGGTGGGCTTATCACAGGTGGATTCGCCTGGTGGTGGGGTTATAACAACCCGAATACTGCGGAGACCTTTCCCGGCAATCAGATGTTACGAGAGATGGGAGTTGTGGTTACAGCCCAGAACCTGGGCGGCGGCCCACAACCGGTCGGCCTCGAACCACCTACCGTCTACCAACACGCAGGTTATGCGCTCGAAGCATTGGTGGATCATGTACAAGGAGCGATCGTCCTGGAGCCAGCCGATCTCCTGACTGCGGTTGAATCGGTAGAACATGCTGTCGAGCATCTTCCTCTTGGATTCGAAGACTTCTACGGCGACACCATCCACGAATTCCTCGAGGGGGCTGACCCGGTGATACCCACCACCGCAGTGCCTCTGCGAAAGCAGGATAGCCCCATAGACTATCTGGTGGTTCGGCTCGAGAACAAATTGGCCAAAGAGCTTCCTGTTGACCAGGTCAATGCACATCCGGCCGCCGACGATTTTCCGGGCTATGTTCCCGCAGGCACCCCCTCCGTAACCGAGACGGTGACGATCCACGCGTCCTACGCTGGACGAGCCGAAGAATACGCCTACTCCAACCCCTGGGAGCCGGTCTGGCGCAGTACCGGACTCTATGCTCGTCCGGGTTCTATGTTCACGGTGACAGTCCCGCAGAATGCCTCCACAGAGGCTCTGAGCATTCTGGTGGGCTGCCACACCGATACCCTCTGGGACAAAGAAGCGATCGAACGGTTCCCAGACATCGTACGCACCTATCCTGTCGAGAGCACCGAAACCGCCGTCGTAAGCGCGTTCGGCGGATTGATCTACCTGCGCATACCGGAGGAGACCAATCTCGGCCCTATCGAAGTCACCTTTGACGGCGTGGTTCGTGCGCCGCTGTACCGCCATGGCGAAACAAGCCTGGAAGAATGGCAGAACACCATTCGCCATTACCCGGCCCCCTGGGCGGAACTGGCCTCCGATAAATTTATTCTCACCCTGCCCTCATCCGATGTAGTGGGACTCGACCATCCCGATGACGTCATGGCGTTGTGGGATAGTGTTCTCGACGCCGACGCCGATTTGGAGGGCTCCTCCCACGAACGGGTCCGGCCGGAACGATTCGTTCTCGACCGCCAGATCAGCGTCGGCTGGATGCACTCGGGCTACCCGCTAATGGGCTACACCGTGGCCGTCGACTCCTTCCTCGACCTGGACGCCATCCAGACGTCTGGCTCCTGGGGGCCTTTTCATGAGTTGGGCCACAACCACCAATGGGTGCCCTGGGTGCTACCCGGTACCACCGAGGCGACTGTGAATCTATTCTCAGTCTACGTATCGGAGATGGTCTTCGGGGTGGACCGGGGGATTGCCCATGAAGCCCTGCTTCCGGCGGTCCGAGCCCAGCGGATACAAGACTATCTGGCGACCGGACCGGACTTCAACGAGTGGTCTGTATGGACCGCTCTCGAGAGCTACCTACAGCTTCAAGAACACTTTGGCTGGGAACTGCTCACAACCCTGTTCGTCAACTACCGCCAAATGGCTTCCGAGATCAATCTGACGAACGATACGCAGCGCATCGATGTCTGGGTGGTAGAAGCCTCCGAGGTTGCGGGCGTCAACCTGGGGCCATTCTATCTTTCCTGGGGTCTGCCCGTGTCCAACTGGGCCCTGGAAGCCGTAAGCTCGCTTCCGGACTGGAACGAAAGCCCCATGCTTCCCAACAACAATTAACCGGCGGGTTCCCCACTGGTTTCCTAAGCGCCAGACACCTCTTGGCTGAGTATGAGCTTTTGAATCTTTCCTTGGAGACGGTCAAAGTCGACAGGTTTGGTGTCATAATCCTCGCAACCACAGTCTAATGCACGTTGCCGATCTTTCGAGCTTGCGTAGGCGCTCAAGCCGATAATAGGGACGTTCTTTACTGGTTCCTCAGCTTTGAGAGACTTGATGAGCTCAAAACCGCTCACTATTGGTAGACGCATATCCATAAGGATGAGCTGTGGTTTGGTCGTCGCCAGGATCGTGCGGCAGGTCTCCGCATTCACAGCGGCCAAAACGTCGTACCCAATCTTACTTAGCCAGCGCTGCATCAAATACATGCTGGCCGTATCGTCTTCAACGACAAGAATCTTAGCGCGGGTCATGCCGCCTCCACATCGACTTTGTCCGTGGGGATCAGAACCGTGAATGTCGTACCCACCTGCACTTCGCTTTCAACCGCGATAGTACCGCCGAGGTGATTCAGTATCTTCCGTGTGATTGCTAGACCGAGTCCCGAACCAAACGGGCCTACCTCATTCCCGTCATGCACCTGAGTAAACTCTTCAAAGATTTTTTCTTGATTCTCAGGTGCAATGCCAATTCCGTTATCGGAGACAACCACTTGGATGTAGCTCCTCTCCTCTTTTTCAACCGTATCAATTCGTAAGTTGACGTGCCCAGACGGCGCGAATTTGAAGGCATTGGACACCAGGTTGATGATCACTTGCCGGACCCTGACGGGATCGCATCGAAAGACCAGGTCCAGGACGTCACATCGTACTGTGAAATCAGCGCTGCTGCGAGCGGATAGCAGACGCATATGGTCTCGAAGGTCATCACATATGTCACCCACACAACAGTCTGAATAATTGAGGGTTAGTTTGCCTGCTTCGATGGACGTGAGGTCGAGCATCTCATTGATAATAGACAGCAGATGCAATCCTGAGGTGTTGATTGTCTCCAGATCAGCGAAATACTTTGTGTCGCCAGATTCAGTGACTTCACCCATAAGCAGCTTGCTGAACCCCACGATAGCATTGAGGGGAGTACGAAGCTCATGACTCATATTGGCGAGAAACTGACTCTTCGCCTCACTTGCTCGTTCGGCGGCAAGTTTGGCTCTGGCAATTTCTTCATCCTGAAGTTTTTTCTCGGTAATATCCTCCGAGATTCCAAGCAGAAAACATGGCTTG
>CAUZEG010000075.1:0-17063 GCA_963578775.1 Myxococcales bacterium
CTAGACATATGCCAAGAAAACATCCGATAGGTGCAGAGAAAGATTATCCAAACGGTAGTATCACGCCGTTGGAAATCGCTGGTCAGGACTATGTTGTGGTGCGCGCCCAAAATGGTGCAATGTCCGTTTTCCGAGATGAATGCAGCCATCTGCAATTGCCGCTTTGCGAGGGTCATGTGAAAGAGGAGCGGCTGGTCTGCCCGTGGCACGGAGCCTCATTCGATATCGCTACGGGAGCCGCGCTGACCCTACCGGCCGATGATCCCATCTCGCGTCTCGAACACAGCCTGATCGATGACCAGATCATCGTCCATCTGGGGGATTAGATGTTGGATGGGCGAAAAATACGCGAAGATTTTCCGATTTTCCAACGGAAGATCCGAGGCCGTGATCTGGTGTTCCTGGACACGGCGGCTTCCTCGCAGAAACCGAACTGTGTAATCGATGCCCTGTCTCAGTTCTACCGGGAATCCAACGCCAATGTGCATCGGGGCCTCTACGTTCTTTCGATGGAGTCCACCCACAAGCTCGAGCAGACCCGTACTCATGTGGCCGACTTCGCCGGGGCAAATCCCGATGAGTATTATACGGTGTTCGTGCGGGGTACGACCGAGGCGATAAACCTTGTAGCGTCCTCCCATGCACTACAAAACCTTGGCGCCGGTGATGAGATTGTGATCACGGAACTGGAACACCACGCCAACCTGGTACCGTGGCAAATGGTAGCGAAACAAACGGGTGCAACCCTACGCTATGCGCGGATTGATGACGATGGCCGCCTGGATCTCGACCACTTCTTCGACCAGGTAAATGACAAAACCAGGTTGGTAAGCTTTGTGCACGCCAGCAATGTTTTAGGAACCATCAACCCCGCGAAAGAGATCGTATCGCGGCTTAACGAACGCGGCATTGTCACTATGATTGACGGCGCGCAGGCCGTACCCACCATGCCGGTTGATGTCTCGGATATCGGTTGCAGTGCGTATGCATTTTCGGCTCATAAGATGCTGGGGCCAACCGGGGTCGGCGTTCTCTTTCTTAAGAAAGAGCTGGCCGATACTATGGTGCCCTACCAGTTTGGCGGCGGGATGATTTTCAAGGTCAAATACGATACCACCCGCTTTGCCGAACCGCCGGAGCGCTTTGAAGCCGGAACACCCGCATTCGCAGAAATTGCCGCCTTCTCCACAGCTCTCAGCTATCTGGAAGAGCTGGGAATGGATAATGTGCTCCAGCATGAACAAAAAATGGCCTCGTACATGCTTGAGACCTTGCGACAGATCGATGGACTCAAGATTTATGGGCCCCCAGACGACCAGGACCGGTTGGCGATCGTCTCCTTCGAACTCGACAATATCCACGCACATGATCTGGGAATGTTCCTTGATTTCCAGGGGATTTGCGTTCGCGTTGGCCATCATTGCGCACAACCCTTGATGGAAAAGCTGGGAACCACGTCCACAACAAGAGCAAGCGCCTACATCTATAATTGCGAGGAAGATATCGATCTCCTGGCATCAGCCCTCAAGGACGCCCAATCGTATTTCTTGAGAACGTTGGGTTGATTCTATGCATCGCGAAGGCCAGCCCGGTACCGAAGTCCATCTGTCGCAGTTATATCGTGACGCCATCGTTCACCACGCCCGGAACCCGGCGGGAAGTATGCCTATCGGTGCAGCCGATATCCAGCAGGATGGATACAATCCGAAATGTGGTGACGAACTGCTTCTCCGCCTGCGCTTGGGGGCGGATGGGAAAGAGGATGATCCCGTCATTGAAGCAGCCCAGGTAGAAGTGCATGGCTGCACCATCTGCCGCGCGAGTGGAAGCCTGCTATGGCCACATCTTAAAGGAAGTCGAATCTCCGAAATCCAGGCAAAGATCGCCAACTTTCACGAGCTGTTCAAGGCCACCGGTTCGGACACCGAGGCGCTGGGTGAGGCCGCCATCCTACAAAGTGTAGCCGCTTTCCCGGCTCGAATCGATTGCGCCCTTCTCCCCTGGTCCACGGTCGAAGCTGCTTTTCGCGCCTGGTCAAAGGCTACTTCCTGAACCCATCTTTGCTCATCGTATCGGAGATGTCATGTCAACAAATACCCGCTCGTTTCCTAGCGCCAACGAGCTCAAGTTGTCATTAAACGAAGTCATCGACCCCGAACTCGATATCGGGCTGGTCGATCTCGGCCTTATATACAAGGTCGTGGTAGACGAGACCCACGCCGATATCACTATGACCTGGACCAGCTACGCCTGTCCCTACGGCCCGCAACTCGTAGCTGCGGTACGATCGCATGGTCTAAAGGCGGGCTTTCCTCGCTGTGATGTCCATGTGACATTTACCCCCCCCTGGAATCCCCGGACCATGGCGAGCCTCGACGGCAAAATGAAACTGGGGATGTGGGAAGATATGGACACCGACTAGTCCAACTTCAGAACAGAGTCTGCTGTACCTCGACCGGAGCAATACAACGGGGCCCATCGTTCTGGATTCGATTCACATGGTCGGATACAGCTATGGCTTCCAGGGGCTGCTCGTCTCTTCCGCGCAAGATCGTGGTCAGTCCGTCCGGCGTCGTACGAGTCGAGTCCAGCCACAGATCAAAATGCGCCGGGTCTACCATCAACGGCATACGTCCGTGGATCGCCTCGATATCTGGATGGGCAGGTTTTGTGATGATGGTACAGGACTCCACCACAAGACCGTCCTCCCCCTGCCAGCGTTCCCAGAGTCCTGCAAAGGTCAGAAGGCGGCCTTCAACCGAACGAATATGGTAGGTCTGTTTACCCGATCCGGATCGTTTCCATTCATAATAACCAGATGCGGGTATCAGACAACGCCGATCTCGGAACGAGGCACGAAAAGACGGTTTTTCGTGAACGGTCTCAACGCGTGCGTTGATCAGTTGTGTGGTCATCGCATGATCGGTCGCCCAACGTGGCACCAGCCCCCACTTCAGCTCATACCCTTTGCGTTCGCCTCCCGGCGCACCCACAATGCCGAGCACTGGCTGCGTGGGTCCTATATTGAACCGCGGCTGGAGGTCTTCAAGACCGTCGATAGCGAAGAAGCCCTTCAGTTCATCCGTTTCATGGACTAGAAGAAATCGCCCACACATCTTGCTCTCTACTTGAGTTCAATCCCGTCGACGATCCAGTTCCCCATGGAGTCAAAAGCCCGTATGCGTACCATCCCGGCCCCGTCACCATTGAGATCCTTCAGGTTCACCTGGAACGATTCCGTATCCCCATCAACAATGCCATCGCGGGGCGCGACCTGTCTCCAGATACCATTGTCCACGGCCATCTCGACGGCCCGCAGGGAACTACCCGCATCGCGAACCGTAAAATGGACTTTTTTATCTCGCACCTTGAGTTCGGCCACCGATGGCGGATGATTATCAATAAGAACAGGCTCGGACACCAGATGTGCAGCTAGTCCCTGCCCAGGCGGGTTGTCCAATATGTCGGAGACTCTCACTCGTACTTCGTAACGCCCATCCGGGAAATCAGCCGATACCCAATCCACATATAGCCGCGTTGTACCATCGTCCCCCGTTACTGGAATCCAGGCCTGGGTACCGATGCGCCGTACCGATACAAAAGCTCGCAGTTGATCACCGTTCAAATCCTGCACATCGTAACCAATACGTTTAATCCCCGTGTACCGTTTTGCCGTACGTGATTTGAGGCCCTTGGAGCCCTTGCGGACCCCCCGTTTGCGCGAAAGGGTCTTTTTCTTGCTGGAACTTGATGCCTTTACGGTTCGATCCACCACGACGACCCGGTGAACGGTCGGCGCAAGATTGGGCGAACGAAAGGCGAGTCGCACCGCGCGGGCCTGCGCCTTCTTGCCGTTCAGGTCAAGCCGATATTGGAAAAAGCGTCGTGCATCGACCTTGGGAACCCCACCACCGGCGGGAACCTTGACGAATCGAGTCCATGTATCGGCCTGGACTTCATCCGTGGACCCTGTTCGAACCCAGGTGGAAAATCCTTTTCCAACCACATCCACACGCCCCATGGATGCCATTCCGCCCGAATCACGAACCTTCGAGAAGTACCGTGCCTTGGCGGCAACCGGTCGCAACTGGTAGAGGGCCGCACCTCCTGCGGTCACCAGATAGCCCGAGCCGTCAGCCTCCAACGCAATATCCGAGATCGCCGCCTGGGGCGTATCGATAAACAGACTGCTGGCACCCTTAGGATTGAACAAAAACGCGCGCCCCCGGTCGGCAATACTAAGAAGGATTGCGGTATCACCCGTTCTTTCCATATCGAGGATCGGCGGGAGCCCCGCCAACTCAGGTCGACTGGTACCCGAAGGGCCCACAAACCAGACCGACGATCCCTTCGGCAGACTGAGGGGACTGGCCGAACGGACTGGTGTACCAAATGCGCTCCCTGTGGTGACGTCTTTGGACTTCTTCTTTTCCTTCCCAGACAGCGACTTGCTCGGAGCCGGGGCCGTCACACCGGATTTTCCGGGATTTACAGCCGCGTATATGCCGCCTTCGACCGCGTTCAAGCGCCGGATCTCGGACTTCGAACCCATATCGAGCAATACCCGACGAACGGCTACAAATCCGTCGCTACCCACTTTTCCACCGGATAGCTCAAGAACCCGGCCGGGATAAGAGGTAGCGGCCCAATGCCTTTTCCCCACACGCAAAGTGTCCATGACATGCTCGGCCTTTACCATGCCAGCACGGCTGATCTTACCCTTGGAATTCGTGAAAATAAGACCTCCTGGACTACCCGTCGAAATTACGACCCCCTTTTTCCCGTCGGCTCGAATGGACCAGATGTAGGTGGCGTCACCTTCGTACACCACACCAGACCGGCCCTTTGAATCGATACGGATCACACGACCCGACGGAGACAGACCAACCCACAATGCTCCGTGCAGCCAGGCAAGTGCGGTTACACCAATATCGTTTTCATGGGTTCCCTTGAACACCGGCTCGAATCGCCCCTTTCGAAAGCGTAATACGAGCCCACTCCCGGCCGTGCCAACGTATACATCACCACCGCCACGAACGACAGATGTAAAGCCATCGATGGCTTTTCCATCGATCTCAGAAGCAATATATTCCTTGAGCCCGGGTCCCGACAGAATCAACCCATCATGACTAAGGACCGTTCCATCAAAGGTTCCCTGGTCAAAGGACTTGACTCCCTGATCGACGACAAGTTCGGTTCCTCCGGCCTGAACCGGAACCACGAATCCCATCAAACCAAGACATACGATAATAACGGTAATTTTCTTCACACCCATCTCCTTTAATTCAAAGAGGGTTTTCTTGGAGCAATCTTCACCTTCAAGGATGCTTTACCCGACAAGACCCAGGGCACGGTTTTCGTGGCCGTCAGAAAGGTCGGATGCGGACCAGTCCCCATCCTCGACGCCTTTAGAGTCGCGCTGAACGATGGCGGTGGACTTGGGAACAACCCCCCCCTGCTATCGAGAGTGACCGTTCCGGGTTTCGGAATCCGAACGGCCAGATCCCGTTGGGTTCCTACCGGGCGAATGGCCTTGAGGTAGGATTCAAAATCGGTGGGTTTCGCTCGATCCCGAACCAATAATTTTTCTGCCGTTCCCACTTCGACCTTTATGACGCCGGCCGGGTGATCGGCTGGGATCTCCAGATCGATAAATTCGGTCACGGCCTCTCCTTGACCGTAGGGCAGAAGGTGCACTCCAAGCCGCAGAATCTGACCAGCGTCTACCTCCGTCCTGGAGGACGAGACCCGAAGAATCCGAGCTGTTTTCTTATCGGGAACAACCTCTACATCTACCGACATCTCCGCAATACGAACCCGTTGGTAGGGATTCGCCAATAGCTTCACCAGCACACCGAGCACCTGCCGCATCATGCCCATCTTCGGAGCTTTTATCATGCTGTAGCTTACAAAGGTGTCGGAGTGACCGTCCTTCAACTTCCAGTACAAGGTAACGCGGTAAAGATACGGTAATCCGTGCGGTAGAGCATTTTTCACGGAACCGCCGATCCCACCAGCCAGGACCAGCGGCAGGGTCAGGGGCATCGGAGAGAGCCGCATAGAATAGCTTCGGTCCACTCCAAGCTCCTTCGAGCGCACACGTACCTCGAGGGGGATCATCTCCGGTCGCTCTGCCATAGTACCGACGACCGAGGCCTGATAATCACCGGTAAGCTGGCCAATCACCGGCCCCGCATTGGCCACCTTGAAAGAGATTTTCTGGGTCGCCATGATATGTTGAATCGAGGTATCCACGATGGGGAAATTGGTGGCACCGATCTTCAAGAACGGATGCCCAAATCCTATCAACCGGTCACCCTCGACGTGGGTGACGGTTCCCACGCCAATCATATTCAAATCCCCAAGCATAAAGGCGACGCCCAATGATCCACCCGCAACGAGACGGCGCTTCTGGGTATTCGACTTTCCGCTTCCGCTGCCGCCACCACCACTGATGGGGGTCATACCAAGCCGGCTCAGCCCACCATGGAATGCTCGCGCCAGACCGTCTGGGAGATCCGGCAGAATTAACGGCATGGTCATAGCCACCGGCCCATCGGTGGTCGGCGATGTACCCATGCCCATCCGTTCCATGGCGGCCGGAAGATCCCCGTCGACAAGGTACGGACCCCAGACGGCACCAACCTTTTCACCCCAACGGAGTTCCGAGATTGGTCGTGGGTCGCGCCGGAGATCATCAGCCATATTGCCGATTGGAGTGATACCCGCGATTGGGTCCTTACCGAAGGCCCAGGC
This sequence comes from Myxococcales bacterium, assembly GCA_963578775.1. Lineage (GTDB taxonomy): Bacteria > Myxococcota_A > UBA9042 > UBA3505 > UBA3505 > UBA3505. The sequence goes on from CAUZEG010000075.1 coordinate 6,757, forward strand.
ATACGATAACGCTCCGATCAATTTCCCATTCGGGTAGGAACCGATATAAATCGGACTACCGCTCATGCCGGCTACCGTTCCGCTATGCTCCAACCCGCGTCCAGATACGCGGGCCAGGATCATTCCCTGGTGTGGAAACTTATTGTCGAGCTTTCCGATAACTTCCACATCGAATCGTTCGGGATCGTGGCCCTGAAAGACCGATAGACCGTATCCACGCATTCCGCGTTGCACATCGCGAAACGAGAGTGTGTCCACGCTGAGGCCATCCTTGGCCTCCACATCCGGTACCTGAAACCAGACCATCGATACTATCAACCAGAACCAAATCCTGTGGATCATCTCGTCTCCCTACCATACACTCGGGCAGACCACGGGTGTCTTGTCCGAATCCCGGTCATACTAGCAGGGATCGACACATTAGAGAAAGCGGCGTCGGGCGTACTATGTTCGTTGCCATTTTGATTGCCACCGGGACAAGATACATACGCCAAAAACCCTCCTCGGAAAAATCGTTGGCACTAGAGACCCAAACAGACAACCCATTACGTAAAGTCCTACGGATCGCGGATATCCGACAGGAATCGGGACGGAGCTGTATCGTCGTGGGTCGACTCTTTGAAACCGACCAGGACTGGTATCTGCGAGATTGGAGCGGAGAGGTCGCCCTGACCTTCCCATTGGGAACCACTGCAATTCGACGGCTAGCTCTGATTCAGGCGCATGGAATATGGGATGGTAACCGGCTGGTTATCGACTCATGGGACCTGCTTGGCCCGGACCCATCGGAATGTAACGGGATAGAGCAACAGAACCGGACAGGAGGACCAGAGCGAGCCCTGCTGGATTCGGATTTCACACGACGGATCCAGCTTCGCACCGATTTTGTGCGCTGTACCCGACGGTACTTTGATGACCTGGGGTTTCAAGAGGTGGAGACACCATGCCTGGTAACGGAACCGGGATGTGATCCCCATATCCATCTTTTCGAAACCCGTTACAAACCGCTGGCGGGCGCTGGACCGGCGACGGAACTCTATCTGCACACCTCCCCGGAGTTGGCCATGAAACGGCTTCTGGTCTCCGGTGCAAAAGCCATCTACCGAATTGGGCCCGTGTTTCGAAACGGAGAAGCCGACGCAACGCATCGTCCCGAGTTCCTGATGTTGGAATGGTATCGTGTCGGCGACTCTCTCGAAGACCTCATGGACGTCACCGAGGGACTGTTCCAGTTGCTGGACAAACAGGCCCGATCGAAGGGGTTCCAACCACCCCCCCTGCCGTCAGCGTTTCCGCGGCTTCCCCTGCGCGATATTTTTCTCGAAGCCACGAGGGTTGATCCCCTGGAAACATTTGAACCGACGGACTTCGCAAAGCTCCTCATGCTCCAGGGTCTGGGCCCCTACCCCGATCATTCGACCTACAGTCAGATTTTCCATCAGGTATGGGTAGAAGTTCTAGAGACACAGGTCATGAAATACGCCCCCTGCTTTTTATTCGACTATCCGGCCCCACTGGCATTGCTCAGCCGGTTTCATCCAACCGAACCTCGATTGGCCCGCAGAGTCGAAGCCTTCCTGGGAGGTCTGGAACTGGCCAACGGCTTCGAAGAGCTGACCGATCCCGTCGAACAACGCCATCGCTTTGAAGAGGACCGTACGCAGGCCCTCCAGGAAGGACGTACACCCGCCCCCATTCCGGAAGATTTTCTTCGGGCTCTTGAATTGGGATGCCCTCCCTCCGCTGGGATCGCCGTAGGTCTCGACCGATTAGTACAGGTTGCCACCGGTGCGTCCGAACTCGCCGACGTCAATATCCTGATCATTCCGTGATGCTTTCGAACCACTAATCTGTCGTCGTATTCAACCCGAATCGGGTCCGTTAAGAAAAAAAAACTCAAACAAAGACTTGCACTTTCATGGCTCACGAATATGATGCGGGGTTAATTGGCATCCAAGGGAGGGGAAACCCATGGTAGAAACGGGAAATACTGATCACGCCCTCATAGCATTGTATGTGCAGGCGAAAAAACGCCAACGCTTGTTGCGCATTGTATTTATGCTTGTTGTCCTATTCATTGTTGGGGCCAACGTCTGGTCGATGATCAACCAGGCAAGGGCAACCCTCGAAAGCCCGGCACTCCAAGAAGAAGGCACTAAGAAACTGGATGCCGTAGCCAAACACCTTCAACCGCGTTATGAGGCCGAATTCCGTGCCCAGAAACCGGCCATCAACAAAGAGTTCAGTGCTAAGGTTGACAAGGAATCAGCCACGTTCAAAGCAAAAGCCCAGGAAGACTTCGACAAAGAGCTCGACCAATCCATGGCGGAAGAAGAAACACGTCAGCAGAACGTACTGGCAGAGCACGGCGTTGGTTGTACGAACCACGATTACCTTTCCTACCAGGACCTTCGAGTCAAGGCCAAGATAGAAGATGGGCAGCCCATCCCCGGCCAGGATGGCCGGAAGATTTGCTCCAATGCACAACAAGATATGCAGGCTGCTCTCCTGACTGAGCTGCGCACGTCTATCCGCAAACATCTTGCGGACGTGTACAACAACACGATGGTCGTACATGCGGCCGAATTGACGGCAATGGAAATCAGCTTGAAGAAATATTACGCCCTGGACAACAACGTAAGGATGTTCCCCCAGGACGTTATGTGGCTCTGGTTGGAACTCTTGGGCGAAGCCATCGGTGGCGACGGAACAATCCTGGGCGGCGACTAAAAGAACGATGCCCCAAATCCGGTTTTTAGGGAGAGATAAATGAATACCATCCAGGATCATGTAAAGAACGAAGTCGATACGGCTCAACGCCAATTCCGACGTGGTGTAATCATTCTCGTCGTTATTACAATTGGCCTGATTGCATATTTCCAATGGATCAAAGGGAAAATGGGCGTCTTATTCGACCCGGCAAATCTGGCCGAAGTCGGAGGAAACGTGGTCCAAGACACGCTCGATCAGAATAAGACCGATCTCGTCACGGCGTCTTCAGGCATGTTCGTTACCTATACGACCGAATTGGTTCGAATGGGAGTGCAGCAGTTGTTCCGGGACGAATCCCGCGAAATCACAGGTGCGCATATGCAGGCCAGCACAAAGATGTTTGAAGAGATCGTGAGAAACAACAAGGGTGAACTGCTGGAGTTTGCTGCCAATGAAACAACGCCCGGGCAGTATACTAATCCACTGTCCCTCGCGAATGGCTGGAGGAGTGCGCTGCATCGAGAGTTGAGCAAAAAGTATAATGATGTTCCTAAAGAGACGGCGCAATACAAGATGCGCCGAAGCCTTTCGGCCATGAAGAATACCCATAAAGCGATAGAACGTATCGGTGAGAAGCATATGGCCTGGCGTGATCACCAGAAAAGTCAGGGCCTCGATAAACCGGCACGTTGGAATCGAAAGCTGGAGCCAAGCCGAAAGGACAAGTTGACCTACAGCTTCATCCGTGGCGCATGGCACCTCATCAAGAAAGGGCCTATCAAATCAACCCTTCAAAGGGGTAGCAAGCAACATCTTCCTATTCCGAAGAACTAGCTTCTACGGCCAGCAACAGCGCGGTGACATTGTCCACACCTCCAGCACGGAGTGCGGCCTCTACATAGGCTTCGGCTAGTTGGTCCAGGTCTTCCGTGCCCAGGTCATTGGCAATGGTTTCCAGGGTCTCATCGTCAATGAGGTCTGTAAGACCATCACTACATAAGATGTAGATATCTCCAGCTCGTTTCTGGCGAACAATGACATCCGGTTCGACCTCAGCATTCACGCCAAGCGCCTGTAGGATAATGTGCTTATGGGGGAAAAACGGAACCTGCTCCTCTGTAATCCACCCCTGATCCAGATAGTAGTTCAGAAGGGAATGGTCCCTTGTGACCGGCGACATTTTCTTGCCACGAATACGGTAGATTCGTGAATCTCCCACATGGCCAAAAGCAAGCTGATCCCGGGCCCCGACTATAGCCACGACCGTCGTACCCATACCGTCCAACTCCGGCTCGTCGATTGAGGACTGATAGATCGAGCGGTTGGCAAAATGGATTGCATCAAGCAAGGATTCCCTCAGACGCTCTCGAACGAGATCTTCCGGAATGATCCGTAGACTGCCCTGCATTTGCGCCCAGCTCTCCAGATAATTATCCCGTATCCCATTCACCGCCATCGCACTGGCTACGGCGCCTGCGTTATGCCCACCCATACCATCGGCAACGATGAATATCTCCGGGGAATCGTGAATGAAGAACGTGTCCTCATTTTCCATACGCACAAGCCCCACATCCGTCAGAGCCGCAGCGCGAAGGATAAATTCTTTCTTCGATTCGGTCATTTCGGCGGGGGGCTGTTCGAGTCTCGATGAATCTGGTTCCTCGCTTCGGGACCAGACACAATCTGAATGGAATAGGGAGTGGATCTCCGGTCAAGAGATCGGATCCGTACATAATACGTTCCTTCCTGCACGTCATCATATACGTCCATCCGATAGCCATCGTACGCAATGAATGGTCGTCCCGCTTGTTTTCGGAGAATTCCCCGGGCCTCATAAAGACCCACTTGCACATTTGCCAGTTTGCGCTGAACCACCACGTGAACTCGAATCGAGTCGGGCGCACCCAAATCGATCCGCCGCCAATCGGTTGTGTCCCCCGGCTCACCAATCGTATCCGGGATCCATTCGCCGGGGGTCGCTATTGCGGCCTGATCCCTATAACCATCCGGACCGGAATTCTTTTCAGGGTGAACAAAACAGCCAGAAAAGACCGTAAAACAAAAAAGCCAAACTCCGAGCCGTACCATCTGGCGCCCTTTCTCAGTCCAGCTCCAACATACTGAAACGATCGCTGCTAACCTTCTCGTCAGCCGCCGGTCTCTCCGCTGCAGTCGAAGGTGCTGGTGTTCCCTCGGAGTTCGCGGCCGGCGCAGGGGTACGGCCACTCTGCTGATCTGCCGCCGGAGGCCGGTTCGGTGACGCACTCGTTTCGAGCCCTTTCCAGTCATTATCAATCCGAACCTCCACTACTCCGTCACGTACCCGAAACTGCTCTAGCTCAGCCAAGAACAGGTTCTGCTTCATCCATTGTATAAATTGAACAAAGCCCAGTTCCCGAACATCCGCCGGTATGGGCAACCCGGCCTTCTGATCCGATCCGGCTGACTTCACCTGAACCCCGTACGAAAGCATAAGTTCGGCACAAAGCTCTGCGAGATCACCGGGGCTTCGGGACCGTAAGGCCTCCATAAGCTCATCTCTCTTTTCCTGGTCACTCATGCGAAAGCCTCTGTCGGTCGGCGCCTTCCATTGCGCAATTAATACATGTCGCCCCGGTAAAATCTGCATCTACCAGATTGGCGTCGCGGAAATCCACCTGCACCAGTATAGCGTCACGAAACGATGCTCGATAGAGATTCGCGCCTCGAAGGTTACAGTCCAATAGTGTGGCACCGGTAAGATCTGCACTCGTGAGGTTCGCATTGCCGAGCCGGAGATCCGTAAATCGACACCGTAGGAGTGTGGCATCCACAAAACGTGTATGGGTCAGATCGCAGCCATCAAAGACGAGCTCGGTGAGATGCGCATTATCAAAACGGGCGTTGATGAATTGGCTATCTCGGAACGTACCGAATCGAATATGTCCTCCGATAAACGACGCTTCGATGAAGTCGCTGGCAGATATCTCAAGATGATCAGCCCGTACTTCCCCGAGAAGGGCCTGCCGTGCGTCGGCTGCTATCACGCCCAGATGCCGCATGCGGCAAGCCCGAAAATCGACGCTTTGGAGCCCTACCGATTCCATCTTTACACGCTCAATAGAGGCATCGGAGAACACAACACCACGCAGATCAGATCTCTCAATGGTCATATCTATGACTTGACCACTATTAAGTGACCGTTGCAGATCTTCGGTGGCGCTCAAATTGGAGTACATCAAATACCTACTGAATCCAACCCGAGCATCGTACCCTAACGCGCAACATGGCGGCAACTCTCGACCTTTGGTGGTGGAATAGATTCCAATCTGGTTCTTGCAGATAGACCCGATTTGGAGTACTTCCGTACCAGAACGACTGAGCCTCGGAAATCATGCGTATCGTCTCCTGGAATGTAAACGGCTTACGGTCGGCGCTGAAGAAGGGATTTCTCGACTATCTCGATGCACAGCGCCCGGACATTCTAGGACTGCAGGAAGTACGCGCTCTACCGGAGCAACTTCCGGAGGACGTTGTGGCCCCGGCGGGATACCATGCTTTCTTCCAGCCGGCCGAAAAGAAAGGCTACAGCGGAGTAGCCCTTTTCACCCGAAAAAAACCAAATCGCACCTGGTCGGAGCTCGGTGTTAGCGATTTTGACCGTGAGGGACGTATTCTCGCGGTTGAACTCGATGATTTCGTCCTCCTGAACATCTACTTCCCCAACGGTTCAGGAAACCGCGACAATAGCCGCGTACCGTTCAAGCTTGCGTTTTATCGAGCGGTATTTGACCGAATCGCCGACATCCGCCAGACCGGTCGTGAAGTTATCGTAATGGGGGATTTCAATACGGCACATCGGCCCATTGACCTGGCTCGACCGCAAGCCAACCGCGCCAATTCCGGCTTCATTCCGGAAGAATGTGACGAGTTCCAACGCTGGATCGATGCTGGATTGGTCGACACATTTCGGCATATCCATAAAGACGAGCCGGACCGCTATAGCTGGTGGACCTTCCGGGCGGGGGCCCGTGCCCGAAATGTTGGCTGGCGTATCGACTACGTGCTGACTACCCCCGGCCTGACGCCTCATATTCAGGACGCAGAAATACACGACCAGATACTGGGTTCGGATCACTGCCCTGTGAGTCTTACACTTACCACACCCTAATGGCCGGCCGACGATCCCTTATTTCAGGGATCCCCCAAGGATCATATAGGCGTATTCTCGGAAGATGTCCGCGATATCCACCGAAATCGCGGTTCCCTCTGGGATATCCGGACTGACACTGCTCAGATCAATCTCTGGGATGGCGAAACCGCCCAGACCGCCGGTTAGAGAGGAAAGCATCTCACCCAATAATGTGGTCTTGATCAGGTTGATGATGGCCTGGTCATCCCCTTCGAAAGGCCCTTCATTGATGACAACTTCCAGGTATAAGGGATCCAGATCGACCAACTCAAAGCCAATCTCGTTCTCGCCCTCCGCATTCTGCTTCACAACGATCTGGACGGGTGCTTCCCCCTGGATCCAGAACGCAAAATGGGTGTCCTGGCCGACCAGCTTCATGGACGCATCCAGATACAAATCACCGATCTGTATGACGTCGCCCTTGTCAGTGCAGGAATTGAAGACGATGGGCATGAGGAAATCTGTCGTAACAGCCAACTCGGTGATGCCATATTGGCTGACATCTACATCACCAAGACTTTCACCATCAATGGTCATATTCAATGTTCCACCGTCCCAGGCCCCAAAGACCAACTCGTTGAGCATATCGTCATGCATGGCGATCTTAAGGGGATTTTGCGGCGGCGTAGATGGCTGACCGGATGGACCACATCCTTCATAACTGATGCTCCCAAGAACCTCGTGCGGCCGGAGTGAAGTGACGGCATAGGCCAATGAATCCATCGCCAAACGGAGAAACTCGGGTTCAAATTGAATGGCGGCGATCTCCGTCTTCAGTTGGAGTTCGTTGGGGGTCCCCCCCTCCGTCAAAGCCGGAAGTTCAAAGATCTGATCGAACGCCAACGCCCCGAATAGTTCACCGATCATGGATGAGATCTGCTCACTAATAAGGAATTCAAAGGTCGTCTCAAGGAATGGCGTTATCAGTCCCGAGATCAGATTCAGTAACGGGCCAGAGAAGCTAAGATCTTCGATTGTAACTTCGGTATTCTCCGCGTCTGCTTGGACCTCGCCACCGGACATCGAGATAAGGATGTCCGAAGCTATGCTAACACTGGCAAGGGTGATGGTTTCGTTCGGCACACACCACCACTGACCGGAATTCTCAAGATCGATGCTCAGATCGTAAAGGGTGATCACCATGTGGATGCCACCATTGATCAGGGTCAACGATACGTCCGAATCTGCGAACTGCATATTCATGATGGAGTAACTACAACCGGCGAATTCCCCGATTGGATTCGTCACCAGTTGGTTCAAGTCCATCGACTCCATAATAATCTCGAAGATCGTAGCAAAGTCGTTGATGTGCTCGGGATCATGATCCCCATCGTCCAGGGCTTCCTGCGTGAACATAAGGATCATCCCATCCGCCACTCCGTCCGTCTCCATCGACGGCGGATCCAATGGATACCATTTCGTGGACCAGGCTACAGAGCGAGCCACCAGGCTCTCGTTCAGGAATGGATCTGCGGCCTCCACCACTATGAAGTTAATCCCATATTCGAGCGGTAGGGTCGTTGTGAAGGAGTCTCCAGCCGGCTTAACGTTCATATAGGCTCCGTTTACCCGGAGCCATTCGACCGTGCCGAGATTGTCGGACACTTCGCCAGAAACTACGATTTCGGGCACCCCATCGTAGGTCAGCCCGCGTTCCGGTTCCGTAATGACAATATCCGGGCCTGTCTGATCGACCGTGAGTTCGATGGATGCTGATTCATCCGGCTCGCCCCGAAGTTCGGCCGTCAGTAACACGACTCCTTCTTCCTTGAAGCGGATACGATTGTCATCATCGCCAAAAACAACATGGTCGATATTGGGATCGATCCCGGTGATGGTAACGATCACATCGGAAACAAAGTTCCCATAGCTATCTTCCCCATACCCATACACCGTGATCTTATCATCCAGGGTATAGGCAAGCTGTTCCGGAATATCTGCCAGATCGGGATCGAGGGTAAGCCCATCCAGGGTTACCGCCTCGCCGGGCTCGACCGTCCACACCGCGGTATCCTTCGATCCCACATCGGCGCCTTCCGGCACGCAGAGCACCTCATATTCTCCGGTTCGGGTCGAACTCACGACCATTCCGGTGATGGTAACATCCAGATCCGGTTGTACCCGGGCCTCCAATGGCGATCCGGGGATCTCATTGCCATAGGAGTCCTGCACAACACAGGTCACGACCGCTTCCTCGTCGACCGTTGTTATATCGGGCTCGACGGACGCAACCGTTTTTGCGGCCGGGCCAGGCGTCACAACAATTGAAACGGGTGTCTCATCCACAAGACCCGTTACTTCCAATGCACAGGCGATCTCGACCGTGCCCACCTGGGTCAACGTTACCGTCAATTCGTTTGTTGATGCGCCCTCATTGGGCTCGATGACAAGGGAAAAACCTTCTACATTCAATACCCGCCCAGATTGGTCCAGGCCAATACAGCTGACATCCAGGGATTCGCCGGCCTGGATTGTCGTTGTTTCGACTTCCGTATCTATCGTTACGACCTTTATCGGATCGACCGGCCCACTATCCGCCGAATCCCCACAACTCGTAACAAGTCCTAAGCCGCCAAAAAGAAGTAACCTTAGACCGATCCGTTTCCACATCATCATCTACCTCGCGAATTCGGGGAATCCTAGCAGTTGGCAAGGAAGGATGCCACAATATATGATGTTCGTGGTTATTTTTTGAGGGGTAGTGGATCCGAGGGTGAACGCAACTGCCAAAATCGGAACTTGGACTGTAGCAAGAAAGCCAGTACGATAATTTTGAAATCGGGACTTGGGGCGCGGAATATGGGCATTCGAAATTTGAGACAAAGGGAAAACATAAGAACGAGTCAGAGTCACTCGCCCGTCTGGCGATTGCTGATGCCAATACTCGCCCTTTGTATTTTTGTAGTCACGGGCTGCGGTGAAAACGTGACGGATACGGCACCCATCCTGCCGGGAACGCCAAATGTTCCTGGAATCGACACCGGCACAACCCAACCGAACCTGTACCCCAATATTCTGTCTTTTCATCAGCATGTGGCCAACGATGGTCAACTCTGCACAACGGCTTGTGTCATCAACGCAACGGCCGGCATGACGTTTCAGATCAATATTCGCTACACCAATTGGCAGGGAGTTCCCATGCCGAATGGTTTGATTCAGTACCAGACCACGGCTCCCGAAAGTCTGGTCAAACTTCTAAGTAATTCGTCCGTCACACAGCTCGATGGAACAGCGAGTGTAACCATTCAAACCGGTCTCCAGGCCAACGGAACCGCCGAAATCAGCATCACATCGGCCAACGACCCCCAGGCCGGTGTTCTGCGGTTCTTCATCCACCTGAACGCACCCAATCCACCTGTCCTGACTGTATCGATGCAGATGATTGGCACTTCCAACCTGCAGTCCTACACCACCAAGATATACG
>CAUZEG010000076.1:0-16970 GCA_963578775.1 Myxococcales bacterium
ATCGCGCGGTCACAAAAATCATATAACCGCAACGGCTCGCCAAACTGGTCCATCTGTTCAAAATCGTAGGCGATATCGCCCGCTGTCGTACCCGTACCCTCGATCTCGTTGGCGCACGCCGCCTTCAACCAGCCCCCAAGGTAGGCTTCGGGCTCAGTCGGTTGGCCCGCGTCCGCAAGCAGCCCCTCATCCTGGCTGGAATTGTCGGAGCCCGGATCGATGGCCGGCGTCGTATCCACTGCAGCGCTGCTATCCACGCCTATATCCGCGCTGGTTTCCGAGCTCGTCTCCGAACTGATCTCATCGACCACCGCTTCGGGATCACCCCCACTGGAACAAGCCAGAACCCACAGAAGGCAGACTACTAGAGATATACCTTTTCGTCCCAAGCCCAATACCTCGTTCCGACCAGAATACCGTGTCTGCAGGGAATCTGCCATACCGTAACAAAATGGGATCGGGGCCGCATCCCGAATACCGGGGCAACCGGCTCTGGATGGTCAACCCGGAACGTCTTCCGTTCCATCGATCAACCGCGCAAACCGCTTGTATTCGCTCCCGTGAATGGGATCATCCCGGTCCCAGGACCAGTCTCCGAAGCGCGTCCGTTGGTAATCCCGCATCGCCTCCTGGATCTCTTCGCGGGTGTTCATCACAAAGGGACCATACTTTACCACCCGCTCACCGATGGGCCGTCCCTGCAACAACAGAAGTTCGGTTCCTGCGCCCAGCTCGTTCATCGGAGTGGCCTCATCTGCTTTCAGATCGACTTTGGAATGAACTCCGATGGTCTGATCTCCCACCCGGATCCCCGAGCCACTAACCACATATAACGATCGCCGGCTATCCGCCCGGGCCGCCGGCAGTGTCCAGCTGGCCTTCGCGCTCAGATCGATCGTCCAGATGGCTACATCGTTGTCCGAGGCCGCCCAGGAGTTCGGCGGCGGCGCGGGAGCAATATGCTCCTGGTAGCGTCCAGCCACAACGGTTACGGTCGTACTTCGTCCGGCATCATCCCGAGACTCGACCACCGGTATCATCTGGCGCCAGAACATCGAGAAATGGGGGGCTACTCGCTTGCGTGCGGCGGGAAGATTGACCCAGATCTGAAAAAAGTCGGTAGGGTTCGGCTCAAAACGGCGAAGCAAAGGGAACATCTCCGCATGCATGATGCCATCCCCCGCCGTCAGCCACTGTACATCCCCGTCTCCATAGCGGGCCGCAGCCCCCATGGAATCGGAATGATCGACCAGTCCGTGGCGTACCAGGGTCACGGTTTCAAACCCTCGATGGGGATGACGCGGAAAACCCGGCACCTCCATACCGTGGTACATATTCCAGCCATCGAGACCTTCAAAGTCCTGCCCCAGGTTTCGCCCCGAAAGAGGCACCGCTGGCCCCAACTGCGCATTTCCGGCCGGATACGTATCATCATGGTGCACGCAAAACAGGAAGGGATCCGTTGTCGGCCAGGGCCCGGACTCGGGTAGGGGGATGACTCCCAACACAGGATTCACCTCCGGCCGAGTCGGCGCTTGGTCTTTCGCGGACGCTGGCTCCCTGGTGGGCGTTTCCTTTGCTCCCGGCTCAGCCGAACTGGCGACCTTTTTGGAACAACCCGAACCGGCCACCACCCCGGCGGTGGTCGCCAATCGCAGCAGATCTCGTCGACTGATCTTTCGCATTCCGGCACATCGGGTTTAGGGAACGGAGATTCCGATAGGAAAAGTCTACACCGTTCCCACCAGGTTTTCACCCACGAAAGAACGACACTCTCGTATTCCTATGCCCCATTTCTGAACGACTACATATGTTTCCTATTTGACGCGTACCTATGATTTCACGATATTATTTCGCGAAGAGGGTAACGAAAGCTGGAAAATGTTCACGAGTCCAAATCAGCTATCTCTTCGCGTTCTTATATTCTGCCTGAGTGTAATAATAGGACTCGGCTGTAGTCCGGATACGGACCAACAACTGGATAGCAGCTCCTCGGACATCACGGATTCCGCACCCTCCGACACAGGGGATGCTCCAGATTCCGCACCCTCCGACATAGGGGATGCTCCGGCTTCAAACACCCCGCCCCAATGGCCCTCCGACGCACAGCTCATCGCGGTCGCGGGCATAGACGAGGTCTACCTGAACTGGCCTGTAGCCACCGATGAGGAAGGCGAGGCTGTGGTGTACAGGGTGTATGTGGATGGAAGCCAGACCGCCGAACTGAGCGGCCTCGAATATGTTGCTAGCGAGCTGGAACCAGAAACCGAATTTGTCTTCACGATACAGGCCGGTGACACGGCCGATAACTGGTCAACTGACGGTCCCAGCGCTACCGTCACTACGGCGGTAGACTTTGATCCGGGTTTTCGTCGGCTGACGCAAGAGCAATACAACCGGTCTCTTGCGGATCTCCATGAAACCCTGTGGCAGGCCGCCTGTGCAAAGACGAATTGTGATCCCACATGGGAGCGCGATTCCGATACATGGTATGCCATACTCACTATCCAGAACTGGGGCTATTGGGGTGATTACCGCGTCGGCTACCCCGGCGACGTACAGACCAATGGAACCGAAGAGCCGCGTGGTGGATACAAACGCCTGGATCAGGTTGTATACGACGAACATATCGCGTCCTGGGTGGGATCGACGATGGAGATCTCTGGTGCCGGCTATGAAAACTGGGTCGGGAAATATTTAATATTCGGTGCCTGTGATCAAGACAACGATAACGGCATTACCAACTTCGCCAGCCAGGAAGAGATCGATGAGAACTGTATCAGCAACTTCATTACGGACTTTGGAAAACTTGCCTTCCGGCGCCCTATAAGTGCTGAAGAACACAGCTTTTTCATGGACACCTATCAAGAGGTGGGGGCACTCTATGCCAGCGATAATCTGAATACCCAGGAGAGAGCAGATCGTGGACTTCGAAATGTGATCGCGGTCATCAACAACTCACCGGAGTTTCTATATCGCGTGGAAGTCGGCGATGAGAACGGCGACCTGACCGCCTGGGAAGTGGCCAGCCGACTCTCCTACCATTTCTGGAATACTATGCCCGACGAAGCACTCTTTGCCGCAGCCGAAGATGGCAGCCTTCTCACAGAAGCCGGCTACGCTGCGCAGGTGGAACGCCTGGCCAACGACCCTCGTACACGCCGTTCCGTCGATGAGTTCTATCGGGACTACTTCCGTGTCCAGGATCTCCCCAATATTCACCAACAGGATGGGCCCAATCAATACCATGGTGGCCCCGATTATAATGTGTATGCCAACGCCATAAATATGATCCAGCCCGCCATGAGGGATGAACTCGCCAACCTGGGTGCCTGGTTCACTCTGGATCAACCGGGGACCTACGAAGAGATGTTCCGCAGTAATCTGCACTTTCTCGAATGCCAGTATCCTGCCTGGGTGCCCGATCAATGTTACGGTGCCGGCCCCTACAGCCAATGGACCTACGAGATCGGAGGATGCGTTGGCGTCGACGACTGCTACGGTGGTGGTTGGGATGGGCAGAGTCCGCCTATCACCCTGCCCCAGAACGAAAGAGCCGGCTTGCTCACACGTCTGGCGCTCCTGGGCCACGACACGATCCTCGCTCGCCCCATTCGTCGGGGACTCTATATTCGAGAGGCGCTGCTCTGTGAGAAGATCCCACCTCCCGAAAGTTGTGATGTCGTGAAGCCACCCGAGATCATCCCGGGCATGACGGTGCGCGAACAGGTCGAGGCGGTCACGGAAGTGGTCGGTTCCACCTGCGCGGGCTGCCACTCCACCATGATCAATGGCTTTGGCCATGCTTTGAATCATTTCTCGTCGAAAGGCCAATATTGGGACACGGAACGAACCTTCACCGACCAGACCAACTCGGATGGTGAATATTGGTATATTATCGCGCCCCAGGACCAATGGCCTCCTATCGATGCCACCGGAACGACCCATTTTGACGGCGATATGGTCACAATAAATGGGGCTCATGAGCTGGTCGATCTACTCGCCACCAGTGGTAAAATGGAAGCATGCTGGTCACGAGAGTACTTCCGCTTCGCTATGGGACGGGCCGAATGGACAGGAGATCAGGAATCCATCGACAACCTCACAACGCTGCTCCAGGGCGGTGGCACCTTAGCCGATGCCTATAAGGCGATGGCCCATCAGGCCCAGTTCCGGAGCTTGTACAAACCACCGGAAATCCCGGAGGTCACACCATGAGTCCCGCTATGAACCGACGGCAATTTCTTCGCGGGGCGGGAGGCGCCATTCTGGCCATCCCCTTCCTGCCCTCCATGGCCAGCCGTGCTTTCGCCGCATGTGACGATCCCAGCGCCATCCCCAAATGCTTCTTCGCCATTGGAACCGGACATGGAGGCGTATGGGGTACCAATATGTATCCAAGCGATAGCGTACTGACGCAAACGGCCCAATACATTGGCCATGACGTCCGATACGGTCCTCTACCCTCGGGTCCGGCATTATCCCCCATGTGCACGGCCCAGGCCCTGACCCCAGAGCTAATCGCCAAGCTCAATATCCTGCGGGGCGTCGACATTCCCTGGCGGATCAGCCATCACTCCGGCGGGTATCTGGGTAACTTCGCCCAGACCGTGGGCTCAACTATCAACGGTAGCGATGCCAGTAAGTTCACGACGGCGACCATCGACCAGGTCATCGCCTGGTCGGATAACTTCTACTGCCAGAATGACCTGGATAGCATCATGACGCAGCGAAGCTTCTGCACAGTAGAGGGAGATCTCTCGTGGAATTTCGCGTCTCCAGCCACAAGAACAGGCAATGTGGTGAAGATGCCCCAACAAAGCAATAATCAGGACCTCTTCCGTTACTTCTTTGATCCCGGCAGCGCCTATAACGGCGTCGATGTCCACATCATCGACCGCATCAAACAGAGCTACCAACGTCTCCGCGCCCATCCACGGATCTCCAAGGGCGACCAGATGCGCCTCGATCAGCATGTGGAACGCATGTTCGAGATTGAACGAAAACTCAGCGTCGCCGGCCAACTACAGAATATTCCACCGTCGCCCAGCGTAGACTCCAATATCTACTGGGGACACCACTCCTTCCCCCATGATCCAGTCGAGAACAGGCTCTATTTTGATCTGATGAATGACGTGATCGTGGCAGCCTTCAGCACGGGAGTTTCGCGTGTCGGCACATGCTACAACAATGTGCATTTTGCCGATGTGCAGATCAACGACTGGCACGGTCAGGTGGCCCACCAATCCCTCGGAGCGGATGTGGCGCAAGCATGGACTCTAGGCTTCAACCAGGGCACCTTCGAACATATCATGGTGAATCTGGCCGCCAAGATGGACGACGTACCAATGGGCGACGGAACGACTCTGCTCGACAACAGCCTGGTCATGTTTGTGCAGGAAGCCGGTCAGGTCACCCACCATACAGGCGTCGTGAACTACCCCGTCATTACCGCCGGTTCCGCGGGAGGCTTCTTCAATACCGGTAATTTCGTGGACTTTGGCAACCCGAACATTACCTACCAGGAGTTGGCCGAATTGAAGGCCGAGCTTCCGGCTATTCAGCTGGAGCATCCCGGGGTGTATTACAACCAGTTCCTGGCCAATGTTCTACGGTCCATGGGACTGACTCCATCGGAATACGAAAACTTCACGGACTATACGACAGGCGAGCCCACCAAGGGCTATGGCGTTCATCATGTGGACACCGACCGCGCGGATGACTACACCCAGGCGAAAGCGGTGATGGGCGATCTCTTACCGGTGATCACCAACGGCAGCTAGGGAGTTGCGATATTCACTCCGGTAAGAGACGCGCTGGTGGCGTCAATCCAGAACCCAATGCTAAACGCGTCGTCTTCCATGTCCCCATCGGTGTCCAGATCGGGCTTTAATACATTGATCGAGAGCAAACATGTCTCACCGAGCTGTTCACAGACATCTTCGTCCCCCGTACAAGAAGAGTCTGTGATGGGTGTGCACGTATAACCCCCGCCCTGCTTGGGAGTAATCAGGTCAAGCTGGCCAAGGCCCAGACAGCTGCAGGTATTGGCCACGTATTCGTTCAGCCCCGAGAGAATGTCCTCCTGCAACACATAGCCGCCGAGCTTCCCATCCGTGAAGGTAAATCCATCGCCGTTGGGGCCGATAGACACGACAGCCTCGATCTGGGCGGAACGAACCAGGAATTCACCTTCCCCCAGAACCGAGAGGTTAAGGGGAATCCTCCACTGCGCAGATCCGGCCTGGAGAGTCCATGTCTGCGATGGGTCGCCTTGGGGGTTGCCGGTATACGTAGAACTTCCATCAACAAAACGGATCGTCGGTAAAACGCTACCGGGCACGAAACTGGAGGGCTCCACAGAAAAGATGCCATTTCCTGTCAGGTTGTCTGCGGGGCTACCATTCTCACTTCGCCCCACCAGTCCATGAATTACCAACGTATTTAAAAGGTTATTGTTCGTGGAGAGCTTATTCCTTCGCGGCACAATATTTAAAATACGGGTCCAGGAACCGGATTGTATCTTCTCCAATAGGCTCTCATTGGTGCTCTGTCCTGCGATGAGGCTTTCCATACTGGCAATTAATGCACCCATGGCGTTGTCGATCTCTCCATCCCCCGTAAGATCAAAGCAACAGGCGTCGGGCCCGCTCGACGTAGCGAGTTTCAGGCGCGTAATCACACTGCTTGATTTAGAAAAGATGAAATCGGCCGGATCGTCTATTGGGACGCATGCCGCCTCCGCACAGGATTGTCCCTCAAATAGACAGTGGGTCTCGTCGATCGGATGAAAGCACATGGCGCTATCACCGTCAGGTATGCAAGTAGGGGCCTCATAAACTTCCAATGTATAACCATCGCAGCTCGGCTGCTGGAACGTGCAGGGATCCGGATCGCATGGGTCGTCTACAGCGATGTCGTCCTCGGTCGTGTCGTTGGCTACGTCCGAACCGCTAACTTCGCCCCCCGAATCCGTACCCTGGACATCCGAAGCCACAGTATCGCTATTCGTTGTGTCACTCTCGCCGGCACACTGGCAGCCGGTCTTATAGCCGGTGCCCTCACTATTGCATTCCTGTACGCCCTCCAAACCACTGGCGCACACACATTGAACGGCTTCGTTTGGTGTACAGGCGGGATCCGCGCTACCGCCGCCACAGGCAGAAACAGCCACTCCAACGCTCAAAGTAAAGACGACTAACCACCGCATTGCATACTCCATAGCTTACCAGTCGAAGCGCTGACCTTAGTCGATTTCAACATTGCTGGCGAGGCGTAGAACAACGGATCTGGAATCCATTTCGGAAACTGGCCTCATGCGCTACAATCTCTCCCAGCAAGAGATCAGGAGAAATATATGCGTTGGTTGATTTGCCTTGGGCTCTGTCTAATTCTCGGTTGTGGTGCCGAGGGAGAAACGACTGGAACCGATCCGGGAACGACGGACTCGGCCTCCGCCGACGCCGCTGCGGATAGTCAGACGGACGATATCCCCACGCCGGATATCCCCACACCGGACGACACCCCCACGCCGGACAATAGCAATACATCCGCTACAAATATTAACGCGATGATCGCTATCCATCTCGATCCGACGGGTCCGATGGTGACCCACGCGACGGAAGAAAACTGGCAGCGTCTAAGCGCGCTCGTAAGCCGGGCCGATGAGATCGGACATAAGCTCACCCTGCTCATGTCGTCGGATTGGGCGGAGTTAACCCAGGCCGCTCCCGGTCGAAAGCTGGCCCTGAAGGAATGGGTGACCAACGGACATCAGCTGGGATACCATCATCACACCTGCGATCACACTTCACCCGACGGCTATCGAGACCTGCCAGGCCTCCACTGCAAAAACGCCGACGACCGTGGCTCTGTGGCGACCTCCTTTACCGTTGTGCGGGATCTTGGTGCCTCGCTGCCTGGAGGTACCAAGGCCACCGTGAATATAGCCGCCCAGGGCCCCAATACGGATGGTATCTTTCGTGCCGCAGAATGGCAGCCCGATGCCATCTACGCCACCGGAGAGATGGGGGAAAACGGAGACGGCCATAACCACCGTTTTATCACCCTGCCCCGTTGCGTGACCTCATATGGCAATAGCTATAGCGGCTCCCAAACGACCTACCAGGTGGCCGAGCTGGGGCACGCCCAGCTCGATGTGGGCGACTTTCGAACCAAAAAGTCCGATAACAATCTGGAAGCCCTCAGCGCCGACATCGACCTGGCCCTGGCAGCCGAACACGCCGACACGGGGGTACATATCGGCGTCGTCTTTCATGGTCGCGAATACTACCCGGCTCCGAGGGACGATAGTTATGGCGACGATCAGGTCTACCTGGATGCGGTCTTTCAGTTATTCGTCGATAAGGGGGTCCAGGTGCTCACTGCGGGGCAGATCCTGACCATCGCCACCCCCTGCGCCGAATAGCCCAACGGGCCCCCCACGTGACCGAAACGGGGCTGCGCAGCCTTCTTCTCGTAGAGGCCTGGGGACCGTAGTATTCACCGGCAGGTCTGACGCGGTTTTGCATCAACGTCTCCACGTTTTTAGACCTGTTGCGCAGTTCAGTTGGACCAACAGCGACGATAAAGGGTAGTGTCCCCGGCTTCCGAGACGGAAAATGTCAGGAGAGAAATGATGCGCCTCACTCGATTTATCGCTTGTTGTATAACCCTCATTGGTTTTGCGGCCTGTGATGACACCACTATCGTCAATACCGGTACGTCCGATACGAACACAGATACCAGCGGTATCGACACCGTGAACAATCAGGATGGACAAGGACCCGGGCTGGATATTGCACCACCGGAGCCGGGTGGTCTCGGCTGGCCCTGCGATAGCAACGACGATTGCGATAGCGGCTTCTGTATTGAAGGGGCCGACGGCTATATCTGTACCGAGATCTGCATCGATGAATGCCCGCCGGGATTCACCTGCAAAGGCATCCAGAATGGAGACTCCGACGTGGTCTTCCTCTGTGTTCCACCACCCCCCGACAAGGCTTCTCTCTGTGAGCCCTGTGAAACCAACGCCAGCTGTCTTGGAGAGGGCGCGGCCTGCATCGCCCTCGAGGACGGCTACTTCTGCGGTAAGGCCTGCCAGGACGATGCCCAATGCGCCGACGGCTACAGCTGTCAGGTCGTCGATGGGGTGGAATCCTCCCAATGTCTTCCCATCAGTGCGTCATGCCAATGCATGGATCTCAATATCGGCCTGGCACGCACCTGCACCGTCGAAGCGATCGGCTCCGATCCGAACCAACCGGGTGCCATCTGCACCGGATTCGAGATTTGCGAAGACGGCGGATGGGGCTCCTGTGATCTGCCCGTCGAGATCTGCGACGGGCTCGACAACAACTGTGACGGCACCATCGACGAAGGATATCGTGATGAGGTCGGCCTCTACACCACGGTCGACCATTGTGGTAGCTGCGGCGTCTCCTGTGCCGCCATCTCGGCCGACAACGCCGAATCGTTCTGCGACATATCAAACGGGTCCCCCACCTGCACCTACGCCTGTATAGACCAATGGCAAGACGTAGACGGCATCTCTAACAATGGCTGTGAATGCTTCCCGGAATCGATCGATGATGATCCGGACACCCTCGGACATGACGCCAACTGCGATGGTGTCGACGGTGTAATCGCCAACGCGGTCTTCGTATCCAAAGCAGGAGCCGATAGTGCTCCAGGAAGCATCGACCAACCGCTACAGACGGTCCAGGCCGGTATCAATATGGCGAAGGATGCAGGAAAGCCCGATGTCTATGTGGCGACCGGCGTATACCAGGAATCCATTCAACTCTCGGAAGGTATCCGGGTCTATGGCGGCTACAGCGCGGATTTCTCGATTCGTGATCTGGACGCCTACCAGACCGCTCTGTTGGGTGGAACATCCACCCTATCCCAACCTGGTACCGTAAACGCGGTCACGGTGGGCAATAACGCCACAACCGTCGTCGATGGATTCAGCGTATTCGGAACCAAGGATCCATCCGACGGCGGCAGCTCCTACGCTGTGTATATGAAGAATGTGGGAGGCCTGTTTACCCTCACCAATAATATTGTGGTGGCCGACGACGGCAGCCCTGGCGATTCCGGGTACAATGGATCGAACGGCCAGGATGGTGACCACGGGGGCACCGGGGTTGTGGCTGAAAATGTAGGTTCCCAGAACTGTACCGCCGCCAATGAGGCCGCGGGCGCGTTCGGCGGCGTACAAAGTTGCGATGGCGCCCTTACCACCGGCGGCACCGGTGGTCGACGTATCTGCCCGGAGGCCCCAGGCGATGTACAAAATGATCCCCAGACCTCCGATCCGGCCGAAGCGGGTAGCCACGGAATGAACAACCCGGGGGCCGTAGGAAACGGTGGTGTGGCCGGCTGGGACCTCATGGTGGGCTGGTCCAGCTGCGGCGTATGCAGCTCCAGCAAAACCCACCCCAGCGAAGGGAGCGACGGTCTACAAGGTAGCACGGGAGCCGATGGAATCCCTGGCCTGGGCTGCAACAATTCCCAGGGGGGAGTCGACATCAATGGCCTCTGGCAGGGTACCTCCTCCATCGATGGATTCGCGGGCTACGCCGGCGGCGGCGGCGGCGGAGGCGGCGCTGGTGGCGGCGTTGACGTGAACACGACCTGCGGCGGTTGGCCCGGGCATTCGGTCGGCGGATCGGGTGGCGGTGGTGGAGCTGGCGGCTGCCACGGAAGCGGCGGCAGCGCTGGCCAGACCGGCGGTGGAAGTTTCGGGATCTTCGCCTATTGGTCTAATCCACCCAACACCTATCCCAAAGTGGTCGATAACGAGATCTATCGTGGCTACGGCGGAAACGGTGGCGACGGCGGGGCCGGAGGTCTCGGTGGAGCCGGCGGCCTCGGTGGAACCGGTGGTGGTTCTGGTCAGGGCACGGGGGAATTCCCCATCAACTTCTGTGGCCAGGGCGGAGGCTACGGCGGTGCCGGAGGCTTCGGTGGTTCCGGTGGCGGTGGTGGAGGTGGCTGCGGCGGCCCCAGCTATGGTTTCTTTATCCATGCAGCAGGCTCTGCGGCTTCAACAGCGCCCATGGCATCGAATATCTACCCGGTCTCCGGCACAGCCGGTAGCGGTGGTAATGGTGGCTTCAGCGCGGGTCAGCCCGGTGTAACGGGAGTACCCGGTAGCCACGCAGAAACCAACTTCTAATCGTCTTGGTCTCGAATCCGATTCGGTCTCATAACCGTATGATACGTACCGTGCCGTTGCCAAGATTTACCCCGTCGGTACCGCTGGGGCTGGCCCCGCTATTATAGCTAAAACCACCGCGCCCGGGACAATCACTGTAGTCTGCGCCGCCGCCGCCATCACCACCCTGGTAGCCACCGCCACCACCGCCGCCATTGCCACTATTGCCGCCGCCACCAAATCCACCGGCGCCGACACCTACGCATTGGCCGGGCCTTGTGCCAGTTCCACCGGTCCCTCCAAAGATAAAGGCTTGTCCGGATCCATTCGGACCACCATCGGTGTAGAAACCTCCGCCTGCGCTACCGGATCCACCGCAACCACACCAGCCGCCTTCGTTGCTTCCACCGCCGCCATCGCCACTACCGGTAGCCGCTCGGCCGTGCCCATCTCCAAGACCACCGCAACAATTTCCTCGGGTCCCGCCACCACCGGCCACAATAAGGGGCGTATTGTCCGCCTGGGCAACGAATGTACCACCACCGGCCGAATTGTCGTAGCTCGAGCCGTCCTGGCCTCTCTGGCCCACCAGAATCTTCAGGGTTGTTCCATAACTCAGCACAAGATCACCGACCACTTCGGCGCCATATCCGCCATGACCATGGTTATGGGCCCCCCCCTCGGCCCCACGAACGGTGATCCGATAGGTGCCGGAAGCCGGGACATCCCAGTACTGGATACCACCGGACACAGTCACATCACCAGCCAGCAGAGTACTCGAATAGGTATTATCGCATTGAAGCTGGCTGGGACCGTTGGCACCGGTAGCACCACAATGGGTGAACAGAACGTCCACCGTCACACCCACGATACAGGCATTGCTACAATCATCCTCATCAACTCCGTTGCCGTCGTCACATTCCTCCGTTCCCTCCAGGACGCCATTGCCGCAACAATCGGAAAGGGTCGTTACAACACATCCGGAGCCCACATCGCAGGCTACAGTCTCGCATGCACCAGGGGCCGGGCATTTGGAGTCATCCGCCGTATGCACGATTATGTCGTTGTCCTCGTCGCAGGACGGATCGGTACAATCAATACCATCGTCCGCAACCGGATCGGGACCATCTTCGCAGCCAAGCAATACATGACAGGTCTCCACTCCATTGCAGAAGACACCGTCGTCACAATCCACCGGCGAACCCGACACACAGCTACCGTCGGTGCAGATATCCCCTTCGGTACAGAGATCACCATCATCACAACCGGCTAGATTGGGTGTATAGACACAGCCCTCGATGGGATCGCAGACATCGTCGGTGCAGAGATTTCCATCGTTGCAAATGATACCTCCCGTGCCGGACACGCAAACTCCGTCCAGACAGAGATCGCCGATCGTGCATACATTGCCGTCCTCACAGAGCAGGAAGTTATTCTCGGTCGTACAGCCAATCGCCGGATCGCAGGCGTTGTTGGTACACGGATTCCCATCGTCACAGCCCAGGACTCCCGAGCCCTGGCAAACGCCAACCCCACAGACATCATCCGGTGTACAGGCATTGCCGTCGTCACAAGCCGCCGTATTGTGGGTAAAGATGCAGCCAGACAGGGGATGGCAGCTATCGTCGGTACAGGGATTGCCATCGTCGCAGATCAGCGTCGTTGTGCCTGGTTGGCAGGCCCCGTCCCCGCAGGCATCGTTCAGAGTGCAGATGTTGCCATCGGTACAGGGCAGGTTGTTATTGTTTGCGATGCAGCCACTGCCCGCATCGCAGACATCGGTCGTACAGTCGTTACCATCGTCGCAATTGGGGATCCCCAATCCCTGGCATACGCCGGAATAGCAGATATCCAGGGGTGTACAGGGATTGCCATCGTCACAGTCCTCGGTATTGGCCGAAAACGCACATCCCGTATCCGTGCAGCTATCGTCGGTGCAGGGATTGCCGTCGTTACAGGAAATCTCCAGCCCCGGAACACAATCGCCGTCCGAACAAATATCGCCCAGGGTGCAGTCGTTATAATCGTCGCAATCCAGATCGTTGGGCGTATAGACACAGCCCACGGTGGGATCACAGATATCATCGGTGCAGGGATTGCCGTTATCACAGTGGACGTCCTCCCCGACGCATTCCCCGTCGGTACACGTCTCACCCACCGTGCAGGCCGTCCCATCATCACAGGGGATATCGATCAAAACCGTATATTGGCAGCCGGCCTCTCCCTGGCAGACATCGGTCGTACAGGGATTGGCATCGTCACAGGTGCTCTCGTCGATACTGCCATCGCAATTGTCGTCGACGCCATTGCAGACTTCCACGGCCGGCTCCAGAGCATCGCAGGCACTCAATCCCTCCGGCGTACAGGTGCGTATTCCGGTGCAGGTCCCGGCTTCGTTGGACAGGCTGCATTCTGTGGACAGAGCCAGATCGGTCGCCGTCTGGCCGCAGTCGCAAACCCCATCGGCGTTGATGCATTGGGCGCTGACACCACCACTTACCGAGGCGATGTCTTCACAAATATAACCCTCTGGGCATAGGCCGCCGTTGGCGCAGGATGCTCCACAGAACTTTCCGACCTCGCCATAATTCACACAGACATTCTGAACAGATCCAGCGGAACAATCTTCTTTGCTCATGCAGGGCTGACAGAGATGGCTGAAGTCCGAGACACAGGCAAAGCTGAGATCGGTTCCTCCGGTATCGACCGGCTGACAACTCCAGCCCTGGGGGCAGTCTTCAATGCAAGGCTTGGAGCAGATACGATCGCCCTCATGCAGTAAACAGAAGCCGGAGACACAGTCCGCGTTGCTTTGACAGGGATCCCCAAAACAGCCCGTCCCGGGATCGCAACCCGGATCGGCATCGGGCTCCGAAAGACTGTCATCGGAGAGATCGGTAACCACATCCACGGCTGTGGGTTCCTGATCGGTGGCCATATCGGTGGGCATGCCCGGATCGACCTGTTGACCTACATCGCCCGGGCCGGGCTCGATGTCGGTACCACTGGAACATCCGGCCCATAGAAAAAGAAGGATTGCTCCGATCCAGCAACTCGTACGATTCATCCCTTACACTCCGATCCAACCCAGGGACGAATATTGTAGCGTGAACCGAGCCGCATTGCACCCGGCCAGAGGCGATCTCAAGACCGGAGACTTCTTGCTGCACCGTTGCCCGTTTGGTACACCAATACCTCATGGATCGGGGATATATGGTGCGATACCTGGTTTTCTTTATGGTCTTATCGTTGGTTTGCGTCGGCTGCCCTGGCAGCGACACCGGCCCCGGTGATGCAGGCATACAGACGGATACGCCGGATACCGCAACGACAGACACGCAGACGGACAATACGACCACCGATATAGCCGACGTGGCGCCGGACGCAGAGCCCGACGCGGGCACATTGCAGCCCTTCGTCTACTCCGCGGCCTGTAATCTACCGGCCGAGCCGCCATCGGATACCTCGGTGGTGCTGACCAACGCCTTCCCGAATCTTAGCGTCAGCTTTCCGCTGCTTCTCACCCACGCGAACGACGGTTCGGGTCGCCTCTTCGTGGTCGAGCGCTTCGGGACCATCGCGGTCTTCAACAACGATCCGGCGGTGTCGACCAGGGCGACCTTCCTGAACCTCTCGAACGCCATCGCCACGGATAGCGAAGGTGGGCTGCTAGGACTGGATTTTCACCCGGACTACGCCAACAACGGCCACTTTTTTGTGAATTATACGATCAAGACCGGTTCTACCATGCACTCCATCGTATCCCGGTTCACGGTGAGCGGGTCGAACCCCAACCAGGCCAACCCATCTAGCGAAGTGGTCCTGCTAGACATCGTCCAGCCCTTCTACAACCACGACGGCGGGATGATCGAGTTTGGCCCCGACGGCTACCTCTATATCGGGATGGGAGATGGCGGCTGGGGCGGCGATCCCTATGGCCATGGCCAGAACACCGATACATTGCTCGGCGCCATGCTGCGGATCGATGTGGATAATCCCTCCGGAGGGCTGAATTACGGCATCCCGGCGGATAACCCCTTCGTACAAGGCGGCGGCCGGGCGGAAATCTTCGCCTGGGGTCTGCGCAATCCCTGGCGCTTCTCCTTCGACACGCTGACGGGCGCCTTATGGGCCGGCGACGTGGGCCAGAAGGACTGGGAGGAGATCGCGGTTATCGGTCTGGGAGAAAATCACGGCTGGAACACCATGGAGGGTATGGCCTGCTTTCCCCCGGAGGTCTCGAACTGCGACCAGACCGGTCTGACTCTGCCCATCATGCAGTATCCGACCGACGGCAAAGGCTCAGTCACCGGCGGTTATGTCTACCGGGGCAGTAAGGTCCCGTCACTGTACGGCACCTACATCTTTGCCGACTACGAACAGTATAGCCTGTACCTGCTGCCCACCGACCAGAGTCCCCCCGAGGGGCCGGCGCTGACGACCCCAGTCAAGATCGCCGGTTTCGGCCAGGACGCCGAGGGCGAAGTCTATGTACTCGGCCTCCTCAACGGCACGATCTATCGCTTCGAAGAGGTCGGCGACGGCTCGCCTGGAGAACAACCTGCGCTCTTCCCGCAGACCCTGACAGAGACGGGCTGCTTCACCGATCTCACCACGATGGAGCCGGCCGCCGGCGTCCTTCCCTACGAACTCAACCTGCCCTTCTGGTCCGACGGTGCCGAGAAATTCCGCTGGATGGTCCTGCCCGACGGCGGTCAGATCGGCTTCGACCCGACCGGCGCGTGGTCCATCCCGGAGGGCACCCTCTTCATCAAACACTTCGAGATCGAGCAGGCTGGAGACAACCCGACGAGCCCCACTCGGCTGGAGACCCGCTTCCTGGTCCAGGAAGCAGACGGCGTACGGGGTTATGTCTACCGTTGGAACGACGCTGGCACCGACGCGACCCTGCTCCAGAGCGGCGCCACGCGCGATGTAGTCGTGACCGAGGCCGAGGGCCCAGTCTCCTTCACCTGGCAGTTTCCGGCGCGCCACCAATGTAAGAGCTGCCATACGACGGAAGCCGGCGGCATCCTCGGACTGGAGACCGCCCAACTGAACCGCGAGACATCCCTATACGGCCCCGTCGACAACCAGCTCACGACCTGGACCACCTGGGATCTTTTTGCCCAGGGCACCTCGCCGACCGCGCTCGCTACTCTGCCCGCGCACCCCCAGCCGGACAACGCAGCCGCCCCACTGGACGACCGCGCTCGTAGCTGGCTCCACGTCAATTGCGCGAACTGCCATATGGGGGCGCTCGGACCGGAAGATATGGACCTTCGGTGGTCGACCGCCCTCAGCGACAGCGTCACCTGTGGGGTGAGCCCCAATAAGGGCAATCTCGGTATCGACGGCGCGACCCTGCTAAGCCCGGGTTCACCATCCACCAGTATGGTCTATCAGCGGATCCTGGCGCAGCCCCCCTACCGCATGCCTCCCCTCGCCACCTCGCGCCACGATCCGGAGGCAAGGACATTGATCGAAGACTGGATCTCCAATCTCTCGAACTGCCCCTGAGGGTGCGTAGATCCGGTGATCTGCCAATGGCCAACCGGCCAAAGGAAGTCCTTGCCGACCTGTTGGCCCTTTGGTACACCGGTCCCTCCTTTATCGGGGGATTATGGTGCGATTTCTGGTTTTCTTTTCGGTCCTATCGTTGATTTTTTCTGGCTGCGGAAGCAGCACTACCGGCCCCGGAGATACGGGCACAACAACGGATACGGGCGTCGATATCTCCACCGATACGACGCCACCCGACACGGCGACGACAGACGCCCAGGACGATAATGGACCAGCCGACGCGGCC